>JAUWCZ010000031.1 GCA_030609055.1 Chloroflexota bacterium | reverse complement strand
CCGTTCATAATCCGCTACAAAACGCTCCAGTCGACCAATTGCCACCGGGGCGTCGATTTTTCCAACCACACATACTTGTTCACACTGCTCTTCCTGGGGGCAAACCCGGCCGCATACTGCCGGCAATAAATTGGTCTCTTTGATTTTCTGAGCAGCAGCGACAAAATCACCCTCCGAAATCAGCTGGATGAAGCCAGTGATATCCACAGCAACTGGACAGCCATCTACACAGGGTTGTTTGGGGCATTGCAAACAGCGCTGGGCTTCTAATTTAGCCAGTTCCGTGTCAAAACCTAGGGCTACTTCCTCAAAATCTTGAATGCGCTCTTCCGGTGATCGGACTGGCATAATCTGCCGTGGGATCCGTTCCGGTTTTTTTCGAGTAGGCCGGGTTTTCTTTTCTTCGGCCATTAAGCTCTCTCCTGTTCTGCTTCGGTAATTATCCCATCCATTTGGCAAGCTTGTTCCTTGTCGTAGTAACGGTGTTTGGCAATCTGCTCATCAAAATCAACCAAATGGGCATCAAATTCTGGTCCGTCAACGCAGGCAAATTTAACTTCATCACCCACTGTGACCCTACATCCGCCGCACATGCCGGTGCCATCAATCATAATGGCATTTAAACTGGCAATAGTTTTGATGCTGTGGGGACGGGTTACTTCAGCAACTGCTTTCATCATAAGTGTCGGTCCGATAGCAACCACTAAATCGATTTTCTTCTTGTTGTCGATCATGCCCTGCAGCACGGTGGATCCGAAACCTTTGATGCCATAACTGCCATCATCTGTGGTGATGATCAGCTCGTCACTGATTTCTCCCAGTTCTTCTTCCAGGATGACCAGCTCTTTGGATCGGGCACCGTTGATAGTAATAACCTCGTTCCCGGCTTCTTTTAACCCTTTGGCAATTGGATAGAGAACCGCAGTTCCCACACCGCCGCCAACACAAACTACAGTACCGAAGTGATCCATATCGGTAGGTTTGCCAAGTGGACCGAGCACATCTAAGAAACCATCCCCAACTTCGTAGCAGACCAGGCAGTGGGTGCTGAATCCGGCATCCTGGATGATTAGGTCAATTGTGCCTTTTTCCGGGTCGGAGTCGACAATGGTCAGCGGAACCCGTTCACTAGTTTCTTCTGCCCGGATAACCACAAATTGGCCCGGTTTTCTAGACCTGGCAACCTCGGGAGCCTCGATTGAATAACGAGTGATATTAGGAGCGAGGTTTTTTTTCGATACAATTTTATACATGGTTTCCACTCCTGAAGAAAGACTTTGAGCGCGAATTTCCTCTCAAGTTATGTTAGTTGAATTATATCTTTAATGCCCTTCTGAAAGTCATAACTTTTCCTGCAAATTGTCCTAGTTTCTAGACCGACGGAAAGGAGTATATGACCTTTGACGATAATGTCATAGTCAAGGGAAGGTTTGCCCATCCCTCTCGGCAGCCTAGTAGGCTTGGCTGATGGCAACTCAATTCTTTTCCTTGCTGTTATTATATAGGGGTAATCCGAGTGGACTATTAATATCATAATAACTAACTTGATACCAAAGGACAAGAGATAGATTGATTTTAACGCAACTCAAATGATTCTTCATATGATCTGGATGGGAAATCTATTGGGAAACACCGGGGATTATTTTCTATATCGGATCTCGTTTGGAAGATGGGGTCAATGAAATATTATACATAAGGGCAAGGAGGCGGCTACAAGAGCGATTCATGACGGATATCATGAACCAATCAGAGTCTCTTCGAATAGTTTTTATCACTACCCCTGATCTGGATACTGCAGAGTCTATTACCAATGCGCTCCTTGAGAAACGGTTGGCAGCCTGCGTAAATATTTTCCAAGGTTTGAGGTCAATGTACCACTGGAAGGGAAAGATAGAAGATGATCAGGAAATCCTCCTGATGATTAAAACCCGGTCTGAACTGCTTGAAAAGCAACTTACCCCGCTAGTTCAAAAGCTGCACCCTTATCAGGTTCCGGAAATTATTGCTCTGCCGATTGTTGGGGGAGGGCAATCCTATCTAGACTGGATCCTGTCTGAAACGGGAGGAATTGAAAATCACAATCTGGAAAGTTGATCTTTTCAGTTCCTGAAGAAATTTCTATTCTGCTCAATTTTACTGGTCTGAAGTTTCCCGGGGCAACTCGTGGTAAGATACATAGTTAGGAAGACACCCTTGATCTCCTGATAAACAGGATCCAATCCCTCTCAGATGAGATATGAAAGGGTTTTTTTGGTGTCAGGTGGTTCTTCTAAATTACCTCAAACTTATCATTCAAATACTTTAAGTAAGAGTCGGGATTAATCTTCGAAATAATTGACAAGCAGGCGTAGAGAAGGCGGAAGGAGAAATAGTGGGACGTATTTTATTTGTTGATGATGACACAGATGCCCTTGAAACCTACGTGAAGGCAGTCTCACTTGGAAATCATCAGGCCGATGTGGCTTCCAGTGCTATGGAAGGTTGGAAGTTAGTCAAGAAAAACGCCTATGATCTGATCTTTGTGGATTTAAACATCCCCCAGGTATCTGGTTACGAACTGATTGAAAAAATAACCCGGGATAGGAGAACAAAATTCATACCCGTGGTAGTGATTTCCGCCTTACCGGAAGATAACCTGGTTGACGCGGTATTGAATGCAGGAGCGCAGCATTTCCTTGAAAAACCTGTTGCCCTGGTAGATCTTTTATCTGTGATTGAGAAATTTGAAGCAGAATCCTCCCTTTGACTGTGAGCCTCATCCCCAACTCCGCTGGCATGAACCCATATATACGTTTCTCGTTCTCAGTCTTGATGGTCACGATCATTGCCACAGGATGCGGTGCATTTCCTGGGAATCTTCCCCCCACCTTTATACCAGAAGAATACCTGCCGACTGCCATTGAGCTTACTGCCCAAGCATTGGTTGATGAGGGATTAATCGAGATAACACCGGCGCCACAACCTACTTCAGATCCGGATATCCCTACCCGGACTCCAATCCCCACAGAAACGAGTGCCCCATCAAACCTGGAAGGGGAGATCACTCCCACACAAACCATTGACCTGGTACTGGATAACCCGGAACCTCTCACCCTGCCGGATCCCCTGCCATATGGAGAAATTCAGATCATACGTCCTGGACGACTTTCAAGAGTCACCTCCCCCTTTACTATCCATGCCTATCTGGCCCCGCTGCAGAGTGATCGCGAGGAGAATTCAAGCTATCAGGTTTCACTCTATGGAGAGGACGGGCAATTGTTGGTTGAGTATGCTTTCACTCGGGAAGCCGGCCAAGCTGGGAATACTCATCTGGTGCAAGAAATTTCTTTTGATATATCTGGGGCTGCTGAATCTGCCCGCCTGGAGGTCAGCTCCCGGGATAGCTACGGCAGACTCTCATCCCTGGCAAGTACAGACCTGATTCTGCTTTCAGAGGGCGATCCGGAAATAAAATCAATCCAGGATCTGTACGAAAACCTGATTATCCAGCAGCCCATCCCAAGTACACTCATTCAGGGTGATGTTTTGATCCTCCAGGGGATAACCCGTTTTGCTCCGGGTGATCAACTGGTGGTGGAACTCCTGAACAGAGAAGGTGGATTAGTGGGATCGGATGTGCTCCAGGTTACTAATGAAAACCTTGGATTTGGATACCGGCCGTTTGAGGGAGAGATATCCTTTCAGGTGGGGTTTTCCTCCTGGATCCGAGTCCAGGTATCTGCCAAGGATGGAAAATTTTCTGGAATCCAACACATTTCAAGTGTGGAAGTGTTGGTTAGTCCCTGATCCGATTGATTTACTTAACAGTGATACTAGGGGGAATAGCGGGGAATGTAACCCCGATTATTTGCTAACTGATATATATTTCCTTGAAGATACCCTGGAAAGAGTAATTCCAATGAAATATGGGATTAACCTAACCGTGTCCGGACCGCTTGAAAGATCTGCTTTAATTCGCTGGTTTTTAGGATACCTAAAGCTGCAGTATAAACTATCAATCCGACTAGAATCCCGCCTGCTCCCTGGATAAAAATAGAACCACTTTCTGTGATGGATAACCATCCCAAAATGGCTAAAACCATCAAACCCCCAGAGATTAAGGCTTTGAGAACCCCTGACCAGATTAGGCTACCTTCCAAACCCTCCAGGCGTTTCCTCATAATCAGAACAAGCCCGATCATCTCTAATCCGGTTGCCAAGGTATTTGCCAGTGCCAATCCGCCGTGTGGCATCCAGCCTATGCGGCTGAAGAGGGCGGAAAACAGGAAACTGAACAATACATTCAACGACATGGCCGCGACGCCAATGAATACAGGTGTTTTGGTATCGTGCAGGGCGTAAAACGCCCGGGCAAGGATTTCTACCATGGCATGGCCTACCAGGCCAGCTGCATACCAGAGCAGCGCCCAGGAGACCAGCTCAGTGGAGTAGGCAGTAAATTCACCCCGCTGGTAAAGCAGGCTGACAAGTGGTCTACGGAGCAGAATCAAGCCCAGGCTGGCAGGTATTGACAGCAGCAGGATACCCCTTAAGGTTGCGGTGAGGGAACTTCGCATCTCCTTCAGTTTATTCTGAGCAACCTGGGTTGAAAAAGTAGGCAGGGCAGCTGTTGCAATTGATTGGGCGATTGCTGCCTGCGGCATTAACATCAGCGCAAAAGCAAATTGAATGGCTGCCACACTTCCCTCAGGCTGCAGCGATGCCAGGCGAACATTGATCCAAAAATTCAGCTGAACCACGGCGACTCCCAGCCACCGGGGAATTATCAGCCGGACTACCTCCTGCACATCTGGAGACCTTAACCCCAAGGAGAAGCTGAATTTCCCCCCTTGCTTAATTAATAATGGTAGTTGAAGGAGCAGATGCAGGGCGGCACCAAGGATCACCCCCCAAGCCAGCCCGTAGATTCCCATCCTTGGGGTGAGGACTAAAACACCAAATATCATCCCGATCTGGTACATGGAGGGAGCTAAGGCAGGGATAAAAAATTTCTGATGGGAATTGAGGATTCCCATTGCCAGGACGCTGAGACCGAACAGAACTGCTGAGGGAAGCATCAGCCGGGTAAGAGATATGGTAAGTGCTTCTTTGGCCGGGTCTGCCGCAAAGCCTGGTGCCAGAATATAACGCACAACCTGGGGAGCAAAAACAGCTGCTGCTGCTGCGATCAGTGTCAAAAATATAAGGATCAGATTGGTGATCGATGATGCCAATTTCCAAGCTTGCTGTCGTTTTTCCTTCGCTAACAAGCTGGTAAAGGTGGGGATAAATGCAGATGCTAACGCACCCCCGGCAACCAGATTAAAGAGGGTTTCAGAGATCCGATTGGCAGCGTAAAACGCTTCTATGGTGGAAGTGGTACCGAAAGCATTTGCAACCAGAATTTGGCGGATCAGACCAGCAAGATTGCTAATCACAAAAGCCAGCGTAACCATTCCCGCGGCGCGAGCTATTTGGCGGTTGGCTGAGAGGGAATCTAGGGAGGGTTGTTCTGTTCTCACAATCAAAAATTATAACATTACTCCCGAATCTCGGACTGGTACCATGGATGGGAGAAAACAGCTCCTGTTAGTTCTTAGATGAAATTTATACCCATATGCTATAATCGCACAAGATTAGGCCAATTGAGTTTGGCACAAAAGCATTTGCTATTAAGGTGAACCTATGTTTGGAAAAATTATCCGCGCTGTGGGGGGAGATCCCCATCAAAAGATATTAGAGGATCTTGCAGGGGAAACTGAAGTTATTAATGACCTGGAAAGCGAGTTTGAAGGGTTAAGTGAGGGGGATTTACGGGCGAAAACAGATTATTTCCGCTTGAGATTAGCAAAGGGTGAAACCCTGGAAGATATTCTGCCGGAAGCGTTTGCCTCTATCCGGGAAGCCAGTAAACGGACAATTGGGCAGCGTCATTTCGATGTTCAATTGATCGGGGGGATTGGCATGCATCGCTGTTTTGTGGCGGAAATGAGGACTGGAGAAGGAAAAACCCTTGGCGCTACTTTACCGCTTTATCTGAATGCCCTTAGTCTTGCACCTGACTGGATCAAACGAGCCCGTGCCGTCTGGGGAGACGACCCCGAGAATTGGCAATTTAAACCTATTGAAGGAGTTCCAGTGGGAAGGGGTGTCCACCTGGTTACCGTCAATGATTACCTGGCCCGGCGAGACGCCCGCTGGATGGCTCCTATTTATAATTACCTGGGTATAAGCGTAGGTGTACTGCAGATGGCTGCCAGGACTGAGCACGGAAAAAAGGCTTTCCTGGTAAATCTGGAGAATAAATCACCCCAGGAAAACCGTCACCAATTGGATATGGTCATGCGGAAGCAAGCCTACCAGGCAGATATCCTCTATGGGACCAATAATGAATTTGGTTTTGACTATCTGCGGGACAATATGGCCATGCGGCTGGAAGAGCGAGTTCAGCGCGGTTATCATTATGCAATTATCGATGAGGTTGACAATGTTCTGATCGATGAAGCCCGGACGCCATTGATAATATCCGGACCCTCTCATGATGATCCAGAATGGTACCGGCGTATGTCAACTATTGTAAAGAGGTTAAAACCGGAAGACTACGAAATCAGTATTCGGGACAGGAATATCACTCTCACTCCATTGGGTGAAATGCATGTTGAAGAACTGCTGGGTCAACCGTTAGGCGATCCGGAGCGACCTGAGGATATCACGACTGAACAGGCACGTCTACTGGGGTATTTAGAACAGGCTCTCCGGGCTGAATTTATCTTCAAGAAGAACAAGGAATACCTGGTCCAGGCAGGAAAGGTTGTCATCGTTGATGATTTTACCGGTCGACTGATGCCTGGAAGGCGCTGGTCCGATGGGCTCCACCAGGCGATTGAAGCCAAGGAAAATGTCAAAGTCCAGAGTGAGAATGTTACCTATGCAACGATCACCATTCAAAATTATTTCCGGATGTATGAAAAACTATCCGGAATGACAGGTACGGCAGTAACAGAATCAGAAGAGTTTAATGAGATCTATGAACTGGATCCCATCGCTATTCCAACCAATCTGGATTACATTGCGGCACTTGATGATACTCCTCTGATCACCCTCAAAACCAAAGAACCGGATTCTGGTTTTGAATACACATTTTATGCCGATAAAAGTGATCTCGAACAAGAACCCCTTTTCTGGAAGAGAAAAGACTACTCGGATTTGATTTATATGAGTGAAGAGGCAAAATTGCGAGCGATTGCGGAGGAAATCCTGACTTTTCACGTTATTGGACGCCCGTTACTGGTGGGGACAACTTCTGTTGAAAACTCCGAAAAGCTTTCCAACAGGTTGGATGGTCCATCCATCCGAACCCTGGCATATATCCTCATGATCCGGGAATCCTGGCTCAGAAAACACGACCGCTATCCGGATGGAAGGCGGATTCCTGAATTACAAGGGTTAAATGTGCCATTTAAGGAGTTAAAACTAGGGACTCTGAGGGACCTGGTTAAGGAACTGGAACTTGATCTAGTCCTGAATGTGAATGAGCCAGAAAATATTCAATTGTTGCTGGAGATTTTAGATCTGGACCAGAAATATGCCGATAGATTGAGTCAGGTAATCAAGCGTGGTGTTGATCACAATGTACTAAATGCCCGCAAACATACAGAGGAAAGTCAGATCATCGCTGGTGCCGGCGCCTTTGGAGCTGTGATGATTGCCACCAGTATGGCAGGCCGCGGCGTTGATATTAAATTGGGTGGTGAACTGGCAGAAGAGATTACAACTGATGTCGTCCGAGTACTGTCCCGGGCGGGACATGAAGACCCCTACGAATTATCTCTGGATGAACAGGAAGGACTGCTCCAGCAGTTGAAAAAAGAGGACTACGGTATTTATGATACAGAGATCAATTATTTCCTCCAGCATATAAAGGATAAGGAGCAGGTAAAAGCTCTGGGTGGACTGCATGTGATTGGATCGGAACGGCATGAAGCCCGGCGGATTGATAATCAGCTCCGGGGACGTGCGGCCCGTCAGGGAGATCCGGGTTCTTCTCGGTTTTACCTCTCCCTGGAAGATGAACTGATGGCCCGTTTTGGGGGGCAGCAAATGGAATCATGGATGACCGGCAATATTATGCAAGTTGATGAATCCATGCCCATTACTTTTCGACTAATAGACCGTGTAATAGAACAATCTCAAACCAGGGTAGAAGGAGCCAACTTTGATGTCCGCAAACACCTGCTTGAGTATGATGATGTTTTGAATACGCAGAGGGCGAAAATCTACCAGCAGCGGGAACGGATTTTCAGTAAACGGGATCTCGCTGAAGATATCCTGGATATGCTGGGAACTGAGGTACAGCACCGGGTTGACAATACCTTTTGGGAGGTGGAAAACTCAGGAGATTCCAGTCAGGGCTGGCGTCTGCTGGGATGGTTAGCCCAGACACAACCCACTTTAACTTTTAAGGATCAACAGGTTCCAACCTATGCTCTACAGTTAATCCTGGATGACATTCAAGAGAAAGCTTCACCCGTAAGGAAAGACCAGGCACTCCCGTTAATGTTGGAAATTGGTCACCAGGTACTGGCAGCAGAAGAAACTCATATCCTGCAAGCGCTAGACCAGATCCTGGAAGACCGCCAGATCCGTTTCCAGGATCAGCTTGACATGAGGTTGGAAACGCTAGGTACATTCTTGGATGGAATGTCCTTTGAGAGTGAAGAACCGCGAAATCCTCAAGCTATCTATAATGAACTCAGGGAACTGGTAAGAATCCGGTTTGAATTAACGCCCGGGCAAATCAAAGAGCTTGCTTCCGGTGGAGGGAATGATCTCCACGATGAGCTGGTTTCCCAGGTTGAATCTCATCTGAAGGAAATCGAATTTAGGAGATTACTTGGTGCCGTGGAACGAATCTTGGGCACATCCTTGGATGGGGATGAAATCCAATATTCTGAGCTGGATTGGCCATCTATCGATGAACTGCTGGTTGAGAAAGTAAAAGCTCAGTTTAATAAACGCCGCGAGGAATATTTTACAGACCCTGTGGAAGCCAAGATAAAAAAGAGCCTTGAATCAGGATTACGGGAAATTCAGGGAGAAGAGCTCACCGACACTGATTTTGTCAGATTAATGGGATTGATGGCCGAGGGACGACGGACAGCATTTGATAAAAAGAGCCACAAAAGAATTTGGCTTAGAACCCAACGGTTAAGATACACATTTTATGCTGCTGGGCTACTGCTCGACATGGATCAGGAAAGGGTGGCAACGGAAATTCTTCAACATTTGGAAAAAGCCTACGCAAAGATCCAGAATGCCTGGGGTGATAATGAGATTGAACGACTCAAAGAAGTATTGTTATCTTCTCTTGATGAGGATCGCAGGACAGGAATCCAAGCGGTTATTGGGGAGGAAACTTACCTAAATTACATTGGTACTCAAATCAAACAATTACCAGATGATATTGTAAGGGTGGTAGAGGAAGAATTAGGCCGCTCAGCGCTCACAAATATCTTCAGGGAATTATTTCTACGGGTAATTTCAGAGCTCTGGGTAGAGTACTTGACTGAAATGGAAGCTCTCCGGATCGCAATCGGTCTGGAAGCCTATGCCCAGAGGGATCCACTGGTGCAGTATAAAAATAAAGGATTTGAAATGTTCCAGAACCTAATGGAAGATATGCGAGTGGGTGTTGTAAACCGCATGTTTACTTTTCAACCCCGGGACTTAAGCCGGATCCAGGCAGGTGTGGAGGAAACAGCATCCAGCCCAGGGCATGCATAGTCTCATTTCAAGATCCGGATGCGGTCCGTTTCTTGCAGGGATATTCCGGACTTCTCTTTTCGGGGGAGGTCCGGTTTTTGTTGGAAAAACTTGTTTATCAGGTACAATTAAAAAACCTGTTTGAAGACTATGAGGGCAAATTTCCGATGATGGAATCCTCGGTTCCAACAGCTGCTGATTTCTATAAATCTCTGCCCAAAGTGGAACTTCACCGCCACTTGGAAGGCTCGCTGCGCGTACCGACTATGATGGAAATAGTCCGGGCACATGACCTGGATGTAAAGAATACAGGTTATTTACGCCCACTGGTCCAGGTAGATCACGAGGAACCATATACATTTGAGAATTTTCTATCCAAGTTTGGAACCCTACGCTTATTTTATAAATCCCCTGATATCATCAAACGAATAACCCGGGAAGCTGTGGAGGATGCTGCCCTGGATAATATTCGTTACCTTGAACTCAGGTTTACACCGGTAGCCCTTAGTCGGGCGGAAGGATTCCCGATGGCTCAAGTGGTTGATTGGGTGATTGAAAGTGTCCGTGAGGCATCTGCTAAATATGGCGTTTTTGTCCGCTTAATTGCTAGCATCAATCGGCATGAAAGTATTGCCCAAGCTCAGAAAGTACTTGAAATTGCCCTGGAAAGAAAAGACAAAGGGATTGTAGGTGTGGATCTGGCAGGCAATGAAGCCGAATTTTCTGCTGAACCCTTTCAAGAGCTTTTCTCAATCGCTCGAAAACAGGGTTTGCGAATCACAATTCATGCGGGAGAGTGGGGAGGGGCTGAGAATGTCCGCCAGGCCATTGAATATTTTGGGGCAGAACGCATTGGCCATGGGATTCGTGTTATGGAGGATCCAGCTACAGTCGCATTAGCCCGCGAACGGGGCACTGTATTTGAA
This sequence comes from Chloroflexota bacterium, assembly GCA_030609055.1. Taxonomy (GTDB): domain Bacteria; phylum Chloroflexota; class Anaerolineae; order Anaerolineales; family UBA11858; genus B10-G9. The sequence continues at coordinate 14,589 of JAUWCZ010000031.1, read as the reverse complement.
GTTTGCGTGACCAGTAATCATCATTCCGGTGTAGTGGAGCATCTATCTGATCATCCTATAAAACAGATGCTCCGGGAAGGCTTAAACGTCACTATCAATACCGATGATCCAAGCATATCCCGGATTGATCTTTCGATGGAATATCAGACTGTTACTGAAGTCTTGGACTTGCCAAATGAACTGCTAAAGGAGCGGGTCCTGGCAGCTGCCCGGGCGTCATTTTTATCCCCTGACATATGCCGGCGTTTAGCTGCCAAGATATCCGACGAGTTTAATGAGTTATTGTCACAGGGGAATTGATCTTTACTCCCTATTTTTCTCCCATTCCTTTACTGCCGCATCAATGATCTGCCGTATTTCTGATTCTGGAATCTCATCAACATCATCATAGGAATTTAATCCCACCCAGAATCGGATTTCATTATTATGGTTCTCCATCAGGTGAATCCCTTTGCCTGCTAAAGGCGATCCTGCCAGTTTTTTCTGGAGTATGTCATTCACTTCATCTATTACACTCAATATCTTCACTTCAACTTCTGTGGTGGCTTCCTCAGCTGAGACTGTTGAGGGCACCGCTTCTTCAATGGGCGGTGTTTGAATTTCTGGCCCCACAGGCTCTTCATCAGTCATGCTTATGACGTTTAAGATTTCCCGGGGAAGATCTTCTTTATCGATATAAGTTCCATCCAGGTCAAAAACCGGGGGTTTACCCTCTTCTTTCCAGACCTGAAGGATCAGCCGGGAATTTGGGCTAGGTTTGCGGATTTTCTCCACCTTTTCGGGACTCTCAGGGGAATCCTCCCCCACAGGAGACTGGTCGATTCCTTGTGATTGATCTTTCTTGGTGAGTCTTTTCGTTAATGGAGTATCCAGGGAAAGAAGAAACATCCCTAGGAAAAAACCGATCGCCAGGGCAAAAATCACGATGAATATTAGGAGAATGGATTGCATAGGAACTCCTTCTTACGCTGGAGATGGTTGGCAGGTGGGGCAGTAATATGTACTGCGCTGAGCAATTTTGATCCGCTCTACCGGCGTTTTACAATTTTTACAGGGCTCTCCCTCTAAATTATACACCGAGAGATAATTCTGGTAATCCCCTCCACGATACATCCAGTCAATACTTGAGCCTTGATTTTTGATCCCTTCCTGAAGGACCTCACGAATACTTTGCCAGAGTCTGTTGGCTTGCTGTCTATCCAGGGTATTGGATTTTAAGGCGGGGTGAAGTTTTGCGCGGTGCAAGGCTTCATCCGTATAAATATTTCCCATGCCGGCGATATTTTCCTGATCCAGAAGGAAATATTTCAGCTGCCGGCTGCGTGAGGTGAGCAATTGGTGAAGTTCTTCCGGTGTGAAATCGTCGCTAAGCGGTTCCCGTCCAAGGTGAGCTAGATATTGCTCTGGAGTATCTGTTAACCAGATCCGCCCGAACTTCCGGATATTGTTAAAGGCCATGCGGTAATTATCATCAAAATTAATGATCACCCGGTAATGTTTCCCTGGGACCTCAGTTTGTTCTTCAACAACAAGCTCCCCGCTCATCCGAAGGTGGATGATTAATGTGTCCCGGGAAAGCCGGATGAGCAAATGTTTCCCTCTCCGACCGATACCGGTGATGTATTGTCCCTGGATCCTTGCCAGGAATTCATCTGGGGCAGGGAAGGCTAAAGTGCCCTCCCAGAGCAGTTCGGCATTTCTAATTTTTTTCCCGAGGATGGATGGAGCACCGTCGCTGCCCTGCAGTAAATATCTGCGAAATGTTTCAACTTCTGGTAATTCTGGCATGGGTTTTACTCATCAAACATCTCGCCAACACTTCTTCCTTCATGCGCCCGGCGAATGACTTCACCCAGGAGGGGAGAGACGTCAAGGATTTCCACCTCTCGATTTTTCCTCAGGATTTTTAATCCCTCTTCAGGAATGGGTACAGTATTAGTAGTGATCAAATGGGTAATAGGTGATGCAGATAACTTATCGATCGCTGACTCGGAAAAGACTGGATGAACAAACACGGAATATATTTGTCTGGCACCGCACTCCTTCGCTAGATGGGCAGCCTCAGCCATGGATCCACCGGTATCGACTTCATCGTCAATGATGATCACATCTCTATCTTCTGTATCACCGATGAGGGATAAAGCTTCAGCCGAGTTTTTCTGATGACTTCTCCTTTTCTCAATAAACGCAATCGGTATCCCCAGCTCGGCAGCCAGGTTGCGGCCCTTTTTAGCAAAACCAAGATCAACCGTCAACACAACTGGATCGGTCATTGTAGGTAGTAATTTATTCAATTGATCTATCAGTAAATGGAAGGCTGTCAGTACATCCCCGGGGATAGAGAAAAATCCCTGGATTTGACCGGCATGCATATCCATGGTCATATAGCGGTCAGCGCCGGCAATTTCAATCATATCTGCAATCAAGCGGGCAGTGATTGGCACCCTTGGTTTATCTTTTTTATCCGACCGGGTGTAGGTGAGATGGGGTATCACAGCGGTTACTCTGCCGGCCGAATCCAGCCTTAGGGTTTGCAGCATGATCAGTAGCTCCATTAAATTACGATGTACCGGGCGGGAGGTGTTTTGAATCAAATAAACATCCTGTCCCCGAACACTATGATGAAGTCGAGTCCAGATATTCTCATTAGGGTAATCAATAATATCCCGTCCGCTGAGGGGAATTCCTAGATAGTCGGAGATACCCTTTGCAACATTGGGGATTGCGGTGCCGGCGTACAATTTTATCTCGCCATACATACCACTGGTTTGAAGCATTTGATGAGCCATATCAAGATCCTTTGACTTAGGTGTCCTGCCACTCAGTACGCAGCACACTCATAATCATAACATCCACATATTTTCCTTCAAGATACTGGGCTTCGCGGTATTTACCTTCCAGCGTAAAACCGGCTTTTTCATATGACCGGATGGCTCGCTGGTTGGTTTCAAAAACGCGCAACCAGAGTCGATGAAGATTCAGGTTTTTAAAGCCGTGCTTCATCAGCAACAGAAGGGCCTTGGTACCAAATCCTTGATTCCAATATGCTTTTTCGCCAATATGAATTCCCATTTCTGCCAGCCGGTTCTGCCAATCGATACCAATAAACCCGCAATTGCCCACAAAAATCCAATCTTCTTTTTTCAGATCCGGTTGGATTTCAATTGCCAGAGGATGTTCAAAAGGCGATCGTTTCAGCATATTAGTAAACCACTCTTCTTCCTCTGCCAGTGAAAGCGGCATAATCAACTCCAACCCTCTCCGGACTTCCGGGTCATTCAGCCATTTGACAAAGGAGGGTAAATCCTCCTTTTCAATCGCCCGCAGGCGGATTTGATCACCAATGATCATAACCCTGCACCTTGAATGAGTTCGTTCGCTGCTCGTCGGGGGGAAACCTGCCTGCTGATCACCTGGTCCAGAACCTGGTCATATACCTTAGGAGATATGGAGGAATTCAAGCGTGAAAGCAGGGCAGCTTGGAGTAGATTATCTACTTCGTTTTTAAGCCTGGTCTGCTCCCGTAATTCCCACTCTCCAGTTTCCATCAGATATTGACGGTGAGAGGCGATCTCTTCTATTAAGGATGATACGCCTTCTCCTGTTGTTGCGATTGTTGTGAGTATGGGGGGAACCCAGAGTTGATCTGTCGGTTGGTTTTCCTTAGGAATCCCTTCTAGTTCCATTAGATCTCCATGATGCATCACGGTATGCTTTTCAGGTTGAGAAAGGGAGAGCATGTTACGTAATGCCCGAATTGCATTATCAGCGCCGGGTTTATCGCCTTTGTTGACTACTAGAATATCTGCTATTTCCAGTATTCCTGCCTTAATGGTTTGAATTTCATCCCCCAAACCGGGTGCTTCTACAACAACTGTGGTGTGAGCCAGGCGGGCAATGTCCACTTCAGCCTGGCCGGCACCAACTGTTTCAATCAGAATGATCTCAAAACCTGCTGCATCGAATACCTGAACCAATCCAGCGGTGGTTGAAGCTAGTCCGCCTAGTGATCCGCGGGAAGCCATCGAACGCACAAATACACCGGAATCTCCGACCAGGTCCTGCATTCTCACTCGGTCTCCCAACAGGGCGCCCCCACTAAAAGGGCTGGAGGGATCTATAGCGACAACGGCCACAGTGGGGGGATGATTTCCTTCCGGGGGATGGCGATATTGGAATGCCAGGTGGTTAACCAAAGTTGATTTGCCTGTACCTGGCGCACCAGTGATGCCAATCAAATGGGCATTTCCGGTATGGGGGAAAAGTTCCTCCAGGATTTGATTTCCTTCTGGAGTGTTGTTTTCTATCTGAGATAGGATGCGGGTCAGGGCTAGCCGCTCCCCGTTCAGGATTGCCTGCGTTTGGGTTACTGGCATGCTTTGCGGATATCTTCTATGATCAATTGAGTGGATGTGCCTGGCCCATAGATCCCGTCAACGCCAAGTTTGGTCAGCTCTGGTTTATCATCATCGGGGATTATACCGCCCAGGAAGAGTCTTACATTGTTCATTCCCTGTTCTCGGAGAAGTTTAAGAACTTTAGGTACCAGGGTCATATGCGCCCCAGAAAGGATGGAAAGTCCCACCACCTGCACATCCTCCTGAAGTGCTGCTTCGGTGATCATCTCCGGGGTTTGGCGTAAACCTGTGTAAATCACTTCCATCCCGGCATCACGCAGTGCCCGGGCAACGACTTTTGCGCCCCGGTCATGACCATCCAATCCTGCTTTTGCGATTAATACTCTGATATTTGCTTGAGTATTGATCATTCCACCTCCAGAGTATCTATTACACTAAAAAAATTATACACCAAAGGGTATCGAAGAGCTGGCTAGACCCCTTTATAACTCTGTAAGCCCGGTCTTACTTGATAGCGATCAGCAAGCTGACCGGACAGTGATCAGACCCCCCCACATCATCATGGATGATGACATCTTCAACTAGATCCACCAAATCCTCCGAGATCAGGAAATAATCCAACCGCCAACCGATATTCCGCTGCCGGGCCTGAAAACGATAGGTCCACCAGGTATACTGCTCCCGATCGGAGTAGAGATCACGGAATATATCCCGGAATCCATGCCCTAAGTAAGTATCAATCCAGGCTCGTTCTTCCGGTAAGAAACCGGTGGTACCCTGGTTCTCATCCGGGTTACGTAGGTCGATGGGCTGATGGGAGGTGTTAAAGTCACCACAAAGGATGATTTTTTCTCCATCTTGATGCAGATTGTCACAAATCTCCAGTAATTCCTGATAAAAATCAAGCTTATAATCCACTCTGCTTAAATCCCGCCCGCCATTCGGGACGTAAAGGTTAAAAACCCTGAATCCCGGGAATATTGATTGTATTACTCGCCCTTCTTGATCAAAACGGGGGATGCCCAAGCCTTTTTCACTTTTTAGGGGAGCTAGTTTACTGAAGGTAGCTACTCCGCTGTATCCTGGACGTTCTGCGGGATTCCAGATCGGGTTATCCCTCTTCAGGGACTCCTTTTGAGGGTTGGTTAATTGATCTGGTCTGGCTCTGATTTCCTGTAGGCAGAGCAGGTCAGGATCATACTCGCGCCACCAATCAGCTGCCCCATTTTTTATGGCAGCCCGCAGACCGTTTACATTCCAGGTGGTAATTTTCATCATCTTCCCATTGTATCAGATGTGAAATCCCTACTCTTGAGGTCTAAACACAGAGATCTCGGAGGTCGCCAATTTAATTTCAGGTAAGATTTCTGGACCTCAAACTATCTAGAGGATGTAGTGAGATGCTTATCTCCTCCTTGTTTTCTCCTCCTTAGCTGCGGCGTGTGGACGATTTCGTTCACACGCCGCTTTTTTCTGCCCCATATTTTGATCTCTGAATTCCTCTACCAATTTATGACGATTCAAGTAGTTAATGAAACTCCTTCCCCGGGAGAGGGGCTGAATATCTTCTGTAGCTCATCGAGGTGCCTCTTGTCCTGGATTAGATTTCTGACGATGTTCATTCGCAATGTTACAATAATAATCTCTATCGGTTTAAGATTTATTATCCGGAAAATATTAATCTATGGCAATAGAATCCAACCAAAAACTATCCATCGATAAACAAACCGCCAGAAGGTTGAGTCTGGCATGTCAGGCATTATACCCACCTCGATCTGTGCAAGGAAAAGAGGGGATTAAGACATTCATGAAACGAGTGAGATCAATCCAGTTTGATCCCATCAATGTGGTCGGACGCAACCCGGATCTGGTGCTGCAGTCCCGTGTGCGGGATTTCCGTCCCAAATTGCTGGACGAGCTGCTCTATCAGGACCGACAGCTTTTAGATAATTGGGACAAAATGGCTTGCCTCAGCATGGTGGAAGATTGGCCTTATTTTGCCCGGCACCGAGCCCGGATGCAGGATATATTCGGCGTACCATCTGATGTGGTGATGAGCCTGGCGCCGCATGTTTTAGATCAGATTAAACGCAACGGCCCCCAATCTTCATTGGATTTTCAGCATGATGAAAAGACGGATTGGGCTTGGGGTCCAACCAGAGTTTCGCGAGCGGCACTGGAAGGTTTGTTCAAAATGGGTCATTTGGGCGTTCACCACCGCGTCAATAACCGGCGGTATTTTGATCTGATTGAAAATCTTTTCCCGGTTAAACTGCTGGAGGTACCCGATCCCAACCAGACTTTGGAGGAATACCAAACCTGGCATGTGCTGCAGAGGATCAGCTCTATGGGTCTGGCACATCCCAACGCGGGCGAACAATGGGGCGGTATACAGGGTATAAAAACTCCCCAACGCCGGCAGATCATCAATGAAGCTGTGGAAGAAGGAGATCTTCTTGCGATTGAAATTGAGCAGATTCCGGGAGAGTCTTTTTACCTCCATCGGCAGGATAAACTCCTGCTGGATCAAGTATTGACGACTAAACCCCCGCAGGAAGCAGCCTTGATAGCTCCCCTGGATAATCTGCTCTGGGACAGAAAAACGTTGATTCGGTTGTTCGATTTCAGCTATAAATGGGAAGTCTACAAACCGAAAAACAAGCGCGAGTATGGGTATTATGTGCTTCCGGTTCTTTATGGAGATCGTTTCATCGCCCGGTTGGATCCTGAATTTGATAAAAAAACCAGGATCTTGACAGTTAAGGATTGGTGGTGGGAACAGGATGTCAAGCCGGATCGGGAGATGGCGAGTGCTCTCCAGCGCTGTATGGAAGATTTTCTGGTTTACCTGGATGCAGGGGGAATTAAATATTCCAAAACGATACTGAAGAAGGGCGGCTTGGATTGGTTGGCTGCACTTAGTTAAAAGAGGACCTCCAGTGTAAATATTGCAGCTCCACTGTTTTACTTTTCACTGAAGGTAAGTTAACTCTTATAACCGTGATGTTAGTACTGAGTTTATTGAAGGGACAGTGCTCAGAGCTGACCTATCTCACTATTAAATACACCTCCCCAAAAACCTGTCCATTGATTTGCGGCTGGAAGGTCTGCATCCCTGGATAATACTTTCTGGTGGATATCGGCTGAAAGCTATGCTTTTTAGTTATTTGAGTCCGCTCCCCGGGCTGAATGGATTTCTGAGATAACTTAAATACCTTTGGTGTTTGCTTCCCATTCGCCCGCATAAAGCAGACAATATAATCAATCATCAAACGTTGCTCGACATTGCCTGTGGAGAGGATCTCAAAGGAAAACAACACATCCTCACCAAGGTTAATTTCCCGGGGTTCCAGTGAGAGTTTAAGAATTTTTATTTTCGGGCTCGAAAATCCCAACAACCTTAAGGCTTCAGGATCCCCATTTTTCAGCAGCGTCCTTAAGGCGTGTTTGATCATCCTGGAGCGATTTTCATTCCCGGAATCCTGCCAATTGCGTAATACTTTGAGCACTATCTGGGGGTGATCCTTGGAGATATCGTTAAGATTGTTGGCGACACTGCGCCGGATTTCTTCCCGGTCATCGTCTTTGAGGTGTTCCAGGATGGGAAGGATGGGGCTGGGATCAGCTTGGTGACCTTTTAACCGTATCCCCCAGGGCAGCCTGGGGCGGCAGCCTTCACTGGCCAAACGACGTACTCCAGGGTGAGGATGACCAACCCAATCTAGCATCTGGCTCATGGTTTTTTCTGGATACTTTTCGATAAAAGGGCGGATGGCGAACTCAGCTGAGACATGCTGGGTAAAATATTCCAGGGCGGGGATGGAGCTATCCCAATCCTCCAGACCATAAACTTCCACAAAATCCGGGAATACCATTTTCTCAAAACCCTGTTCTTCTAACCGAGGTAGGGCGCCTTTGAGTATATCCAATGACTCCTGATATACCTCCGGAAGCAGTTCACCTAACTTCAATGTAATATGACGCACCCGTTCTTTCAGGGCGCGCTTATCCCATGACTCATCAAATACACGCTGGAGAAACACATCCTTTCTAAACCCGGGATAACTAGCGGTAATGGCTTTCGCTAAACCACCGACTGTCTCCCGGTTGAACATATCCTTCAGGGCATAGTTATTCTCTATTATGACAAACCTCCAGAAATTATCAGGGAAATTCTGGTATTTTAACCATACTCCAAAACCAGACCTTGTCAACGGAGGGAGATGGAATCACCTTTCGGCTGAGTTGAACGGGGACAGGGAATAAGCCCAACAGGGATTGGCATCTGATATACTTTTCAGTAACTGATAGGGAATAGAATCTAGATCCTATGAAACCAGTTTCTCCAGTAGGAAAGGATGGGTTAGATGGTTACGAAACAACGCGCGACAGAGATCTTGCATGAAAATATCCTTAATGAAAACCTGCGTAAGCATCATTATGCGGTAGCTGCCGCTATGAAAGGGCTGGCAGTGGAATTGGGGGGTGATCTGCTGACCTGGGAGATTGTCGGGCTGCTGCATGACGCCGATTATGAAAAGACGAAAGATGCACCGGACCAGCACACCGTATTACTGGCTGAAATCCTAAAAGAAGAGGGGGTGGAAATAGAAATCATCCGGGCGATCCAATCCCATAACTATGAATACACTGGATTAACCCCGGAAACAACCATGGAATATGCCTTGTTGAGCTGTGATGATTTGACCGGTTTAATTGTTGCTGTGGCGCTAGTGCACCCGGAGAAACTTACCGGTGTGACTGTTGAGTCGGTCATGAAAAAATTTGGTTCTAAATCCTTCGCCGCGGGCGCCGACCGCGAGAAAATAAAACGTTGTGAAAAGAACCTGGATTTGCCGCTAGAAGCCTTCATTGATTTGGTTCTAGGAGCAATGCAACAGGAGGCAGCCCTATTGGGTTTGTGAAGACACCTAAGAGATGATTAACTTGAATATGATTAAACCTGAGTTAACAAGATAATTCAGAAGGTCCAAATTGAAAAAAGCACCCGCGTTCTTCGGGTGCTTTTGACTGTTTATCAGAAGATATGCAGTTCACAGATCTTATTAAAATGGTATCCGTAAATGGCCATGGTTACAGCGGTTGAAAATAGAGCAGGACGTTCCCTTAAGGTCCAGAATAAGAGATCCCAATAATGTCGCCGCTCTTGATTCACAATACCCAGGTGGTAGATGGAGCGGAAAAAAGCCATGATACGCTGCCAGTTTAAGGGAGCCTTGATCTTTGGGGGATGATACTCTTGAAGGAAAGTCTTTACCCGCTGATAAAACTGGCTGGGCGTATAGATTTGCTCCATAAGATGCCGGTATCCTTGGCGCAGTTTATCAATACCCATCAGGGGGATTATATTAGTGCTGCCATCCACATTGTCACCGGACATATCACCCGATAAGCGATTTTCTTTCTTCAAGCGGTCATAGAGTTTTGTACCTGGAGGAGCCTGGAGAAGCCCTACCATAGCAGTCACAATTCCACTAATTTGGATAAAATCAACCTGACGCTGGAAGATGGATTGATTATCAGAATCAAAACCGACGATAAAACCACCCTGTACTTCCAGGCCGGAGCGTTGGAGATGTTTCACATCCTGCACCAAATTGCGGTTTACATTCTGGCTTTTATTACATTCTTCCAGACTGGCTTTGCTTGGGGTCTCAATGCCGATGAACACCTTATTAAAGCCGGCTTTGACCATGAGTTGGATCAGTTCATCATCATCAGCCAGATTAATGGAAGCTTCGGTGTGAAATGAAAATCCAATCTTCCCTTTTCGCCAACGAGCAAGCGCCGGCAGAAGTTCTTCCTTAAGGTAACGCTTGTTGCCAATAAAATTATCATCCACGAAGAATACTGAGCTCCGCCAGCCACGTTTGTAAAGTCCGTCAAGCTCAACCAGGATTTGTTCAGCCTTTTTAGTGCGGGGGCGATGACCCAGTAGGGCAGTAACATTGCAGAAATCACAGTTAAATGGGCAACCGCGTGAGAACTGAAGCGGCATGGTATCGTAATGGTTTAGATTCAAGAGAGACCAAAGAGGAGGGGGGGTTCTGCTGAGATTGGGATAGTCGTCAGTTGTGTATATCCGTTGGGGTTTTCCCTGATCGAGATCATTTAGGAACTCAGGTAGAGTGATCTCCGCTTCATTGAGTATTAAATGATCCACTTCATCAAATTGATCATATTCAATGGTAAACAGAGGACCTCCTGCAACGACAGGTATCCCAGCACCCTTGCAGCGACTGATGACTCGCTTAGCAGGATCACGCTGAATCGTCATTCCGCTGATAAATACCATATCAGCCCAGTCCAGATGTTTATTCGTGAGGGGGCGGACGTTCAGATCTATCAACCGCTTCTCCCATTCTGAAGGGAGCAGCGCACCAATTGTGAGTAATCCTAACGGAGGTGTAGAGGATTTTTTCCGGATGAATTTCAGGGCGTGCTTGAAACTCCAAAACGTATCTGGAAACTCGGGGTATACCAGAAGAACTTTCACTAATTTACTCCTTCTATTAAAATAGAGGTAATTAACGTTCCAGAAAGAAGCGGTATATTTTGTAAATGGGAAAGTACATCCCCAGTGATACGTGATGCTAGTGACTTGTTCAGATCGGGGTTAGAATGATTGAATTCCAACATTTTCTCTAGCTCCTGATATACTTTCAATGATAATGTTCGAGGATGGTAACCAAGTGTCCGGTGCATACCGTCTAACTCAGCGATGACTCACGATCGCGAAAAGAACACTCGCTCTATTTCTTGGTCTTCTTTTCCTTCTTTTTCCCCTCTATTTGCCTGGGATCATCAAATACTTCCTTTTGATATTGTTCAAAGGTGATGTTTTTCCAGAACTCAGCAGCAGTTGAAATAAACGTGGAAACTTGCTGGGATGAAGTCTCTGCGTCCAGGGCTTTAATGCTGGGGATCATCACTTCCCATAAATTACGCGCCAACTCCCTGTGTTTAGTGTTGGTGTAATAATAGGTCGCCAGTTGGTGGTAAAAATCTTTGAAGGTGTTGAAAATTAAACCGTAAACGAGATTGTCGCAATAGGCAATTAGCATATGATGCAATTTCCACATACTCTGCGCATATGCTTCGGCATTATCAGGCAAATGACTGAAACTATTCAGTAAATCAATAATTAAGCCAGGGGCACGCCTTGTTGAGGAGGCAGTGTACTGGGGAGCTAATAATTGCCACATCTCAAGTAAGTCTGGAACCAGATTAGGTACCAGATCAGAATCAGTCTTAAGAAGCCCAGCCAAGATATTTAAGTTACCGTCTTTTAGATAATCGCGGATACGGGTTGGCTTTCCCTGCTGAATATCGAGCCATCCGTCGCGGCTTAGTCGCTGCATGGCTTCCCGAAGCGCTGGACGCGCAATATCAAGGTTTTTACTAAGGGTCCGCTCTCCGGGGAGATCGGTGTTCGGTGGAAACGTGCCGCTAACAATCCCCTCAATGAGATGCCGCTCAGCACGATCAGTAGCTCTTTCTTCAATGGGTTCACCCATCTTTTGCTCCTTCAAGATAACACCTTAACTGGTAAGACCTGTACACAGCATTATTGTACTACTGGTCATACCAGTTGTCAATGGATTATATTGTCGGAGGTTTATTTTCCCTAGACCATTGGAATTTTGAAGGTGCAATAGTCAGGTTCCGAGAAAACCCATTATTAGAATGAGAGCAAGCAGATAAATCGTAAAGGGGATCAACCACAGCAAGGGAAGCAGCCCGCGTCGCCAACGTGGCTTTGTTGGCTGGGTTTCTAAGGGAATTGAATCCAGTATCCAGGCAGAGGGAAGAACCATTGAGCTGTAAACGGGGATAAATTGCCAAAATGACAGGATCAACAAAAAGACCCATGAAGTTAAGAGGTTAACAGGCTCGCCCATGATCAAAGGGAAGATCTGCCCACCAACAATCCCATCGGCGCCCAATTCATACACTGCACCCAATAGCAGTACCCCGGCCGGGGGAAATCTTTCTGTCTTTTGAACCCGGACGAAAATCCACACCATCCCGATATACCAGGGCATGGTCATCGATAAATCTACCACTAAGTTGGGATGGGCAGCTACCCCCGAGGCGCCGAAGGTTTTTTCCATTACGAGAAAGAGAGTTTCTATTACAGCGGCGTTAAGGCTGCCTAATAGAATAGCGCTGCGGATGGGAGTTTTGGAGGCTCTGGGCAGCCAGAATCGTTTGGTCAGGAACAAGAATCCTGTATAGACTCCACTAAGGAGGATGGAGACCCCCAGGGTAAAGTTTTCCGGTGTGGGCTCAAGCACCACAGAGAGCAGCAGGACTAGTAATCCCCAGAGACTGCCAATACCAATTAGTTTTTCAAGCCAGGTATATTTCATAGAGGAAATTATAGAAAACAAGTCGTTTCTTGAGACAGGTGCTCATCCTGCCGGAAACGACTTGAGCTTAGCTGGTAAAAATGAGGGTGGATTTTATCTGAAGCCCTCCCGGATACTTTTTTGGATAGAAAGGATAAAATCGCGCATCATCATGTTGAGTGTCCGATTCAAGCGTACCACCCAGGCAAGGATGCGTTCTATCGCCGGCATTGGATTGTTGACATCCAGACCGGTGAGAGCAAAGAAGATAACCACCAGCAGAAGTAAAAAGATCAGGATCAAGGCAACCTTAGCGACATTCATTCAAAACCTCGCAGCGTTAACTCAAACTAGGCATTTAATATTATACCAAGTCCATCTTACCTTAAATACAATAAAAACAGGACGGAAGTTGCACTATCAACCAATATTTTCACCAGCCCGGCGGTCTCATCTTTTTCCCTCGCTCGTGAGATATGTTTCATTTCCCTGGTCGCCATCCAAATCTTCCTACTACTGCTCCGGGCTTCCTTTTCACTCATTCCCACTCTTCCCAGCGGTGGATCAATGAACATTGCGTAAGTAGGAATCCGCGAGGTCAGATTTCGATTGTCCTCCCCAGCCTGTCCCGAGGCCGTACCGTTTTCGTGGTAAGAAATCTGTCAAAGTAGTAGTCAGAATAGATATCAATCAAGTTTATTATTTTATTAATGAAATCAAAGAGAGGAACTAATGGATATATTATCTGCAATAATCTCAGGATTAGTGGGCACGATTGCTATCAGTGTAGTAATGGCTGTCGCCCCCATGATGGGGATGCCCAAGATGGATATTGTTGGCTTGCTCAGCACCATGTTTGGCAAACCGAACAGATTCTTGGGGTGGATGATGCATATGATGATGGGGGTGGTATTTGCATTGATCTACGCCTTCCTGTGGTCGGTGGGGATCGGGACCCCCAACTGGTTATTTGGATTGATATTTGGAGCTGTGCATTGGCTGATCGTTGGATTGATAATGGGTATGATCCCACTCATGCATGCTGGAATTAAGAGCGGTGATGTGGATCCTCCCGGTCTGTGGATGACCAACCAGGGAGGTAAGATGGCTTTCCTGGGTGGATTAATGGGGCATATGATCTTTGGTCTTATAGTGGCGTTGGTGTATGCACTAATTTGAAACTAACTCATTATTAATTGAAAAAGACCCGCTTGTGAAGGCGGGTCTTTAATTTAACTAAAGAAAATGAGCCATACAGGAATCGAACCTGGCAGTCTTGGTGTTTGACAATTCGAGTGATACCGAGAAATCCGAGATCACATCATGGAGCAGTTCGGGCAGAATTAGCTGGGCGGGGAATTGCAATCCAAATTGGAGTTGTCCAATATGCGGATCTTACCAACTGTTCTACCCTGTATGAGATGAAGGTGATCCCGCTGATTTGTCTGCTGAGCAGGTTTACCGGAACAGGCCTGCCAGCCAGCTGTTCACTTCAGTTGAGGAAGGTTCTGTCCCATACTTGTATTTTGTGCTGCCGGAGAACCATTCCGTCTTTTCGCATTTTGCGGGCTGGGACCCATAGAATCTCTTGGAGGTATAGATATTTCCGGTGACTGTGCTTCGAACGGTAATCAGCCAATTCTGCCGCTGGCGAATCAAAGTGTGACCCTGTTGATAGGGGCAGGATTGGATGGTTTCGTATCCGTCGCTACGGGTAACCACATATTGGAAATGTCCCGGATAAACTGCGATGAGATCCTGCTGCAGCTTAAGATCGGAACTGCAGGAGCGTGCTTTGGCGGGTTCGTCTTCCGCTATTCCGATGGCGGGTGACTGAGCTGGCTCACTATCGCATGCTG
>JAUWCZ010000020.1 GCA_030609055.1 Chloroflexota bacterium | reverse complement strand
TTGCCATTGTCAATCACGAAACCCTGGGCAACGCCGTGATTGCCCGTCAGACTTTGTTAAAGGTGGTGCCGATCTTTGTGGCGGTGATGGTCTGGCTATTGCGGGTGCTGATCATTGGTTTGTTTTCAGTAGCGGGGGAGCGATATTTTGGGCAGGATCAGCTGCATTTGCAGTTTGCCAAACCCTCCCGGAAAGCGCCTGTCTCAGCCCGCAAGAAAGCCCCGGCAGCCGGTACAGGACACCGTCCTGCGCCCAAGCCCTCCCGGCGAGATCCTTCCTACCAACCGCTCTCAACCCGGGGAAGAAACCAAACAGACAGACAGCAGCTGCTTTAACTCCCCTTTGAGTGGCGGTAAATAAACTAACAATTGATAAGTTGAGATGAAAAAACCGCTGGTGAAAACCAGCGGTTTTTTTGTCGGGATGGTGGGATTTGAACCCACGACCTCGCCGACCCGAACGGCGCGCGCTAGCCGGACTGCGCTACATCCCGATTCCGCGAAATTATAACCCAGCTCAAGTGGATTATCAAGCGCCGAGAGTTTATCCTAACTTACGAGTTTTCCCAGTGGAAGGCAGGATATGAACTTTCTGGTTTCTTTAATAGCAGTCCCAGGAGAACACCACTCACAAAACCTCCTATATGAGCCCAGAACGCCACCCCGCCAACATCCGGACCTCCCAGAGTCAGAACCCCCTGGAAAAACTGAAGTGCAAACCAAACACCTAAAACGATACTGGCAGGGACCATGGTCAACCGTACGAAGAACCCCAGTGGTATTAAGGTCAGTACGCGCTGCCTGGGAAAGAGAACCAGATATGCACCCAGAACAGCTGCTATTGCACCGCTGGCACCAACCGTTGGGATTTGAGAATTTGGGTTGGTAAGGATATGCGCCAGGGAAGCGATTGCGCCACCAATAATGTAAAAGAATATAAAGCGACCTTTTCCCATCCGGTCTTCCACATTGTCACCAAAGATCCATAGGTAAAGCATGTTCCCGCCAATGTGAGCTAAACCTGCATGCATAAACATACTAGTAAATATGTCAAAAATGCTGCTTGTTGAGCGTGTAGTGATGACGTCGTTTGGGATCATTGCAAATTGATAGATAAATTGCTCATTGTAAGAGCCCAGCATGGTTTGATAGATAAAAACAATGATGTTTAGGGCAATTAGTAGATAAGTGATAATTGGTACACTATGGGTTGGGTTCTCATCTCGAATTGGGATCATATTTATCCTCGTATAGAGTAGGAAGGGGAAAGTTGTAAAAGAGTCATATCCCCATATATTACGTTGAAGTGATTTTACCATACAGAATACTTACCCAGGCTTTCACCGAAAGGGACGAAAATTAGCTGGTGGCATTTCAGAGTATATACTGGCTATCAGACTGTGTCTTGACATCCCTACAGGCTTTGGTACACTACCTTCATCATGATTATCCCGATTTACTCCGAAGCACCCGCCCCTAGCATCAGGAATATTCCCTGAGCGATATTCGGTCAATTGGAGTAAGGATTATTAAAATATAGAAGGTTTCCCTCCGGACTGAAGTGCCGGAGTTTTTTATTGGCTTGAAATCTTTCATGACTTGTTTTATCGAGGAGATGTTTTATGCGAATGTCAAATCTTTTGAGTCAAACATTAAGAGAAGCCCCTTCTGATGCGGAAATACCCAGCCATCAACTGCTGGTTCGGGCCGGATACATCCGTCAATTGGCGGCGGGAATTTTCACTGCTATGCCGTTGGCAAAACGATCCCTGACTAAGATTGAAGACATCATGCGGGAGGAAATGGATGCGATTGGAGGACAGGAAATGACCATGCCGGTTGTCCATCCCGCTGAAATCTGGAAGGCAACTGGGAGATGGGAAAAAGTGGGTCCTGAGATGGGACGGTTCCAGGACAGGAATGGCCGGGATATGGTTCTGGCGATGACTCATGAGGAAGCGGTGGTAGCGATAATTAAGGATGAAATACAATCCTATCGACAGCTCCCAATGTTGATCTATCACATTCAAACCAAGTGGCGGGATGATCCCCGTCCAAGAGGGGGACTTATCCGGGTTCGAGAATTCACCATGAAGGACAGCTACAGTCTGGATCGAGATTGGGCAGGATTGGACCTTCAATATGCCAACCATTACCAGGCATATTTTAGGATATTTGGTAGGTGCAAACTTCCCGTTATTGCGGTCGAATCGGATGTTGGCATGATGGGGGGGAACATGGCTCATGAATACATGTATCTAACCCCGGTAGGAGAAGATACGCTGCTACTTTGTGATGAATGCGGTTATTCAGCCAACCGGCAGATTGCGAAATTTCAAAAGAAAAGTGCTTCTACTGAAAAAGCTAAGAAATTGAAGAAAGTTGCCACACCTGCGGCAAAAACCATTGCGGATCTGATAGAGTTCCTGAAAATCCCTGAATACCAGACTGCCAAGGTCGTTTTTATGATGGCAGTAATTCAAGATGGAAATGTTGAAAAAGAAAAATTGATTTTTGCAATTGTCAGAGGGGATATGGATTTGAATGAAACCAAATTAATGAATGCGGTGGGTGCTAAACAGCTCAGGCCTGCTGAAGAATCTGAAATTATCTCTGTCGGTGCTGTGCCCGGATATGCCTCTCCAATCGGACTGAAAGGAATCCTGGTTGTAGTGGATGATCTTATTCCTGATTCTCCTAACCTGGTTGCTGGTGCGAATGAAGATGGATATCACTTAATGAATGTCAATTATGGGCGTGATTTTATAGCGGATGTGGTGACAGATATTACTGCCGCAAGAGATGGCGATGCCTGTCCCAATTGTAGTGCCGCCATGAAAGCAGTCAGGGGAATTGAGGTTGGCAATATCTTTAAACTGGGACCGTGGTACAGTGAAGCTGTTGGAGCAACCTATCAAGATGCCGATGGGGAAGAAAAGCCGGTGGTAATGGGTTCATATGGGATTGGAAGCGGACGATTGCTGGCTTCAGTAGTGGAAGAATACAACGACGAGTATGGCTTATTATTGCCCATTTCAGTTTCTCCGTATGAAGTCCACCTGGTGGAATTGGCTGGCGGGAAGAAAGAAAGCAAAGAGATAAAAGAAACTGCCGAAAAATTGTATCAGGACCTGAAAAAGGCAGGAATTGAAGTGCTCTTTGATGACCGGGACGAGAGCCCGGGTGTGAAATTTAATGATGCAGATCTAATCGGAATCCCGCTGAGATTAACAGTCGGTCACCGGGTGCTCAAGGAAGGGGGTATAGAAACTAAACTACGCTCTGAAAGTGAAAAGAACATCATCCCCCTGGATCAGGCCGTGGACAACACCAAAGAGACTATCCGACGCTTATATGATCAAGTTGAAAAGAGTCTGAAAACGGTTGAGTTTGAATCGTAGTCAACCAGCCATCCTGGGCAGGCATTTGAATAAATCCACTGGCTGGTTAGAGTACTCTAGTTCTAAATTGAAATGATCCGTAATCCCTTATAGATAACGGATCGATTTCTTTAACAAGAATCTATCCACCCATTTTAAAGAAACTGATCAGCTTCAGAGCCAGATTCATATCACCTGTCAGCTGCAGTTTTCCCCCCATGAATCCTTTCATGCCATCCTCTTTGCCCAGTAACACATCCCGGAAGTATCCACCGTTGGCGGTCATAGTCATGACAGGATTATCTGCTACACCTTCACTCACTTTGCATTTATCATCTGCGATCGTGATGATATAATCACCGCCTTCATCTCCTGTGAGGTGATACTGCACTACAGCCTCAAGCCCAACGGCTTTTTCTGGAAGGAAGGCTTCTTCATGTTTATATACAAGTTCTTTAACAGTGTACTCGACCATTCAGATCTCCTTTTATGGATTCCTTTTTCCTGGAAGATTTGCGTGGCGGCATTGAGAATATTATCCCGGGCCAATCCAATTTACCTCCCACCCGTTTTGTTGATTTAGCGTATTAAATTATAGTCGGAAAGTCAAGCGAAATCTGGAATAGGGACCTATACCAGAGAGGGGCAGAGCTTGAAAAAACGAAATTTCCATTGAGGGTTGATGTTATACTACTGAAATCATCATTTCTTTTATATCCCAAGGATGGATTTTATGACCCCTAAACTGACCCGTAAAAAGAAACTAATGTATGGGGCAGGAGATATTGGATTCAGCCTGACCTCCACAATCCTGGGATTATTTTTTCTTTTATTTATGATAGATGTTGTTGGACTTCGTCCCTTAATTGCTGGAATTCCTATATTGATTGGAAAAATCTGGGATTTTATCAACGATCCCATTTTTGGATATCTCTCAGACCGGACCCGCACCCGATGGGGCAGACGCCGGCCATACCTGTTATTTGGCGCCCTTCCGTTAGCATTCACTTTTACCATGCTCTGGTACCGCCCGGGTTTTGAAAGTACTGGCGCCCTGGTTGCTTATTATTCAGTTGCTTATATTATTTTTGAGGCCTCAGCGACACTGTTGTACATGCCTTATTTTGCCCTCACACCGGAATTGACCTCGGATTATGATGAACGCACATCATTAACGACATACCGGATGTTTTTTTCAATCCTCGGAAGCCTGCTAGCCTTCACCTTGCCGTCAGTCTTAGTGGGTGGGTTTTCTCCAGAGAACGCTTCCAAGATCCTATACATGGGAGCGATCTTTGGTTTGATGTCTGCCTTGCCGATGTTCGTGACATTTTTTGGGACGGAAGAACGGGAGGATTTTAGTGAGCTTGAGAAACCTACTTTATGGGAATCCATTAAATCGGTTTGGAAAAATGTACCATTTCGATATGGGCTGGGAATCTTCCTGGCAACCTGGATCTCGGTAGACATTTTGCAGTCCATCTTGGCATTTTACGTCAAGTACGTTATTGAACGGGAAGCACAGAATACTATCATAATGGGATCCATATTCGTGGTTGCCATTTTTGCCCTGCCCATTTGGAACTGGGTCTCAAAACGCTGGAGTAAACGTTATGCGTACATGTATGGTATAGCCTTTTGGGCTGTAGTGCAGTTGGTCTTGATGAATTTAACTCCGGATACAAGTCTGGTATTGATATTAACCCTTTGCGCCTTGGCTGGTGTTGGTGTGGCAGCAGCCCATGTGTTACCCTGGGCAATTCTTCCTGATGCAATTGAATGGTATGAGTACCAGACGGGAGAACGCCATGAAGGCATGTTTTATAGCGTAACCACACTTGCCCGAAAAATAACCTCGGCGATTTCTATACCTCTGATTGGTCCAATCCTGGAAATTACCGGGTATCAAGCCAATCTCCCTCACCAAAATCCACAGGCGATACGGGGTATAAAAATGATTATTGGACCCATCCCCGCAGTATTGCTGGTGATTGGAATTATTGTGGCTTATAAATACCCCTTAGACCGGGACGAGTTTTTAAATATCGTGGAAAAATTGAAACAGCGCCGGGCAGCTTGAGTGCAAAAACACTCCGACTATTTCCTGTTTTTCAATAAGGCTGCTTATGAATGGTATTGAGATCAAGCGAGTAAAAACCCCCTCCGAGAGGCGGTTGTTCCTGACATTTCCCTGGCAAGTTTATCGAGCTGATCCTTTGTGGGTTCCTCCATTGCTTCCTGAAAAGAATAAGGTTATTGATCCGGAAAAAGGTTTGTTTTTTGATCGGGGTGAGGCGGGTTTTTTCCTGGCATATAAGGACGGGAAGCTGGCTGGCACAATCTGTGCTGCCGAGGATCCCCCAACCAACAAGACACGGGGAAAACAGGAGTGTATCTTTGGATTCCTTGAATATATAGAAGATTATGATGTTTTCCAAGCACTGATCAATCAAGCTGAGAAGTGGGGCCAAAAGCGGGGATTAAATGAGCTCTATGGACCCTGGAATCTTGATTACGAGGATAGCTACGGGGTTTTGGTAGAAGGACGAGATTGCCCGCCTGCAATGATGTGCGGCCATTCACCACCCTATTATCAGGTGTTTATGGAGAGGTATGGATTCCAGCCCGCCCGGGCACAGAATGTGGCATTTCGGATTAGAGTGGAAGACACTCCTGAATTCCGGCGTTTGGTCCGCCTGGCAGCGAGAATAAAATCGCAGAGCAAGATTGTCATCCGGGAGGCGAATTTTGCCCGATGGCAAGATGAAATTGACAACGTTCACAGGTTGTTAATGATAGCGCTGGCGCACTTGAATGATCATATTGGCTGGCGCCGGGACAGCCTGGAAGCGACTCTGGAGCCCTTCCGCGCTATAGCCGACCCATCCTTTATTCTGTTTGCTGATGTGGATGGAGAAACTGTTGGTTTTTTACCAGGGCTTCCAAACTTAAATGAGTTATTCATTGATGTGAATGGTTTAAGGTATCCCTGGGATATGCTCAAATTGCTGTGGTTAAGCAAAACCCGCAATCCAAAAAGCTTAACATTAAAAAGTATTCTTGTGTTGCCAGAGTATTGGAATACGGGAGTGATTGTGCTGCTTCTTGAAGCTATGTTCAATCGGGCAGTTGCGCACGGTTACAAGTGGGTCGATATGTCAATCACCAGTACAGATAACCCGACATCGGTGCTAACTGCTGAAAAGATGGGAGCGGAAATCTACAAAAGATGGCAGGTTTACAGCCTGCCCATTCTTTGATTTGAAACTCAGAATTCACACTGGCTGACTCGTTGGACTGCATGGAAAGTTAGATATCTTGCCAGATTAGCGAGAAAGCACTATAATGCAATTTGCCCGGGGCGTGGCGCAGTCCGGCTAGCGCGTTGCAATGGGGTTGCAAAGGCCGTCGGTTCGAATCCGACCGCCCCGACCAGAAAAAGAAAAACCGCTGAGACCCAGCGGTTTCTTCTTTTTAATCATCCCTGGCAGTATTTCTTAACAAAAACCCATATATTCTTTTGCCTGATTGTAGATGGCATAGTCCCTTTCATTTAACTCTTGGAAATGATCCAGGAAGCCAGATGTGATGTCTAAATTTTTATATTTTGGTTTATCCAATTGGATCACGGATGATTTTTGATTGACATAGCCAGTCCAATCTTTATTTTTCAACTGGGCGATGAACCCAGCCTGACATTCAGTCACACCCACCAGATCGTAATCTCCTAACCGCCGATTTCCCAGACACCTGGATTGGAAATTGATGAAATTTTCCTGGAGGGCGAATTTTTTAAAGTTTATTTTTTTATTATAAGGAATTGAGAATCGCCAATTAACATCACCTTTGGTCTGCGTCCATTCTTCAAACAAAGATATCATTCGCTCAAGGGGATCCATAAGGATGATGCTGATGAATGGGTTTTCGAAAACACCTTTAAATAAGCTCGGCGTGAAGTGCCCATGAACGGCAGCGGTATCATCTGGAAGTTCCTTTCGCTTGTACCAAGGTTCCCCCCCAGTTTCCTGCGGGGAAGAATTGAAGAATGGCGTATTCAACAATAACTCCCTTCCCATTTTTATGAGCGATTGGGCAGGATTAATGGGGATATCACTCAACCGGACGAATCTTTTCTGGGGCAGTTTATATACTAGAACGTGCTCGACACCATAGATATTCCCCAGCTCAGCAAGAAAGGAAGAGTTTGTGGTTCCCTCGATATGTACACTGACATGAACGCGTTGCCCAGTGATGTCTTCCAAAAAAATCACCTCTTATTCGATCCAATTTTTCCATATAGTGTAGCATATCTTGCCTCAAATTCTAGGGCTAAGTTTAAAATTCCAAAAGAATCTGGTAAGAGGTTAAGTTCAGCTGAGATTCTGGGAAATATAAATATATTACTTTTAACCCAAAATAAGAGATTTGCGTCAGAATCAAACCTGCAGTAGCTATTCAATCTACGCTGGATACAATCTGGGCTGATAGAGTTTCATCCGCTGATATTATTAATCGTAAACTTCTGGATTTACACAATGGGTAAGAGGCAGCCCTTTGATACCGGCGTCCAAATTCTGAAGGGCGATTTCCGCCATTATCCTGCGGGTGTTTTCTGTGGCTGATCCAATATGGGGTGTAACCAGACAGTTTTCCATATCGAACAGGGAGTGACCTGGAGGTAGAGGTTCAGGATTAGTAACATCCAAACCAGCTGCCCGGATCTGACCTTCTTTGAGTGCGCGGATCAGCGCATTCGTATTCACCACCGCCCCCCGGGCAGCGTTGATCAGAATCGCAGACGATTTCATTTTCTGGAAGGCCGCCTCGTCTATCAAGGAGTGTGTTTCATCTGTAAGAGGAACATGCAGGCTGATAATGTCGCTAGTTAGTAACAATTCATCCAGATCCACCTGGGTTGCATTGAGTTGCTTTTCCTTGTCAGGCTGTTGGCCCCGGTTGGTAAAGATAATGCGCGCGCCAAAAGAAACCAGCCGCTCAGCAACAGCAGTGCCGATTTTTCCCATCCCAACAATGCCAACTGTGGCATCTTTCAGATCCTTCCCTAACCACCCGGTTGGATCCCAATTTGACCATCGTCCCTCCCGAGCATCCGCGCTGGCTTGGGGAAGTTCCCGGCAGACTGACAGTAATAAGGCAAGCGTTAAATCCGCGGTTCCTTCTGTAAGAACACCCGGCGTGTGGCCAACTGGAATGCCCCGTTTTGTACAGGCCGCCACATCGATATTATCCACCCCAACTGCCATATTGCTGACTACTTTTAGGTTGGGCGATTTATCCAGGATTTCAACTGGAATGGGGTCATCTAATAAACAAAGAATACCGGAAACCCTTTCAAGATATTTGATAAGTCCCCTGTCTATTCCCCGTTCATTTTTGTTGCCAACGATTACTTCATACCCATCCAGCAAGCTGCCCACCCAATTTTGCGGGAGTTCATGGGTTAGAAGTATCAGGGGTTTATTTGGGTCCATAAAACCTCACTCAGAAAGTTATTAAGAAGCAGAGATCGTTTACGTTAGTTTGAGTAACACCCGGCACTAGCAGGTCATTCAGAGCCTGGAAATAGGGATAGGAATTGTGGTTCCTGAGATAGGTTTCTGGATCCATTTGGAGGATTCTACCCCGCCTAAGACTATCTCCTGTGACAACCGCCCCTGCGGCATCAGTTTCGCCATCTTCACCATCAGTTGCCAGGGTAATCAGTACCACGCCTGGCACATTATTCATGGTTTTGACTGCGCTTAAGGCAATTTCTATATTCCTTCCACCTTTGCCAATCTCACCTGATGACTGTAGGGATACAGTTGTTTCCCCACCTATGATCAAACAAGCCGGCCGCGGCAATGGTTCACTCTTCAAAGCCATTCTCTGTAGAATGGCTGCTAATTTTTCTCCAGCCAACCTGGCTTCCCCCTCCAGTGGTTCAGGTAAGGTGTCGGCGTTAAACCCTTCCAGGACGGCCTGTTGAACACCAGCCTGAATCGAGTCCGAATTCCGTCCAATTATTAGATTGGTAACATCCCTAAAAATAGGATCTCCGGGTTTTGGTGTCTCTGGAAGATGGCCAGCCAAACCCTGGATGAGGTGGTTTAATACCGACTTCGGCAATCTATGGTCTAAATCATATCTTTCTATGATTTCCACCGCGTCCTGATACGTGGAAGGATCCGGCGTAGTGGGTCCGGAGGCGATCATATCCAACTGGTTACCCATCACGTCTGAAAGAATCAAGGTGAATAGTTTTGCTGGAACAGCGATCTTAGCTAACTGTCCACCTTTTACCGTGGAGATATGTTTGCGGATGGTGTTTATTTCCTTGATATCTGCGCCGCAGCTAAGCAGGATCTGATTTGTTAGTCTCAGATCCTTAAGTGTGAGTCCGGGATACGGACCGGCTAATAGGGCAGATCCGCCACCTGACAGGAGGAAAAGAATGAGGTCATCTGATTTTGCCTTAGAGAGGAGGTTTGTTATGGCAGCAACTGCTTTGAGGCTGTTTTGGTCGGGAATTGGATGTCCTCCGTAATAGAGGTCGAGAATCTTAGTAACTCTTTCCGGTAGATCATGACTTCCGGATTTGGTGAGGATCATACCACCATGAAGATGCTCATTCAGGATGTCAGCAGCAGCCAGAGTCATTGGGGTACTGGCTTTACCAATGCCAATGAGAAATATCCGATTAAAGTCTTTGAGATTGAGTTCTTCATCCCCAATCCTGAGCCGAGTTCCGGTTCTGACTAAAGATTCTTTGATTACCCGTCCTGGTTCTACTGCGGTAAGGGACGCGGAGATAATCCTGGCTGCCTTCATCCCCCAGGGTTTTTCCTTTAAGGAATGTGTAAGAAATGATTCCGGAGGATAAATCATAACAGAGTGCTGGCTTGAATGCATTGGGGAGAATTGTTTTTAGGTGAGTTTACATAGGTTGATACTGGATAAGCTTGCATAAGTTCTGCCGGATACGGTACCAAGAGAGGTTGGAAATCATCCGATCGTCCTTCTTCCGGCTTGAGCCAGTCAGTATAGGATTCAGGTTGCAGTATCACGGGCATACGATCGTGGATCGGTTTTACCAGATCGTTAGGAGTTGTTGTGAGAATACAGGCAGATCTGAGAGGATCACCCTCCGGGGAATGCCAAATATCCCAAAGTCCGGCGAAAGCAAAGGGGGTTTGATCTCTGAGGGTAAAGTAATAAGGGGTTTTTCCTTTCCCAGTGGTGGATTTACTCCACTCGTAAAAACCATCCGTCAAGATTAAACAGCGCCGGCGGCGAAAACTGGCTTTGAAAGAGGGTTTTTCGGCGACTGTCTCAGATCTGGCATTAATCAAGCTGAATTTTCCTATCTTATCTGCCTTTGTCCAGGAAGGGATTAACCCCCAGCGGTAGAAATCGAGGGTGTTTTCCCCATCGTTCGGGACCACAGGAATGGGCTGCGAGGGTGCGATATTGTAACTGGGGGGAATATCAACCGGGATATGGAAATTTGGGAAGGCAGCTTGCAGATCTTCAGGGGAAACTGTCAATGTAAATCTACCGCACATAGATACCTCCAGGGAGATAATGAGGATAACTTTGTGTCTGTATTGTAGCTGATTAACCCTATAAAAAAAAACCCCTTGACCTGAGGGGGGCAGGCCAAGGAGTACTGCGATTATTACATATCCAGTTTTGCCTGTCAAGTCGATTGTATGACAGAATACTCTGATAAGTACAACGCTTTAGAACCTGTACTGGGATATGATGGCTGATGATGGGGAAATTTCTAATGGGGACAAGAATTTTTCCCCCGGTATAAAAGCTTTACTCCTAATTTGAATAATATTACCGTTTACTGCCAGAGCAGCTTTGTAATCTGACGATATGTGAAGTTCACGTATATTCCACGTCGTACTAAGCGATGGATTTGTTTCCTGTTTCAATTTTAAGGTCAGGAGGTTGTTATCCCTTTGACAAATTGTGAAACTATTAGCCGGCCTCCGAAATCCTTCCCCTGTACCTTTTAAGTAGGCTTCTTTTGCCGTCCAAATCGTAAAGAATAGATCCTGGATTCGACTATCAATAACAGAATTAACGATTTGTTGTTCTTCAGGACTGAAATAGTTCCTGATCAAGGTATCAATGTTTGAGATAGGGTAGATATGTTGGAGGTCAATTCCGATAGGAGTGTCCCGCGCAATTCCGAAAATGAATAGATCGTTGGAATGTGAGAGATTAAAGTGGTATCGTGAACTCGTAAGATAGGGTTTTCCTGTGGTATTTACCTTTAAAGACACAAGCTCAGGAGTCTCTCCCAGGTATTGAGCGAGGATTTTTCGCAGGATACCCCTGCTGATAATGTAATCTTCCGAACGATTCTGGAAGACTAATTCTTCACTCCTTTGGATTTCTTCAGCCGACAATAACACCTTTAATTCTCCGACTCGATTTCTCCATAAATCGAGCGGTGAATACCAAATATGAACCGTTCCTTTGGGTAAGGTTGACGTTTGCACCATTCTATTTATCCAGGTATCTATTCCAGGAGGGAGGAATAGATACCCCCTGAATCTTCAGATCTCCTAACCGGTAAAGGTAAGCAGCCCCCAATAACAAATGTTCAGCCACAGTTACCACAAGGCGCTCTTCTGGATGTTCAAGGTTCGTTCCCCTTGTCCAATCATTAAATGCACCCATAGATGGACCACACCAGACTTGATAATCGAGAGATCGCTCAGCAATTCCCTGAATGCCCCAGTGAGTTGCCAGCCCTAGATACCAACGGAAGATTAGTGCCATTTTCCTTTTGGGATTTCCCTCAGCCCGTTCTAATTGGGAGGGATCTCGTTCAGAAAAGAAACTGACGCATTCTTCCCAGATCTCATCCAGGGTTTTTTGGAAAACTTTCTCTTCCAATTCCTGTTTTGTTTTTGGATTTAACTCCTCTATCCCTTGGTGTGCAGAATAAATATCATAAAGTTTTTGCGCGCGCATTGGGAACATCGTCCCTCGTTTTAATACTTGAACTTTGACTCCCATTTCAAACATATCAGCTGAGGGCGCCATAATGACGTCCGTGGCTGAAGCTTGTGCAAGGGCGTTCTTGACATGGTTTGATGTTCCTGCTTCGACACAGCTCTGGTTGATAGATCCTGTCACAATATACTCTGCTCCCATGGAAAAAGCGCCCAGGACTGAGGTAGGTGTGCCAATACCACCTGCAGCGCCGATGCGGACAGGTGTTGGAAAGTTGTTCTCCGCTTGAGTCTCATCTCTCAGTGCGATTAATGAAGGTAGCAGGGCCGTTAAAGGGCGGTTGTCGGTATGACCACCTGAATCAGCTTCTACGGTGATATCATCAGCCAGGGGAATTTTTTCAGCCATTTCAGCTTGCTGGGGGGTGATCTTGCCCTGCTCTACCAAAGGTTT
The DNA here is from genome assembly GCA_030609055.1 of Chloroflexota bacterium. Classification (GTDB taxonomy): domain Bacteria; phylum Chloroflexota; class Anaerolineae; order Anaerolineales; family UBA11858; genus B10-G9. Next base: position 16,817 of record JAUWCZ010000020.1, on the reverse strand, counting down.
CAGGAATTTTTCCGGTGGCGGATTTAAAAAATGAATTGCTACTTCCCGTCTGGAAATCTTGGCGATGATCTTATTTTGAGCATGTGGATTTCCTTGTGGATCTCTTATTAATCCTGCGGCGCGGTATTCAACTAGAGTGGGCGTCAAGCGGAGAAATGCAGACGCTTCGATTGTTCTTACCTGATGCTGGAGGTAGTAATCCACAGCTGTCTGCTCCATGACCGGTTCTTGAGGGCTATGGATGAGGTTAAAAGCATAAGGTCCTTGAGGTAGTTGATTTTGGATGGTGTTAATTGCTTCCCTCAGCCTATTTGGGGATACTCCTCCAGCTCCGAAAGAAGCCAGATATCCAGATTTCCCAAGCGTGGTAACAAATCTTTCATTGGAAATAGCATTGGCCATTGATCCAGCCATATAAGAATATTTCACTCCGTGATGGGCTTGAAAACCTGGATTGCCAAAATAAGCAGGCGACATCGGTCTGAGGAGTGAAATTGCCAGGATACCTGACATTTCTTCTCTGAGGGGGACTATTTCCCCACTGCGAGATGCACCAATCTGGTTTTGAATATCGAGGATAAAACAAGGAGAGTTGAGATCCATCAATATATCTCTGATTTCGTCTTGTTTCGTTGTGATTTCAGATTCGGAACCTACCCAGGTTCCTATATGGTTAATCTGTCGTGAAGGAATTAGTGTTTGCATACCTATTGTGTAACTCCTATTCTGCTTAATAGGTCTCTAAAGCGAGATCATTAATATGATAGATCCGAACCTCACCATTCCAGAGATTCCCGTCAGCAATTATCTGCCATTGTTGATTCTCGGTTTCAATGCTTTTGATGTGAAGTTCGATTCCCACTTGAGTAATCTCGCGGGTGATTTGTCCTCTGTATTTCCAGATGGTTTTTAGCTCTGGTTTTACTCTCCAGCGCAGTGTTTCTGGAATTTCCCAGAACTTCGCGCTTTTAATCAAAGCCTGAGCCATTGTTTCAACGCCAAGCGATCCAGGCATAACTGGATCCTGGTAAAAGTGAGCCTGGAAAAACCACGAAGAAGGATCGATGGGTTGATTGAGATAAAGATAACCCTTCCCATGTGCTCCCCCAATCGGTGAAAACCAAACCCGATTAATGATTGGCAGCTGAGCCTTGTCCCCAGCCCGGGAGTCTGTTGAACCAGGTTCAACTTCAATCCATTCGCCGGAATCTGGATTACTGACCTGCCAAGAAGTTGTATTCTGATTATTATCCAAGCCTGCTTGCTTAATCAACATCTCTTCTGTGAAATAACCAAAAGATGAATTTCCGCTGTAAAATGGGTTTCCTTTGATGGAAAGTTCAAATGAATAATCTTGAATAATCACATTTTGTAGAGTACTTGAGGAGATTAATTCAACTCTATTTGTGATGGTTTCTCCCGCCAAGTTTGGCCAGGACAGGAGAGCAGCTTTACCATCCAGGTTCCGGAAATATAAATCATGGCTAGCCTTATTTTTTATACTTCCCATATATGCGGATAAAAAGCCGCAAGGCTGGAGGGCTGCTTCCATTAGGCTGACATAGGGCAGGGTACTCTCAGGGTCCTTTAGGTACCAGGCTTGAGGTGGGATATCAAACTCGCTAACCAGACTGGATCCGATGATTACTTCTTCTGCCTGACCTTGAACTTCGATGACCCGATCAATAAACCTTAACTCTCCATTTGGCAGTCTGGGTATCCGGGAATCTCCAAATTCCGCGTATGTCGTCCCAAAACAAATTCTATGATCTCCTATTGTAAATGCTACAATTTGTTCAGTAGAAAACAGTGGAGCAGGTTTTTGATCCAGAGAGGGACTTGAAGATGGGCTGCCCAATTGGAGCTGGAGCACTTTTACAAGATTCCGGGTTAAGGTTTGTTGATTGGCAAGGAATGATCGGTGGCTATCTGCTGTATCGGCTGAAAGACGGTCGAGATTAGCTAGATATTTCGACTGGACGATAGGAATCGGTTGATTCTCAAAATGAGACTCCCTATGGTGGATGGATCTTGGATCCTGATTGGATTCAAGGTCCATCTTTTCCAACGGTCCAATCACTGCTGCCCCATTCCCGTTGCCCCGTTTTTTGGTTTGTGATGTAAATTTCGCCTCGGTATAAAGCTGAGAGAGATCCAGGGGGACTTGGTGACTTAAAAGTAAACCGAGAACCTTTAAGACACCGTCAAAATCCGGTTGATGTTTCTTGTTGATCGGTATGACTGCATGGGGTTGAGATCCAAGGATTTTTTCTATCCAGCGGGAGCAGGTTTTTTGTGGTCCTACTTCGATAAAAATTCGTACACCATCCTGATAAACTTTCTCTACAAGCTTTGGAAAATCAACTGGATTGCAGGTCATTTTTGCCATCGATTCAGACAGGATGTTTGTGTCAATAGTGAGGGCGCCGTAATCAGCTGCGGAGTAGAACCGTATCTTGGAATGTTCTTGAACTTGGTGTGTATATAGATCTACAAAATCCGGATGATTGGAATGCATGGCAGGATTATGGATCGCTGGGGAATAAGGAATGGGGAGAGCATGACATGCCAGTTTAGCGATTACCTTCTGGCAAGCTTCATGTTTTCCCGCAATTACAACTTCATTGGGAGTATTTATAATTGTCAGGAATACTTGAGGTTCTTTTGCGACTACAGAATTAACTTCTTCCACAGGCGCTTTCAGAATAAAGGACCCCCAGAAATCTTCCTCAAGATGATTATCGGTCCAATAATTGCGAACTGAATACATTGGTCCAACTAGCTGGGTCTTGAATAAAGATGAATATCTCCATTGTTTGCTGCTTTCTTCCGCATCTTGCCAGATATTGTTTGCCCACAGCATACTGATTTCTCCCAGGCTGTACCCGAAAGCAGCATCGGGGGAGATTTGAAACAGGTCCTTCAGAAGTGAGGTATGCAGTACACTGAAGCTGATTCCAGATTCAATTAATTCAATAGGGTGATCGGAGAATTTTTTCTTAAGAATTTCTCGCTGAGGATCAGGATCCAGAAAATTGTCTTTCGAGTAGAGGAAATCTTCTGCCAGTGATTGGCTGATGTTCTGGATGGTTCGCTTTACCAGGTGGTGGAGATCAGGAAAATAATCAAAGAGTTCTCTGGCCATACCGGGGTAGGAATTAAACGCGCCGGGATAGACAAAAGCCAATCCCTGCTCCCCCAAAGGTTGGGGTGTGAAATAACTGCCTTTTGGGCTGCTCCAGGTTCTTGTGGAATTAAATGCTTGCTGAACTCCTTTAGTGGCATGGGTTAATTCTTTTTGGAATTCCTCTCGGGTAGATCCCATTAAGGAGCAGATAAATCCGGGATTCTGTCCTTTTGACAACTTCGCATAGGCATTATTCGCTAGGGTATTCAGTCCCGTGGAGCCCTGTAAATCGGCTTCGAATGAGCGCATTTCATTCTGGAGGGCTGTGAGATCTGTACCTGCAAGGGGAATCAGGATCGGTTCCGTTTTTTTAAGAGTAGATCGAATCGCAGGAAGGATTTTTTGAGTTTTGGGTTCATTAATCAGCAAGGCTTTCCATCCGCTGGAATGACCTTTCATATTTACTAATAGTGCTGTCCTTTGATACCCATTTCCTCGACTCAACCATGGTCTGTTTTCCTCTGGTAAATAGAAGAGGTTCCCTGCTGATCCGGAAGGTAGTTTATCTCCAAGTGTTTCTGTATACTGAGGAATGATTTTACGGCTAATCACAAGGGAAGCATGGATAAGACTGGCCAAACCACTCTCATCCGGAATTTGATTATATACACTCCCCAGGGCTATATCAGGTTGATGATTACCTGATTCGACTATCGTATCTAATATGCTGAAATCATTTTGATCTAACTTACTAATACCAGGGAACAATTCCAGGTAACCCACAGGTATATTTTCCGGAGTATCTTGTGGAAGCTCTGTAAAAAGTTTCTCAATCGGATCAACAATACTAATATCTATCAGTACATAAGCAGGGATATCACGGGAGGGATGTGCAAGTAGTAGACTGCCCGTACCCTTATCAGAAGTAATTGTAAGCAGAACAACCCGGCCTGGATCATCCTGGATCCAACGATCTGCGATTTGAATTGACTGATAAATTGAACCCGATTCTGGAGCTATTGTCCCAATCCGGGTTGGCTGTATTCCTCCGGGGGATAAATCTGCAAGCTGGGGATGGGCGCTGCTCAGCGAGCCTAATTGATCAGCACCATCCAGATCAGCATCCAGAAGTGCTCTTTCTGCAACAGCGCCGGGTTCAAGTAGCGCATTTTCCTGGCAGGGGTTGCCCGTGTAGAGGGTTCTTTCCAGCAACATTAATGAGGAACAGGAACCATAGGAGGCTTCAATACCGACGATGATTACAGCCATATTGGTTCCTTATCCAGTTTATTCTCTTTAACTAAGTCAAAAAGATTGGTATTGAGAGTGATTTCGGCCCCAGTGACTTGACTGTAAATTAACCCCGCTTCATCATGACTGATGACATCAGCAATGAGTTTATGCTTTGAACTGGATTTCACCCGCATGGTTGCATAAGTCGTTGTATCAAATGAGATGGGTTCGTATTGTGTGCCGACAACGATTTTCAGGGGTAACCCGATAGAACCGAGTTGGGAGGAAGCCCAAATTAAGAGACTTTGTAAATGGATATCCGCCATGAAATGGTTAAATGACCTCACCGGGAATTGTCCTTGCTCACGCAGGGAGAAGGATCCCAAATCACACCGGGTAGTCAATCCTTTCGGTGTGATATTCAAGACTTCCTCAACGCCTTGAAATCTCGGGCCGTGAAAAAGGATTTTCTCTCCGTAAAACCATTTCCCATCCTGGGGATGATCAGGATTCAAATCAAAACCGGTTATGGAGGGTCGTTCCGGTATTTTTTTCCTTAACTCCACCTGGGCCTGGTAATGATTTCTGAGCTTACCATTCGGGGATTCACTGCTTATCTTTCCTTGAAAAAGGAGTGCTTCACTGGACTTGTCGATTTCTTCCAGCTCAAGAAGATATTCTTCTGCTAGCGTTTGGTCAAAAATGATTCCCTTAAAGACGCTGTAGTCATTCATGGAATAGAATTGAAATCCTGGATATAACTTCTCGCAATTGTCAATAAACCATCCCACGGCACAAACTGTGGGTAAAACTGCATTGCCCCCAATGACGTGATCCGCCAGGAATGGATTGGCTTCCAGCGAAAGCTGCCGGGTTATGCGGTAAGATTTAAGTCCTTCAGACACACTTACTGCGGGAAATGGCATTGGATTTCCAATTACCCATTGTGGTTTGGTTCCGGGTTTTGATAGCAAATCAACCAAAACTTCAGTGCCTTCTTCAAGAGAGATCACACGTATGTTTTTTCTGGTTAGGATTCGCTTTAATTGCGGTGATACCATACCGCCATCCCATGGACCCCAATCCACAGCCAGGATATGACAGGATGGATGCAACTGCTTCAGATGATGGGCGAATTTATTTAGGATTTCATTACTGAGACTATAGTCTGCCTGTCCAGCATTACCATAAAAACCTGCCACGGAAGAAAAAAGAACCACATACTCCAGCTGCTCCGTTGGTATGAGACTGAGAAGATTCCTAAGTCCATCAACTTTAACGCCGTAAACAAGGTCAAAGTCTGACTCTTGTTTTTCTTCGATGAGCTTGTCTGCCAGGGAACCTGCTCCATGAACCAATGCATTTATTTTTGATGTGTAGGGATTCAATCGATCCTTCAGTTGCTCGATATTTGTGATATCAGCTTGAAGGTAGTTGGCTTCACCTCCAGCGTCTACAATGCGGCTGAGTGTATTGTTAATCTCCCGACTGGATAAAACCTGACGGATCTCTTTATCCATTTGTTTTGGGGATAACTTTTTATCGATCGATTTGTAGTGTTGAAGAACTGATTGTTTTAGATCAGCTTCTGAGTCCTGGTCTTTCGCCCATTCCGGTTCTTCCTCTAATAGCTTTGATCTGCCCAGCAGCGTAAAAGTGGACTGGAAAGATCTCGCCAGTGCAATAGCATTTTCTGCTGTGATTCCTTTTCCTCCTCCACTTACAAGGAAGTGAGTCCTCTCTGATGGAGGTGTATACGTGCTCTGATTCATCATTTTTTACCTATAATCACGTTTAATAGTTACCCGATCCCGAAGCCTTACACCAACTTCTACCAATCCGCGATCAGGATCATGGATCTCATCAAATAACATTTCGATTTGTCCCTTCTGTTCCAACTGGGGATCAAGGTCCACCGCGCGGCAAAAGACATCCGGCCACTCCCAATGAAGGGTCTTGACTAATCCACTTAAGCCGCTGCTTTCCTGAAAGTGCGGATGATCTTTAAGACCTAACTGGCCATCGATGCGAGTAAGTGTCAGGAAGATAGAACGACCATCGGGAAGGAATGTATTTAGATCTGCTTTTATCGCTCCAGCGAGGAAAAAGATCTGTTTTACAATTCCCTGCTCAGATTGGGGAACAACTTCTTCCTTAAAATTAAGTGGATGGAGGTGAATGAATCCGGAAATCAATCCATGTTGGTCTCGAATTTCATTTACCAGGGATGACAAGGAATCAAGGTTAGGTTCTTCTTGCTGAACATGAATGACTTCAGTTGGGAAATCACGCTTTTTTGTGGGAATAAGACTCTCGTGAAAAGACCACAGGATCACTTTCCAACCTTTCTGTATCAAGGCGGAAACAAATTGTGTTGTTAGATCTGTCCCGTCATCGGTTACCAGGAGTGGACGATCCTGATCGACGGTGAAATCCAGATAGTCTGGTCTTGGTAGTGAGATCAGTTTTATTGGGGTCTTATCTAATGGGGATGGATCAACTTTTTTTTTGACCAGATCCTCCTGAACAGATTGGGCTTTTGGTAATTCTTGCTCACTGCCCATAATTTCTACAATTTGCCCTAATGTTCTGAGTTCTGCCAAGATTTCTGCCTCAATTGCAGGCAAACCTGGTACCTGTTCTTCCATAGCGCCTAAAATTTCCACTCGTTTGATGGAATCAATTCCCAAGTCTGCTTCCATGTCCATTCCGGGTTCAAGCATTTCAGAAGGATAACCAGTCTTTTCAGCCACAATCTCCATTAAGATCACTGTCAAATCTTCTACCGAATAATTATCGTTGAGGGCGAGTTGAGGTTGATCTCTCACTACCGGATTATCAGGCGTTTGGTCAACTGGAGTCGATGTTTCTTCTGTATTAGTTTGATCTTCAGCTCTTGAGACATCAGACGAGGTCTGTGCTGTCTCAGAATTCATATAATCTACGATTTCTGATAATGTGCGGGTTTGGGCGAGTATTTCTGAATCCGCTGGAGGAAGGGTAGGGAATTCATCTTCCAGTGCTCCCAGAATCTCGACCCGTTTGATTGAGTCAATCCCTAGATCCGCTTCAAGATCCATGTCTAGCTCAAGCATCTCTGATGGGTAACCCGTTTTTTCACCAACAATTCTGAGTAAAGCGGAGGATAGAATTTCTGGTGTAACTTTCTGATCAATTACCAGATTTGCATTTTGGGAATCAATAGTTTTTGAGGATACTTGAACATCATCCAAAGTCTGAGCCTGAGGTTCAACCTTCTGGATAACTGGTTCTATTAGTTTTGAAGTAGATTCAGGTTCAGGATAAGTTTCCACCTGGCTGGCAGATAGGGTTTGAATATTACCGTTGTTCAATACTAGATTCTGTCTTTCGAGAATACTTACGTATCTCTGGGAATAATCAGCCTGTTGGTTCAGGAACTGCTGGTGAACTTCCATTCCTTTTTCACGGATTTTGTGGAAATTATCTAGTCCCCGCTGCAAGGTATCGATTATTCCTTGTATTTCAGATCCATTTCCATTTTCCAGGACTTTGCCTTGCTGATTAAGGACAGCAGTAATTAATTGGGTATACTCATTTTGTTGATCCAGATACTGTTGGTGGATTTCCATTGTCCGGGCTTGGTGAGCAAATGAATGATTTAATCCCATCTCCAAAGCATTACTCAGCTCAGGAGAGATCTGAATCAGGTTATCATCTACCCCAGATGTAATTGAGCTAGTGTTGTGTTGAAACTCCGGTGATGCCTGACTTGTATAAAGCGGAATTTTTCCTTCGTTTTTTAAATTGTGAGCATGCTCATCAGCGCACTCAACCTGGTGATTATCACTTATCGCCTGTTGGAATGCTTCTTTTCGTTCTTTACTAATGTGATTGCTTCCATTGAGATGAATTTTAAAATTTGACATAAGATTATCCTTCCTGCACTACAATTAGTGCTAGTTTAAGCTGCAAAGGGCTGGTGCTGGTAGGGGTCAATATCCTTCAGGGGGAGCCCTAAAACTTGTAATTTCACAGCCGCTTCCCGCAGCTGGCGATCACTTGATTTATCCCTGCTAGGATTTACTGAGATAGTAGTATGCGGTTGTCCATCTAGAATGTCACTGACGAGATTTCCCAGGATCCGCCTGGGTCCAATTTCCACAAAGATCCTCCCACCAGCCTGGTAGATTTGTTCAATCTGGGTCTTGAATATGACTGGATGCAGGATATGCCCCGCCAGGATTTCTTTGCATTTATCCTGATCATCAGGATATGGTTTTCCGGTTGTATTGGAATATACCGGCAGTTTTGGTTTTTGGAATGATTCCTTTTTTACTTCGTTGGAAAATGGTTTTGATGCATGTTCAACCAGGGAGGTATGGAACGCAGCCGATACAGGAAGTTTAGTTACTTTGTAGCCTTGATCGGTCAACTGGTTTTCCGCCTGATCAATAGCTTCTTTTGATCCCGCCAATACTATCTGGGAAGGAGAGTTTTCATTAGCTATCACCACATCTGGTAGGGATTGAACAGCTTCCTTTATATCAGCTAAGGGACCCTTTACGGCTGCCATCGTACCGGCATCAAAATCAGTGTCATCCGGAGGTCGCATAGCTTTCCCTCGTGCTTTTACCAGGCGCAAGAAGGCCTCATCAGATAGGACTCCGCCTGCCCAGAGGGAGGTTAATTCTCCAAAACTGTGCCCTGCAGCGAAATCGGGTTGAAAACCAGCCTGCTGGAGGATTTTATAAATGCCAAAACTGACAACGCCAATTCCAGCTTGAGCATAGTCTGTTGCTCTTAATCTTGACTGCTGGTCTGAAGTTGTATCTTCATCAAAACTGGGAATGGGGTACACGACTTGTGATAATGCCCTCTGTTCTTCCTGAATGAATAGGTCATCCATGGTTTCAAAAGATTCTCTGAGTGGAGGGAAATTTATCGATAATTCCCGAGCCATATTCACGTACTGGGAGCCTTGACCCGGGAAAAGGGCAACGACCTTACTTTCTTCCGGGATTCCTTCTGCACGATAGCTTATTCCCCAGGGATGATCCCATTCTGCTACCTCTGGTTGTTTTTTTAATAAGCTGACCACAGTCTCAAGGAATTTTATTGTTTCAGTGATGGAATCAGTCACAAACCCCACACGGGGATGATCTTTGGGTGGGAGGGTTTCTTTTGAGTGTTGAATAAGTTCTTGATAGGCTATTTGACTATCATCTTCTGATAGTGAATCCAGGATATCCTGCACATTGGAGAGCAGTTCCTCTGGATTACTTGCACTGATCAGAATTGGTTGACTGACCCTATTTAGGCGCGATTTCAGAACCTCACCTGATTGATACTCCTCAAGAACAACATGGAAATTCGTTCCCCCGAATCCAAAGGAACTTACTGCCGCTCTTCTGGGTGTACCGTTAGCAGATGAAAACCAGGGTCTCGATTCTGAATTAACATAAAAATGAGACTCATCAATACTAAGGGAAGGAGAAGGATTCTGAACATTGATTGTCGGAGGTAAAACTTTTTGATGCAAAGCCAGAGCGACCTTGATCATACCAGCTGCTCCGGCAGCAGCCTTAGTGTGTCCAATTTGAGATTTAACTGAGCCAATAGCAATGGTTTGTCCTTGACCATTTTGATTCCCAAAAACAGTACTTAAGCCACTAAATTCGGCTGGATCCCCGGCTTTTGTTCCAGTTCCATGAGCCTCAACTAAACCGATTGACTGGGGAGGAAATCCTGCCTCATCGTAAGCACGCTGGATCGCCAATGATTGACCGGCCGGACGGGGAGCATAAATGCTTTTATATCTCCCATCGCTGGAACTTCCAATTCCGCGTATCACGGCATAAATCCGGTCTCCATCCCTTTCGGCATCTTCTAAACGTTTTAAGACCATCATGCCTAATCCCTCACCGATCAACATACCATCTGTATTTTCATCAAATGGGCGGATCATCTGGGATGGCGAAAAAGCAGGAGTTTTACTAAAACACAGGTAAGTAAAAGGGGAGTTATCCGTATCTACTCCACCAGTAAGCATCATCTCGGCTCGACCTTCCACAAGTTCACTTATCGCTGTTTTTGCCGCAGCCAGACTGCTCGCACAAGCCGCGTCAACAACAGAATTCATTCCCCCTAGATCCAACCGATTTGCTATTCGACCGGCAATGACATTTCCAAGTAATCCTGGGAAAGAGTTCTCATTCCACGGCACGTAGGCAAGTTTAATTTTTTCAATAATGATTTCGGTATCTTTTTCAGAGATTCCGCTACTCTCCAAGACTTTTTTCCAAATTGGATACTGCAGCCGGGCACTCAAATCGGTGATGAGTTTCTGGCCACCAGCTACACCAAGGACAACACCAGTACCTTCCCGGTTAAATTCCCGGTCTGACCCATACCCGGCATCTTCCATAGCATCCCTGGCCACAACCAATCCTAATAATTGGGAGGAATCCGTCACTTCAAGCAGATTGGGAGGTAAGCCGAACTCTAAGGGATTAAACTCAATATCGGGAATAAAACCTCCCTTTTTACAGTAGGTTTTGTCAACTGCCTGGGGATCTGGATCATAGTAGTCATCAATATTCCATCGTGAGTCAGGCACATCGGTGATCCCGTCAATTTTATTCAGAATATTGTCCCAATACTCGGTTAATGAAGCTGCTTTTGCAAAGACGGCAGCTTGGCCGATTATTGCGACTGGGGTCTTTTGCAGAATGTTCGATTCCATATCTCTATTCGCTCCTTCAGAGTTCAATCGGCGAGGTCAAACAAAATTCTCTCAAGAGTGTTATCCTCTGGACATATACCTCGACATAATTTTCTGTGAGCTGCCCAGTATAGTCACGCCAAGTAAAATCTTCAATAAATCACCCACCAAGAAGGGAAATAAGCCCAATTGAAGGGCTTGTGATTCTCCGACGAACTTGGCAAGCCAGAATAAACCAAAGGTATAAATAATCAGATTTCCTACTAATAATGAAAATCCTGTGTAGAGAAGGGACTTATTGTATCTCAGTTCCATCAAGATTCCCACTACATAGGCTGCAGCAGTAAAACCTATCAAGTATCCCCCTGTTGGACCAAACAAAGTGATCAAACCTGATTTTCCGCCTGCGAATACCGGCAGTCCTGCTGCTCCCTGCGCCAAGTAAAGACCCACTGCAGCAGTTCCTCGATTTTTTCCGAGTAAAGCCCCAACCAACAGGACTACCAGGGTTTGACCAGTAATAGGTACCGGGCTAAAAGGCAAATTGATAGAAAATTGGGCACTAATGGCAATAAGCCAGGAAGCAGAGAGGATCAGTGCAATTTGGTTTGCCTTCTTGGAGACTGACTTGACAGGGTGATGAATATCTGTGTAGTTCATGGTATTTCCTCGATTCTTGGCTTGCTATTAGTTATTGGTTTGAACGTTCTTCAGGTTCCAGGGAAATTAACAGGACACCTTTTTCCACCTGATTTCCTGCCTGGGTATTAATTTTTTTGATGGTTCCTGCACTTGGCGTGCGAATTTTCATCTGCATTTTCATTGCTTCCTGAACCAGCAAAGTGTCCCCTATATTAACCTGATCTCCTTCGTTTACAAGGACATCCACAATTAAACCGGGCATTGGGGATACCAATTGCCCCGTAGATTGATTGATCGCTTTGGAAGGTTTATGAAAACCCAGATCAACTTGTGCGCAGAGATGATTTCCGTCTATCTGTACCTCATAAGCGCCATTCTGGTTGGATTGTAGGTAAGCTTCCACGTTCCGAGTATCATGTCGGATAATGTGTAAACCATTCCCATTCAAGGATTCCATATCAAGGATATATCGATCACCATTCACCAAGAGGAAATCTTTCTCTATCGATACATTGTATTTTCGTTCGCCAACACTTACTATGTAATTTGACATGTCTTCCTCGCTTAATCACTGACCTTTATTTGCTCTCTCCAAGCTCTCTGCCGCCAGAGGTTAACTTCATTTGAATCTATTTGAGATCTTGAATTTCGTTTTCGATGAATATGCAGTGCCGCTGCTATTGCTGCGTCCCGGGTCAAGGATTCCTCCGGTTGATCATCAGTGGGATAAAAATCATCCAGGAATGTGGTGTTAATTTTCCCTATTTGGTAGGGATGGGATTCAAGAATTTGAGACAACAAAGTTAGATCTGTTTTTAAACCTCCGATTTGATACTCTTTTAATGCTCGCTTCAGCCGCTGAATAGCCGATTTGCGATCACTTCCCCAGGCAATTACTTTTGACAACAAGGAATCATAATCAGTAGTTATAGTCATTCCTTGATAGAGTGTGCTATCCACACGAATGCCCGGTCCCCCCGGTTCCTTAAGGTAAGATATTTCACCTGTAGTTGGCAAAAAGTCCTGCTCCGGATCTTCTGCGAGAATTCGGGCTTCAATTGCCGCTCCTTGGTACTGAATATCAGATTGTGTCAAAGATAATTTACCTGTTACAGCCAGGAGAATTTGCTCGTTGATCAAATCAACCCCAGTAATCATTTCTGTTACAGGATGTTCAACCTGTATGCGGGGATTTACCTCGATAAAATAAAATTGATGGTTTTCATCCATCAGGAATTCAACAGTTCCCAGACTCCGGTATTTCAAGGTAGATCCCAACCGACTGGCAGCTGCGGTGATGGATTCTCGTTCCTCCTGAGTAAGCTCTGATGCTGGAGCTTCCTCAATAAGCTTTTGGTGTCGTCTTTGGATGGAGCATTCCCGTTCTCCAAAGGTTAGAATCTGTCCGTTTCCGTCACCCAAAATCTGAACCTCGATGTGTCTTGCTTTTTGCACCAGGGGTTCTAAATAGATAGTGCCATCACCAAAAGCTGCTAGAGCTTCTTCCCGCGCAAGTTCGATAACCTCCCCTAATTCACCCTCGGTTCGGGCGAGACGGATTCCTTTTCCACCACCACCAGCGGCAGCTTTTACCAGTACAGGGTAGGAGACGTTATTCCCCAATTGAGCAAGGTTAGTTGTCTCGGCAAGTGGTTGGTCCGCACCGGGCAGCACTTGTAAACCTGCTTTCCTTGCAGCCTTACGCGCGGAGAGCTTATCTCCAAGGATGGCCATGGAATCAGGGCGGGGACCGATAAAAATCATACCTGCGTCTTCCACGGCTCTGCCGAAAGCTGGATTCTCAGAGAGAAAACCATATCCGGGATGGATTGCGGTAGCCTGGATTCTTTTCGCTGCGTTCAACACGGCTGGTATATTCAAGTAGCTCTCTGAGGCTTTGGTCGGACCAATTGAAATAGCCTCATCTGCATAGCGAGTATGCAGTGAGTTTCGGTCAGCTTCCGAGTAGACCGCTACCGTGGGAATTCCTAATTCCCGGCAGGTGCGCATGATACGTATAGCGATTTCGCCTCTATTGGCGATCAGGAGTTTCATAATCAAATGCCAACCTATAAAGGTATGTTTCCGTGTTTTCTGGCCGGTGTCTGCTGCCGCTTATCCTGGAGCAGTTGCATTGCTTTGATGATTCTCAAGCGAGTTTCTTCCGGTTTTATGATGTCGTCCAAATACCCTTCAGTTGCAGCTATTAATGGAGAAGCATGATTTTTCCGAAATTGAGCAGTTAACTCGTTGAAGCGGGCGGGATTAGAATCCTTTTTCAATAATTCTGATCGGTGGAGAATTTTCACTGCTCCCTCGGGTCCCATCACTGCTATCTCGCTGTCTGGTAAGGCAAAATTAATATCTCCAGAGAGATGTTTGGAGCCCATGACAATATAAGCCCCGCCGTAGGCTTTCCGTAGAATAACGGTAATCTTTGGGATTGTTGCTTCAGCATAAGCAAATATCATTTTTGCTCCGTGCCGGATAATGCCCTGATGTTCCTGCTCCACACCTGGTAAAAATCCTGGTGTGTCGACCAATGTGATCACTGGAATGTGGAAAGAATCACAAAAGCGAATAAAGCGGGCTGCTTTGTCCGATGCGTTAATATCAAGTACTCCTGCTAAGTGGTCAGGTTGATTAGCCACTATACCCACTGGGTGTCCATCCATTCTGGCAAAACCAATTACAATATTTTTCGCGTAATCCTCCTGAACTGCCAGGAACTCTCCATTATCGACTAGGAGTTCAATCACCTCTTGGATATCATAGGGTTCCTTCGCAGTTGGAGGTATCAGATCTACTAATTCTGGTGTCAATCTTTCAGGATTATCATCAGAATCAATAATTGGCGGGGGAGCCAGATTGTTTGCTGGGAGGAAGGATAACAACCATCTAACCTGTTTCAGAGCATTTTCTTCGCTGGATGACTTGAAATGAACTACACCGCTTTCCGCGGTATGTATTTGAGCGCCGCCGAGAGTTTCGAAATCGATTGCCTCATGAGTGACTTCTTTAATTACCTCAGGTCCCGTAATGAACATCTGGGATGTGTTTTCAACCATAAACACAAAATCAGTGATTGCCGGGGAATATACCGCACCACCGGCACACGGCCCCATGATCACGGATATTTGGGGAATCACTCCAGATGCCTGGACATTGTTGTAAAAAATATCTCCGTAAGCAGCCAAGGATTTAACACCTTCTTGAATTCTTGCACCCCCAGAGTCATTCAATCCAATCAAGGGAGCGCCATTCTGAATTGCCATCTTCATGATGCGAGCGATTTTTTTTCCATGTGTTTTCCCAACAGATCCACCCATTACAGTGAAGTCTTGTGCAAAAAGATATACAGGTCGCCCTTGAATTTCTGCCTGACCGGTGATTACACCATCTCCCACCGACAATACCTTACCGTTTCCTGATAAGGAATCTGCAGATGAGGTAAATTGACCAAGCTCCGTGAAAGTGCCTGGGTCAATCAGGGCGTCAATACGCTCTCTGGCAGTTTGTTTCCCTTTTTGATGCTGGTCATCAATGCGTGATTTCCCACCGCCTAGCAGGGCAATTTCCCGCATTCGGTCCAGATTCAATGCTTGTTCACTCATAAAAAATTACCACCTAAAAACCATTATTAATGTATTCAAGTGATTGCTATAACACGTTAATCGATGGTGTGTTACGCAATGTTAACTTCGTGTTAATATTTCAAACTGAGAGTGTGAAGAGGAAAAGGAAAGCGTAAAATATCCAAATCATCGAATCTGGAGGAATTATCCCTCGTTGGAAAAAAATTTCAGGAAAATAATTATGAATAATAAACGTTTATTTAATATCTTTGTGATTGTATTTATTGACTTGTTGGGATTTGGATTAATCCTTCCATTACTGCCATTTTATGCCGATCAATATGGTGCTACTCCGATTGTGGTTGGATTATTGACAGCCGTCTACGCGGCTACACAGTTAATTGGCGCGCCCCTGTTGGGAAGATTATCTGACCGTTTTGGCCGTCGACCTATTCTGTTGATCAGTATCTTTGGCACTTTTTTGGGATTTTTGATATTTGGTGTTGCAGAGCCTGCAGGTGAGTTTCTTGCTGGCTGGCTGGGTAGTTCTGTAAATGGGATGATTATAGGTGTCTTATTCTTCAGCAGGGCTTTAGATGGATTTACAGGGGGAAATATATCTGTTGCCCAAGCGTATATTACCGATGTGACAACTCAAGAAAACCGCGCCCGCGGATTAGGATTGGTGGGAGCAGCCTTTGGACTTGGTTTTATAATCGGTCCGGCAATGGGAGGTTTCCTGAGTAGATATGGGTTTGCAGTGCCAGCATTGGTAGCTGCAGGATTGTCCGCTGTTAATCTCTTGATGGTTGCTTTTTGGTTGCCCGAATCCCTCAGTAAAGAAAAACAAAAAGCTGCTGCTGAACAAAAACCCCTCGGGTTTTCTCTGGAAGAACTTTGGCAAGCTCTACAGCGACCTCGGGTGGGACCAATCTTGAGTATCAGCTTCTTTTATGGATTGGCATTCGCTCTATTTACCACTATCTTCGCTCTGTTTGCCCAATACCGTTTATACCTTAATGCCACACAAACTGGATATGTTCTAGCCTATGTCGGATTACTGCTTGCTCTTGTTCAGGGATTTGGGGTTGGTGCCTTATCTAAACGATTTCCAGAAAAATGGATTATTTTTGTGTCTACAGTTGTATTGAGTTTGTCGCTGTTGGCCTGGGCATTCACTCCTTCATTAATCCTACTGCTGGTCTTCCTGATCCCGTTGGCAATAACCAGTGGTATTCTCAACACCGTACTGCGCAGTACTTTGACCAAATCAGTCTCCGAGGATGAGGTGGGAGGTACCCTGGGATTATCAGCCTCCCTGGAAAGCTTAACCCGGCTGATCGCCCCCATCCTGGGTGGATTCTTACTTGGATCCCTGGGTACTTGGGCACCCGGGGTGACTGGTGCCCTGATTATGGTAGGCGTAATCCTGTTCACCTGGCAACGGATCATCCTGAAACCAGATCCTCCGCTTACACCTAATGAGAGTAAAGATGTGCAGTAATTCTCGAAGACGAGGATGTTTCGCAGGTAAAAA
>JAUWCZ010000071.1 GCA_030609055.1 Chloroflexota bacterium | reverse complement strand
CGCCGAAGGGTTGGGGGGTCACCAGTAGAGTCAAACTCCTGCCGGACGTATTTAAGTACATTCCAATGACGATCTGACAGTTTCACCTCTAGTGCTTCCGCGATAGCTGAACCGATTTCCTCAGTCCAGGCAGCACCATCTTCCATAAAACCATCATCATCAAACGAAACTGTGTCAAGTATATCTTGTGCCATAATCTTTCTCCTTAAAAATTTTACAATCTTACTTACTGAAATTTCCCGTTCATTGTCATTTGAGAGCTAAGAGGTAATTCCCGACCTTTTAGCAGCAGGTTCCAATACATCCAACGGAATCCCATTTTGCCCCAGTGATTGATGAATGATTCTTTAAGAAGGGGGAATGGTCCTACAAAAGGTAACGGAAATTTACCAGGGAGGGGTTCCACATCATAGTTAAAATCAATTAAGATCCCCTGATTAAATCCAGATTCAATAAAACAGTTGGCATGCCCATCAAAATCTGGATGAGGATCCAAGCCATCCATATGGCGAAGCATATTGTCGACTAATACTTCCAGCATAAAGTGGGCCACCGAACCTGCTTTTGAGGTTGGTGCATTGCTCGCATCTCCAATGACCCAGATATTTTCCCAGGCTTTGGATTGCAGGGTGTTTTTATCGATAGGAATATAGTTTAATTCATCTCCCAAACTTGAACGACTGATAACCTCCGCGCCCATGTTGGGGGGGATTGTAACAAGTAAATCATAGGAGATTTCGCGCTCATCCCAGGATCGGATGGCTTGTTTTTTATTATCTACCTCTCCAATGTTAAAGTTTGGTTCCAGCAGGATACCTTTCTGCTCTAGCATGTCCCCGAGTATGCTGGAAGCCTTCGGCTTGGTGAACGCGCCGTCCAGTGGAGTCGAGTAAATAATCTCCACCTGGTCACGTATTCCGCGCTTATGAAAATACCAATCTGCCAGGAAAATAAATTCCAGAGGAGCTACTGGGCATTTGATGGGCATCTCTGCCACATTCACCACCATCCTTCCTCCGTTCCAATTCTTCAAAAAATGAGCCATGTCTGCAGCCCCATCGGGCGTATAAAAATCAAAGATATTTTTCCGCCAACCTCCACCATCTAACAAGCCCTCCGTTTCCTTGGGCTGGATGTCACAACCAGTAGCTATAACCAGATAATCATAGATAATGAATTGTTTGTCTTTGGTTAACTGTACTCGATTTCTTTCCGGTTCAATCAGTTCGATTTCCGAGAGGATTAATTTAACTCCATGAGGTATAAAATCCCGCTTGGGTTTCTCCACATCACGGGGACCGTAAATCCCAAAAGGAATGAAAAGGAAACCGGGTTGGTAATAATGAGTTTCTTCCTGATCAACTATGAGAATTTCCCATTCCCGGGAATCAAGTTCACGAGCCATTTTATTGGCGACCATTGTGCCGCCGGTTCCGGCTCCTAATATCAATAATGTTTTCATCTAGGATTTCTCCTGGTCATACTTTGATGATTTCAATTTAACTGCCCCTGGAAAGGTGTGAATTCCAAATTAGATGACTTTTTGGTTCGTCAACCAGTAAAGAATTGGCTTGGATATTTCATTACACCTTCCCAGGTTTTGGTGCAAACAGGTATATATTACCATGTTACACTGCAATGGTGAGGGGATTCAAGGGGATTTCTAATAGAAATATTATATTGTTATTTCTTTCACAAGGTGGTGGTCCCGGGGAACTATGCGCTAATGTTTTTAGGTGGATCCAAGACAGCTGCCAGGATGTTTCCCTTTAAGAGAAAGTCTCTCTCGTTCCCCCAGAGAATATAAGAAATATACCAATCTGGTAAAAATTCTGTATAATAACAGCAGTGCACTGGATGATTATTACTCCTGGAGGAGTCCCATGAAATTGAATATCAAAGCATTTGCCCTGGCTGTTGGAATTACCTGGGGAATAAACTGGTTTGGGTTAACTTGGTGGATGATGGCATGGGATGGCATGACCAGAGAGATCACCTTGATCGGTCGCATGTACCGCGGCTTTTCCCTCAGTCCGGTTGGCAGCCTGTATGCCCTAGGTTGGGGATTCGTGGATGGTTTCTTACTTGGCCTGGTCATCGCCTGGATCTACAATAAATTAATCCCCCATCTCCGATCTAAGAATGAAGAATAACTAATAATCCCTCCTGAACACTATCCTAATCTTTGTGCATACCAGCAGCAGTTAACATCAACAGAGCCGGGCTTTTCAAAAAAGCCCGGCTCTTTCATATCCTAACCTGAGTTTCCCAGACAATTCAGTTTGTTTGCTCCAAACCCTAAAACAGCTAAGCCAGCCAGCAACGGAGCAGTGCACAATGATCTTATTCTAGAAAATCCTGATCCTGTAGATTCCACACTAGTGTTTGTCCGAGTCTCCTCCGCCGGCTGCGAGAGCTGAGATGGCAGGCTTTCCAGCTCTCCCTCTCCTTCTACAATCTCATAGGCGATTTCATCAATCACAATAATAATCCGGTCGCCAAGAGCTAGATATTTCCCAAGGGATGGTCTGGCTGAGAGTAAATCAAAATAGGCCTTCGATCCAAATCCAATTTTGAGGGTTTCCCCGGCAGCTGGCTCAAAGGCTGTATCGATCCAGATTCCATCTTGAAACCAGAAGGTTTTATTATCAATATATCTTACAACCGGTAGGTCGCTATCCTGCCCAGGATCGCCACTTGAATAAACTGGTTGATTTATCGAATCGGCTGAACGTAAGCTTGATTCAGCATCTGCTTTCTCAACCGCTTCGGCGCCGACAGCTGGTCCAGAAGAATATTCTGAAATCCATTCCTCAGCAGCTTCGTCACGTCCCTCTCCAGTCAGGAAATCCTGTTCCTCAATCAGGAATGATGTATAGGGAGTAATGATACCGTATTGGATGCTGAGTTTAACAATTGCATCCACCCATTCTTTATTTTCACCCCGAAGGCGGATCTGGGATAACAGATATCCGATCTTCCTGGTCGCCCATAATCTAGGGATATAACTATTCAAACTGCCAATTTCATCATTGGCGCTAAAATCAGCCTCATACAAATAAACTTTTCTCTCATTATTTACATAGCCTGACAATTCAATTTTGGTAAATCCAGAACTCAACGATGGCAAACTGTATCGTCCCGTCAATAGCAGCTGGGTGCCAGAAAATAGATCAGGTATTTCCGGAGGATAGATTTCTTCCACCTGAATTCCACCAAAATCCAAAGCCAAATCAGTTAGGACAGGTGTCTTAATTTTGGCATACAGGGCGGATACTTCCTCGTCGATCCGCTCCTGGGGACGGACATAACTGGAAACCCCACGATTGTCTTCCGCCAGAGTATCCAGCAGTACAGTATTGACATCATCTCCCACACCAAAGGCAAACAAACGGACGGAGCTAGATGTGGAAGCGCGGATATTAGAAATGATCTGATCGATCTCAGTAACACCTTCTGTTGGCAATCCATCAGTTAAAAACAGCAACACCAAAGGTCTACCTCCTGCAAGATCAGTCTGATCATCTCTTATAGAGAGTGCTTCCAAGAGTGCCAGATTTATGTTTGTGCCCCCCAGCGCATCCATTCTTTCAATCCAGGAAATAGCTTCCAGCGTCCTGGATACAGGTTGAAGGTTCAGCGCAAAATGCTTAATGCCGGTAGAAAATGCAATCACATTAAATCGATCTTCCTCATTAAGATGACTTAATACATACTTCGACGCTGTTTTGGCTTGGTTTAACTTCTCTCCATCCATAGAACCCGAGGTGTCCAAAACCAGGATGATGTCTCTAGGAACAACCTGATCCACCTTCACAGTCGGGGCTGCCATCAATAGAAAATATCCCTCCTGGTTAAAACCATCCGTTCCGAAAGTATCCGGGTATGTGAGCAAATGAAGACCAATCTCTTCCTTACTGAAGGTATAGATCAAATCGAAATCCTGATCTGGAAGAACAAAGTTATCCTCATAACCAATCACTGCCCGATGATCCCCCTCTCGTTGAATATAGACCCGGTCCTGGTGAGTGGGTGAATAGATGCTGTGAAGGGGCTCATCGGACAAAAGCTCAACTCTAACCGAACAATCCTCCAAAGCTTGCGCTGAAAATTTTTCTGTGTTCAGTGGATAACTATACTTTACTAATCCGTTATCAACTGATAACACCTGGGTATATTCCAGTTCAATTTTCCGCGACCCGCCTGGAGGGATAGGATAAATCCGGGCTTGAACTGCATCCCGTCCGATATATTCCAACAAAGCAGGATCTCGGCGCTCTCGAACAATGTCTTCATAGATTTGCCGAGCTTCTTCTGCTGGAAGAATCTTCCCTTCAACTGCTTCGCCATCTACCCACATCACAAAATTTGAGATTGCTGCATCTTCAGGAATGGGGAAAATATATGTTCCCTCCGCTTCCCACTCATGCTCATTCACAAACTCCTGAGCCACATGAGTGACTGCGACCTGATTATCAATCCTGACAGACACCCGGTGGTAACGGATCGTCAACCAGGTTTCTTCTAACGGCACCGGTTCAGGCAGCGGGGGAGGATCGGGTATCACAATGCCGTCCGCAAGGGCGGGCTGGTATAGAAAGCCCAGAAGAAAAATAACAAAACCAAAACTGATAGGGAGTTTTCTTCGAATACTTTGAAAGGGAAACATGCTTGTCCTCCTCGGATAACTCTTGGTGATGCCTTTATGACGATCAACCGGCGTCAAAAGTTCCCGAACCAATCAAAACTCGGTTATGGGAGGAGGAAATTTCAATCAAATTGGTAAATATACTGCATATCAGGATACTCGGTGAAATAATAATGAACCCAGATATATAAATGGCTGAAAAGCGCTACTAGTAATCCACTTTTTGATAAAAACAAAAAACCTGGTATCCACAGGAAAAGAAAGCCAAATAGGTACATTGCATTGGAAGTCCAGCGGAAGATCCCCTGATTTACCAGGGGTAGATCTTTATAAACCTGGGGTTGAAAGTGATCCATCCCCAAAGCCCGCTTTAGTCCAAAATATTTTTGGATTGAATAAACTAAATATATCACCGGCAGAATACACAGAACAGAGAGAATTACGCCCAAAAAGTCTGGCAGGGCAAGAGTTCCCCGGTTGGCTATGGCTAAACCAAATATAAAAACCGGGCGAGCCAGAAACAAGATTATAAAACCAACTGTCCAGGCACCAAACGCCCGTTTCCCAAACCAAGCTGTAATATGCTGGTAATGAAGTTCTGCGCGCCACGATATCACCACATATATTTGGTGAACCACGGGAGCTAAAACTGAGAGCCATAGCCAGGTTTTGGTAGACAAGCCCGCAAACGATCCCCGGAGAAAATCCCCCCGGGCAATGAAAAATACGCCAGAGATCAAAATAATAAGGGTTACCAGGTGATATTGCTGTTTTTCCAATATTCTCATATCATCTTTATACGTTTTATGCCTTCAGAAAATAAAGGGAATAAATCGTTTGGTCTTCTCGCTGTAACGTTTGTAGTCCTCACCAAACCGTTCCAGGTTATGTTTTTCCTCAATCCTGGCAGTCAGCATCACAGCAAGGAAAAGAATTCCCACCAATCCCCCTCCTAACAATGATGGATCTTTCAGAAAAGCCCCCAGACCAAAAAACAACAACGAGCTGTACAGTGGATGCCGGATGTAATGATATGCCCCAGTCGTGATCAGGATGGTTGTATCCTCAATATCTCCAACTGGTTCTCCTTTTGTTTTGATCAGTGAAAAACCATGAATAGCAAGAAATAGAGAGCTGGCGAGGAAAAACCAGGATAGAAGCTGCCAGGCGGTGAGTGGATCAACAAACCAGCGCCGAGCGTTAAGGAAGATTAAACCCAATAGACTCTCAAAAGCCAGAAACCGTGGGATGCGGTAAGGATGCGGCCGGATAAGAGTAAACACCAGCAGCAAAACAGAGAATAATACCCAGGCCATGAAATATATCATTTCGATAATGCTTTCCTTTCCATCCCGGTCTGATGAAAAGATAAATGAATAACAGTCTTGAATCAACCCCTTTGTTTGCCCAATCTGTCAAGAGAACTTAGTACCTGGTTGATATTCTTCACTTCCAGAAAACGATCCTGAGGGATCTGATCAAGCGGATTTTCCTCATGAGACCAGGATAAATGACCTGAAAGAAAAATTGTCCAGCCGCCAAGTTTCAGCACAGGGATAATATCTGAGCGAAGTGAATTTCCAATCATAAGGAAACGATCGGGATCTATCCGGTAACGATCCATGATCTGTCGATAAACATCCGGTGATTTATCACTGACCACTTCAACAGTCCCAAAAAAATCGGTCAGTCCCGATGACCTTAATTTACGCTGTTGGTGAAAAAGGTCCCCTTTTGTAATTAGCATTAGCGGATAATTTTCAGATAAACGCTCCAACAGCAAAGGGACGCCTTCAAATACCTCCACTTCAGCTGAAAGCATCTCTTTCGCCAGATCAAGCAGCTTCTGGATATCTTTAGGATGGAAACTCTCCCCTGTCAAGTGGATAGCCATCTCAATCATTGAGAGCACAAAACTCATCACACCATACCCGTAATACTGGAGATTCTCCACCTCAAATACGTCTACTTGTTCCAGATCACTTTCCCCAAGACCATAGGCGGCCAGAATTTGCAGGAACTGTTCTCTACCCTGTAGGTAGGTTTCCTCATTTTTCCAAAGGGTATCATCTGCATCAAACGCAATCCAATCGAACATGATTTTCTCTCTCCTGCCGGTAGGTCATCTTTCAGGAGGTTTTTACTGCACCCAGGAATTGAACTGTCCTGGATCCAAGTTGGATTCCAGCCTGGCAGGCAGCGGGTAATTCCTGCCCTTTCCTCAACGCGGCCAGGGTTCCAGCCGCGAAGGCATCTCCTGCCCCAGTTGTGTCAATCACATTCTCAACCGGAGGAGCTGGAATGTGTACTCCTTGATCTAAAACTGACAACCAGCATCCCTCAGCCCCCAGTTTTATTACGACTGCATCTGCTCCCCGGGCATGGAATTCAGTGGAGGCGGATTTGGGATCTCCATAGCTTGTTAAGATTTCTGCCTCACGGCGATTGCATAAAAAAAGATCCAGGAAGGGCAGGAGAGGCCATAAGAACCGGGGATTTTCCATTGCCGGGGAAGTGACCACATCCAGGGAGGTAAATATGCCTATCTGCTGCGCTTTATTAAGTACATCAACAAACCCCGGATCTAGAAGTCCAGGCAGCACAAAATATCCTGCAATATGCAAAAACTGAACCTGTTGTTCTTTTAATTCGTCCGGTTCAAAGGAATGTTTTCCGAGTTCAGCGTTCGCCCCTGAAGTATGGATAAACCTTGGTTGGTACTCACTATCAACCAGGCCAACACTGATCCCTGATCCCAATTCTTTTTTTCGTTGTACAAATCGGGTGTCTATCCCCATTTCCGCCCAGGTCCGATACAAGATCTCCGCAACCTCATCATCTCCGGTGCAAGCGATTAAATAGACCCTTTCCCCCTGACCTGCAAGTCCAATGGCAGTATTCGAACCACAACCACCAGGAGTAACGGCAGCTTCCTGAAAGGCAATGGAATCTTTTCGAGGAACATCATCGACAGTCTTGCAAATGATATCCAGAGTTACATTACCAAGGACTGCAATTGCTTGTTGATTTTCACTCATTATCAGAAAGCAGGGGGGGGCGTTCCTTTCGCCAGTCTTCATTTTCGGTTAATTTTTCAAAAGCACGTCCTAACCGAAGTAATAGACCTTCAGAATAATCTGGACCGAGGAACTGGGCGCCAATCGGTAAGCCTTCTTTATCAAAGCCTACCGGAATGGATAATCCAGGAATCCCGGCATGATTTGTAGTCGCTGTCAGCTGGTCGGAATACTGCATTATTACAGAGTCCCCATACACACTACCGATTGGGAAAGCTGTGGAAGGAGTAGTGGGCGTTAACAATGCATCCAAACGATATTTCCCTTTGGGATCGAAAATTGTATCAAAATCACTTCGTATCAACGCCCTCGCCTTAAGAGCCTGTTGGTAATAACCTTTATCAAACTGCGCAGCACTGAGATAAATACCCATCAGCATGCGTAATTTTGGCTCTACGCCGAAAGCCTCTCCTCTTGTTGTCCGGTACAGTTCCCTCAGATCTGTAAACGGCTCCTCGGTTCGGTAGCCATATTTCACGCCATCATATCTAAGCAGATTCGATGATGCTTCCACACGGGAGATCACAAAATAGGTTGGAACTCCATATTTAGTATAGGGAAGCGGAACATCAATAACAATATCCGCTCCTAATTGAGCTAGAAATCCAGCCACACTTAAAATGGCACTGTGGATTTCCTCGTCAATAGGGTTTTCCTTGAGTTCAACTGTATTGGTGTCAAAATAGGTGACCCGGAAAAACTCCTCCGACAGGCCAATTCTAAGCCCCCTGATATCTTTCTCCAATTCAGCCAGGTAATCTGGTACCGGAACCATAGCAGCTGTGTTATCACGGGGGTCCTGCCCGGCTATAGCCTTTAATGCCAGGGCGATATCAGTCACATTGCGAGCCAGAGGTCCTGGACAGTCCAGGGAGGATCCAAATGCAATCAGACCGTATCTGGAAACCCGTCCATAGGTCGGTTTTAATCCTACTACCCCACAAAATGAAGCTGGATGGCGGATCGAACCTCCAGTATCCGTTCCCAATGAAATCGCGCCTTCTCCCGCAGCTACGGCGGCTGCGCTACCGCCGGAAGAACCTCCTGTCACCCGGCTTGTGTCCCAGGGATTCCGGGGAACCGGTTTAAATGCAGAAGATTCGCTGGAAGACCCGTATGTGAACTCATCCAGGTTTACTTTGCCGATCATCACAGCCCCAACTTCATCCATCCGCTCAACTACGGTCGAAGTGTAGGGAGCAACATAATTGGATAGGATTTTCGATCCTGCAGTTGCAGGAATGCCTTTCACAGTGAAGATGTCTTTGGCTGTATAGGGGACTCCGGCCAGTGGCCCAGGGTCTTCTCCCGCTTTTACCATCTGGTCGATTTTCTCAGCTTTCGTCCGGGCATGCTCTTCAGTTACCAAAGTGAACGCATGAATACGATTCAGGTCTTCCTCAGACTGGGCCTCAGATGCATCAACCTCACCGGGCCTTCCATCCACAGATTGGACCCGTTCCAGGGTTTTTTCCAGTACTTCAACTGCTGAGATTTGACGGGTCCGCACTAAATCGGCTATTGAGTAGGCAGGAAGATCACATATTTTCATGCCTTAATCCAGCTCCTCATGGGAAATATCAGGAACAACGATATACCCATCTTCAAGCTCCGGGGCCTGAGCCAAGATATCCAATCGGTGGGGATCTTGCCGGGAAACGTCATCCCTTGGCTCCGGACTGTTCTCTCCTGTATAAGGCACACCATGGGCTGCTGTACCTGTTTCCGCTTCAATAGGAATTGATTCCAGGACTTCAATGGAGACCATCTGGTTATTTAATTCCTTTCGCAAGTATTCCCCTTCATCCTCCTTCAGCTCGAGGGAAGCAAGGTCGACCAGCCGCTTGAATACATCGGGGGTAATCTTATCAGTCATACAGATTTCCTCACTATCAATCATAAAATAGTATTCCTATTTTATCATTGAATATTTCCAGCACGATATCTCCCTAGGGAAATCTATGTTGGGATATGTTATGAACAAGTACGATAATCCCTGCAATGTTGTGTATTTTGCAAACTGCACGAACTCTTCCCCGGTGGTAGAATAGTTCCGCTTGATCTGCCTTAATCGGGGAGCTAGAAGATTTAATTTCTGATAGAAATCAAGGATGGGCAGTTTATGTGCGGAATTTTCGGAATTGTAACAAAAGAAATCCAGAACCTGGGGCCTGTGCTAATTAGTGCAGGTGAGCGATTATCCTATCGCGGGTATGACACGGTAGGGGCTGCTACCCTGCCTAAGCAAGGGGATATTGATCTCCGGAAGGATACCGGGAAAATCCAGGAAGTCGCTGAAAAATATAATTTTAAAGATATGTCTGGGGACAGGGCAATCCTCCAACTGCGGTGGGCTACCTTCGGTGCTCCATCCCAGATCAATTCCCAACCTCATCTGGATTCTGATGGAGACCTGGTTGGGGCTCATAATGGGAATGTTGTAAACAATGTTGAACTAATGCAACAATTCAGAGAAGAAGGGATGACAGTCCGATCTGAAAATGATGGCGAGAGCTGTGTCCACGCCGTTGAACGTTATTACGACCAGGGAAACGACATGGTTGAATCCATTCGAATGGCAACCAAGGACCTGGAAGGAGATTATTCCTTTGTGATCGGTAAAGTGGGTGACGATCGCCTTTACGCGATAAAAAAGGGGTCCGGTTTGGTCGCAGGGATCACCGAGGATATGACCTGTATCGGATCAGATCTTCCCTCTATCCTTCCTATTACAAGAAGGATCGTCCGCCTATATGATGGAGAAATCATCACTTTCTGGGCTGGAGGATACGAAATCACCAGGGTTGAAGACGGTTCCAAGATTACTCGTGAACCTGAAATTTCTGAGGAGAGCATAGAGGTTGCTCAGAAGGGTGGATATGATCATTTTATGCTCAAAGAAATCCATGAGCAAGGCCAGGTTGCAGGAGAATTGCTGCATATGCTGGATAGATCTACTGACCTGGACCAATTTCTTGACAAGCTCCAGGGCGCTCGCAATATCTACCTGATCGCTTGCGGTACCAGTTTCCATGCAGGTTTACTCGGATCTGTCTATTTCAACCAGTTAGCAGGTAAGGCTGCTATTCCTGTTCTTGCACCGCAATTCGCCGCCCAATACGGATCCTCAGTTGGTCCGAAAGATGTGGGAATCTTCATCAGTCAAAGCGGAGAGACAAAGGATGTCTTGAATGCAATTGAAACTGCTAAAAAACATGGGATGGTCATCCTAGGTCTAGTCAATGTGGTCGGATCAACCCTAACACTAGTAAGTGAAGTGCACCTGCCCCTCACCTGCGGATATGAAATCAGCGTTCCCGCAACAAAAACCTATTGTAATCAAGTACTGACTCTACTTTACCTAGCCCTTCGGTATGGGGGACATGATACAGGAGTTTTACATAAAGTACCCGAGATGATGGATATCACACTCGAGGAAATTTCCAGTCAAATCAAACCTGCGGTGGATAAGCTTTCCGAGTGGGATGACCTTTATATCCTCGGTTACGGACTCACCTACCCCGTTGCTTTGGAAGGCGCATTAAAACTAAAGGAAATCACCTACGTTCATTGTGAGGGAATCCTATCAACGGAATTTAAACATGGTCCTTTATCCGCTGTGAGCGATGGGTATCCAGTGATCTTTGTATCTGGACCTGATGATGTTCCCCTGATCATCAGCGGTATCAACGAGGTCACCTGCAGGGGTGGTCATGTGATAGCAATTGGATTCGAGGATTCCCGGTTGGAGGGAAATGCTCAGGAAACGATTATCATTCCGGATGTAGATGTTTCCGAGAATCTCAGGCCGGCAATTCTTGCACTTCTGAGTGTAATTCCTCTCCAAGTACTTTCTTACCACTGCAGTCTTTCTAGGGGATACGATCCGGATTTCCCTCGCAACCTCAGTAAGACTCTTACTGTTGATTAATTATCCCTGATATATAGCAATAGATCCGGTCTCTATCTCCGGGTCTATTTGCGGTTTAATTTGAACACCGGGATTCATTTCGGGGGACGATCAACCAGAAGGTTAAATGTCTGTAATAGGGCATTTGAAGGCGGGTGGTGCTATAAT
>JAUWCZ010000012.1 GCA_030609055.1 Chloroflexota bacterium | reverse complement strand
ACCCTAGACATATTTCCTAATAAATCCTGAATGAATTGTTAATATTATTAACTAATTATTAAATATATTTAATTTCTTTATTGACTTATTTAATTTAAGTTCTACAATCCACCCATGAAACCAATCCAGAGTAAGCCCGATTCAGGAGAAAGATGTTCGAAAAAATGACAGCTCTTTATCGTCGCCATGGTGATCATCACCATGGCAGAAATGCTTGTTACACCGACAGGACAAGCCATTGTGGCCAAACTATCCCCTGAAGATATGCGGGGGAGGTATATGGCGGTTTTTGGATTCACCTGGTCGATCCCTACAGCAATTGGTCCCCTGGCCGCAGGGCTGATCATGGATAATTACAACCCCAATTGGGTTTGGTATACCTGCGGGATCAGTATGCTTTTATCCGCCAGCATCTTTGCCGGTCTGCAACTGAAAGCCTCGGAGCGGTTTGCTGCCATTAATGGAGAGGAACTATCCCCGGCGCTGAAAGGCGCTGCTCCCTGATACTAAAGAATATTCGCCTGTCAGGAGATCTTGATCAACCGTTGACCGGTATACGGGTTTATGGCATAATCACCCCAACATATCCAAAAAGGCAGAGATGAAAACGAGTAAGACTGTCAGGATCTGCCAGCGAGCCCGGAGGTGGTGGAAGTCGGGTCAGAAACGGCAGTCTGAAAATCCTTTCGGAGCTGTGAACTGAACGCCATTAGGTTATTAAGGAATCCGGGTTCACCCCCGTTACCAGGGTGCGAGGCTGAATCACAAATGGGGTGAATGAAATACTGAATGCAGAGAGTCCTCGCTGAGAGCCCGCTAACCGGCGGGAATTCGGGTGGTACCGCGTGAGTTTATCCTCTCGTCCCGACAGGGATGAGAGTTTTTTTATCAGGAGGCGGAATGGCTATTAAAAAAGCACCTAATGAGGTCGACTTCATTAAACTGGAGCATCAAACCTTAAAGTTTTGGGATGATATTGATGCCTTTAATACCATGAGATCCCTCCACAGGGGCAAACCAAACTGGTCGTTTATTGACGGACCAATTACAGCCAACAACCCAATGGGAGTCCATCACGGCTGGGGAAGGACATACAAGGACCTGTTTAACAGATATTGGACCATGAAAGGGCGAGAGCTTCGATATCAAAATGGATTTGACTGCCAGGGATTATGGGTGGAAGTGGAAGTAGAAAAGGAAAAAGGATTCAAATCTAAAAAGGATATCGAGCAGTACGGCCTGGGAAAATTTGTTCGGGAGTGTAAAGCCCGGGTCCTAGAATATGCCGCCGTACAAACGGAACAATCACTTCGCTTAGGTTATTGGATGGATTGGAACCAGCCAGAATTTTTACGCCAATTGGCTGAGAAATTACTTGAAGATCCCTTGCAGGAATTAACAACTACAGGACCACAGGGACCGATCACCGACACTGTGGAGCAAATCGTGGGACGCTTAGGTCTCCCAGAGCTCGGGGGAAGCTACTTCACCTTCTCTAATGAAAACAATTACATGATTTGGACATTCCTTAAGAAAACCTGGGAAAAAGGCTGGTTGTACCGCGGAGCTGATGTGATGCCGTGGTGTCCAAGGTGCGCGACCGCTATCAGTCAACACGAAATTATCACCGATGGGTATGCGGAGCTCACCCATCGCTCAGTGACCTTAAGGTTTCCTCTTCGTGGTCGGAAAAACGAATCCTTGCTGATCTGGACAACAACCCCATGGACATTAACATCCAATGTGGCTGCGGCAGTCGGTCCTGAGCTTACTTACCTCAAAGTCCGCCTGAAACTACCAGGCTCCCCTGGAGAGGAGGAGCATGTTGTTTATCTTTCCAAAGGAACAGTTGGCATGCTGCAGGGAGATTATGAAATTTTGGAAGAGATTAAAGGATCCGATATGAAAGGTTGGACCTATGATGGTCCCTTTGACGATCTTCCAGCAGCGCAGTCCGCCGGTGGATTAACAGAACTTAGTGAACTGCAAGAAGGTATCTCTGACAGTGCTGAAAAGGTTCATCAGGTTATCTTGTGGGAAGAAGTAGGAGAAGAAGAAGGAACCGGTATTGTACACATCGCGCCAGGCTGTGGTGCGGAGGACTTCCAACTTTCATTTGAATATAATCTCCCGCGGATTGCTCCCCTGAGCGAAGAAGGCTACTTTTTAGATGGGTTTAAATGGCTCACTGGGAGACATGTTTCAGAAGTAACAGATGAGATATTTGAGAATCTGGATGAAAAAGGAATCCTCTACCAAGTTGTACCATATACCCACCGCTACCCTACTTGTTGGCGCTGTAAAACTGAACTTGTCTTCCGGTTGGTGGATGAGTGGTTTATCAACATGGGTGAAAATTTCCAAAAATCCAGGACAGAGCTTACCAAAAAGGAAAAAGAAGCCAGCCTGCGTTATCAGATAATGGATGTAGTGGATCAAATCCGCTGGATCCCAGAATTTGGTCACGCCCGGGAACTGGATTGGCTGCACAACATGCATGACTGGATGATTTCTAAAAAACGCTATTGGGGATTAGCCTTGCCGATCTGGGTCTGTGAGGACTGTGATCATTACCACGTAATAGGAGATGAAAAAGAACTGGCAGAACGAGCCGTGGAGGGATTGGAAGCCCTTGAGGGTCATACTCCGCACCGTCCTTATATTGATAAGGTGATCCTCGGATGTGACAAATGTGGTGGAAAGATGACCCGCATTCCCGACGTGGGCAATCCCTGGTTGGATGCGGGCATTGTGCCATTCGCCACATTAAGCTATCGGACAGATCCTGAATTCTGGGAAAAGTGGTATCCCGCGCACTGGATCAGCGAATCCTTCCCGGGACAATTCCGGAATTGGTTCTACAGCCTACTTGCCATGGGGACAGTTCTGGACAATTCACCGCCATTCCTGGAAAACTTCAGCTATGCCAGCCTGCTTGCAGAAGATGGCAGGGAGATGCATAAATCCTGGGGAAATTCTATCGAGTTCAACGAAGCAGCAGATAAAATGGGTGTTGATGTTATGCGCTGGCTGTACTGTGCTCACAAACCGGAGAATAACCTCCTATTTGGATATCACAGGGCGGAGGAAACCCGGCGGCGGTTCATTATCCCGTTCTGGAATGTCTACTCATTCTTTACTACCTACGCCGAAATCGACGGCTGGTCACCCGAATTAAAAGGATTTAACCCTGATTATCCTGAAGGAAAAACACCGGAGAGTCAAAACCCACTCGACCGCTGGATCCTGGGTCGATTGAACCAAACGATCCATCAGGCCACAGATGATTTGGATAACTCAAACGCTTTTAATGCAACCCAGGGTTTTGAGACCCTCCTAGATGATCTCAGCAACTGGTATGTCCGTCGGTCCAGGAGACGGTATTGGAAGACTGAAACTGATAAAGATAAAAACACGGCCTACGAAACTCTCTGGCATGTCCTGGTAAAGATGAGCCGTGGGCTGGCACCAGTAATTCCTTTCTTAACCGAGCAGATCTACCAGAACCTGGTCCGGTCGGTATTCTCAGATGCCTACGAGAGCATCCATCATACACTCTGGCCGGAAGCCGATCCAAAAGCCATCGATCAACGATTAATTGACCAGATGAAATTGTCCCGGGAAGCAGCCAGTCAAGGTTTAAGCGCCCGGAGCAATGTGGGTATCAAAGTTCGGCAGCCGCTATCTCAGGTGCTGGTATATGTGAAAGAAGGTCAAGCAGAACTGGATGAAGAGCTGATTGAAATCGTCCGTGATGAATTGAATATCAAGGATCTAGTCTTTGTCCAGGATCCTAAGTCACTCCTGGCTTATAAGGTGCTTCCGGACAACCGGGCATTGGGACCCAAGTACGGGGCGGATTTCCCAAAGGTCCAATCTGCATTAGAGAAAATGGATCCAGATCAGGTTGCCGCAATGGTTAATGAGGGTAAAACAATTCCACTTGACCTTGATGGTAAGGAAATTTTGCTTTTCCCGGAAGAAGTGCTGGTCCGCTCCGAAGGCGCAGAAGGATTATCTACAGTGGACAGCAAGTTGTTAACTGTCGCCATAGATACCGAAATCACATCAGAGCTGCGGGCTGAAGGTCTTGCCCGGGAACTCATCCGTCGCGTCCAGGACTTCCGCAAACAAGCGGATTTTGAGATTTCTGACCGGATTGCCCTGATATACAAGGCAACACCATTGTTAAAAGAAGCCATCGAGACCCACCGCGACTACATAATGGAAGAGATCCTCGCCCTGGAAATGCGTGAGGCTGATCCGGAAAAAGGTATGTTCACCGGTACCTCCAGCTTTGAAGGAGAAGAAGCCACGCTGGGGCTGAAAGTAGTAAGCAGAGATTAATTTCGTTGGATACAGTTTCCATCGAGGAAACCGTATTCTTCATTACATCTTCTTTGATATAATCGAGATAATCATGGTCAAACATTACACACGGAAATGATAAAAAGAATTACACCAACACTATTTACTTATTATTCTGATTTATAGAAGCGCTGGATTTATTAGACAGAGCTTCTCAACACGCCCTCCCACCCGGGGGCGTGTTATTATGTAGATACCAAGATTAGTTGGGAGAACCTCATGGCAACCAAGAGAAAGATGACCATAGATGAACAAGTAACCTACTTAATGCAGGGTGCCGATTACGGCGATGAGCAGGTGAAAAAAGCTATGGCAGGGGAATTAAAGGACCGTCTACTAGAAGCACAAAAAGAGAGCCGTCCTCTGCGCATTTATTGCGGTTACGATCCAACAGCTCCTGATCTGCATCTCGGTCACACAGTTACTATGCGGAAACTCAGTCAATTTCAGGAACTTGGTCATGAAGTAACTTTCTTGATCGGCGATTTTACATCCCTGGTTGGAGATCCCTCCGATAAGGATAAATTGCGACCCCGGTTAACCCCTGAGGAAATTGCCCAGAATGCCAACACCTATGCGGAACAATCCTATAAGGTGTTGGACCCTGAAAAAACTACTATTCGCCACAACGCTGAATGGCTCTCGAAATTGAGTTTTGAAGATCTGATCAGGTTAAGTGCAAATTTCACTGTTCAGCAATTCCTCAGCCGGGATAACTTTGCCAATCGGTTTAACAACAACGATGCCATTTATCTGCATGAATTTTTCTATGCCTTGATGCAGGGATATGACGCCTATATGTTGGATGCAGATGTGCAGGTGGGAGGTACCGAGCAGCTCTTTAATATTGTCACCGCTGCTCGTAAGTTAATGACTGCCCTGGGGAAAAAGCCCAACATTGGTATCACCATGTCCATTCTCCCTGGCACTGATGGCGAAATCCGAATGAGTAAATCGCTTGGTAACCATATCCCGATCGCCGGTGATCCGAAAGACATGTACGGGAAAATTATGAGCATCCCAGACAAAGCAATGGGCATTTACTCGCGTCTGGTGACCAGATGGACACCGGATGAAATTAGCCAAATGGAATCCTCTTTATCCAAGGGGGACATACATCCTAAAGAAGCAAAGATGAAACTTGCCCGGGAAATTGTATCCATTTACCACGGTAAATCTGCCGCAAAGGACGCGGAAGCTGAATTTGTCCGTGTATTTCAACAGCAGGGACTGCCAGAAGAAATAGCGGAGTATAAACTGATATCCGGGCAAACCGTCCTAGATGTTCTAGAAGCCACTGGACTTACTGGAAGCCGAAGTCAAGCCAGGCGGATGATTCAGCAAAACGCTGTACGTCTGGATGATGAAAAACTGAGTGATCCCCATACAGAATTTCCTGGAAAGGGGGTTTTACAGGTTGGCAGAAGGCAGTTTATCAGGATCGTATAACATAGACAATAATAGCCAGTAAAGCCGGTGGTGATCTCCTGATTCATCCCCTCTAGACTTATTAAGCTGCAAATTGATCTCCTATCTTGCGAGAAATTCCATCCTGAGAATTATGAATCCGCTGCCGCGAAGATTTCTTACTCTAGGGGATTCCTATACAATTGGGATCGGTGTTCCAAAAAGGGAAAGCTGGCCTTTTCAGTTATCTAAAAGGATTCAAAAACAAGGAATATCGATCCTGGATCCAGTTGTAATCGCAGAACAAGGCTGGACTAGCCTAAACCTGATCCAGGCACTGCAACAAAGAAGTCCTTCTGGCACTTTCGATTTGGTCTCGCTCCAGATAGGAGTCAATGACCAGTACGACGGAATCAACCCTGATGTCTATCAAGACAATTTTCAGGCACTATTAAACCAGTCCATTCAATTTGCCGGTGGTTCAGCCCAGAACGTAGTGGTTCTTTCCATTCCTGATTGGAGTGTTACCCCATTTGCTCAGGAGTCTAGCAGAGATGAAATCCGGGAGGAGATTGACCAATTTAACCGGGTAAACAAATCAAGGACGATTGATAAGGGAGTGCTGTATCTGGACATCACCCCGCTCTCCCGTGAAGCTGCCCACAACCCGGCATTTATAGCCGAGGATGGTTTGCACCCCTCTGACGCTATGTACTGCGCCTGGGTGGATCTCATTCTGCCTGCAGTTTTAGCTATCCTATTAAGTTGAGTTAACTAGGTCAGTTAATTCGACTTCGAATTAAGCAAAGGATCTGATGATGAAAAAAAACACCGATCACAAATATGCCCAGGAACTTGATAGTCAGGACCCTCTTGCAGAGTATCGGAATCGTTTTTATATTGACGACCCTGATTTGCTTTATCTGGATGGCAACTCACTCGGAAGACTTCCCCAGGCAACCATTCCTCACCTTATGGATGTGGTGGAAAATCAATGGGGGAAAAATCTTATCCGGGGGTGGAATCAGGGCTGGTTTGAAAAACCAATCCAGTTAGGATCAAAACTCGCAAAATTAATCGGTGCAGAACCTGATGAGGTGCTCGTTTGTGACACAACATCAGTTAATCTCTTTAAGCTTACTGCTGCTGCCTTGCAGTATCAGGGAGATAGATCCATCCTTCTCAGTGACGAATTCAATTTTCCATCAGACCTGTACATTTTTCAGGGCGTGATTGAGTTGTTAGGGAACCGGCACCGCCTGCATCTGCTTCAATCAGAAGATTCAATTACTATCGGTGAGGAGCTAATCCAAGATGAGATTAACGAAGATACCGCCCTGGTAGCCCTTACCCAGGTGGCATTCAAAAGCGCATTTATGTATCAGATGGAAGAAGTTACCAGGCTCACTCATCAAGCCGGCGGATTAGTTTTATGGGATCTATCCCATTCCGTGGGTGTCGTTCCGCTGAAACTGACAGAATGGGGAGTAGATCTGGCAGTCGGCTGTACCTATAAATATCTCAACGGGGGACCGGGAGCTCCCGCATTTTTATACGTTCGGAAAGAACTCCAGAATCAATTAAAGACACCCATCTGGGGGTGGTTTGCTGATCAATCACCATTTGAGTTCAATTTAGAATTTAGACCGGCGGAAGGAATCAACCGCTTCCAAATCAGCACTCCCCATATCCTATCTATGGCGGGCATTGAGCCAGCTCTTGATATCCTCCTGGAGGTCGGAATAGATACCTTGCGAGAAAAGAGCCTCCAACAGACGGAATACCTGATTTATCTTGCTCAGGAATGGCTTATCCCCCACGGATTTCAAATTGGATCTCCCCTTGATGGCACCCGACGTGGTTCGCATGTCTCCTTGCGTCATCCAGAAGCGTACCGTATCTGCAGAGCAATGATTGATCCAACACCTGGTGAAGCGACAATCAGAGTCATCCCTGACTTTCGCACCCCAGATAACATCCGCCTGGGGATTGCCCCGCTCTATACCACATTTAGTGATATTCACCGGGCGCTATTCCGGATCAAAACCATTCTCGAGGTTGGTAGTTACCTGGAGTATTCCAAACAACAGCTAAAAGTGACTTAATGTCTGCTTCAGGAGGAGGTACCCGTCTCCACAACTCATTCCCGAGCTTGGATCTTATTTACACCCAGAAGAATCCCCAAACCAACGATCAGAGATAATATCACTGGCAGAATTGCCAACATCATATAGATACCAAAACCAGCGCCGCCTTGTTATCAGTTTATGAGCTGTCTGGGAGGTTTGCAAGGGGATCACTCCTTTGGAAGAAATTCAAAATAACCATTGTATGATTTATCCTCTTTGCATCTACCGGATACGGACTGGTCTAGAGAAGGAAAAACCGAACAGAAAATCCTTGTCTGTTCGGTTTAAACGCCATTTTCTGGAAGGAATTACTGATAAATAGCTTCCCCACCTTTGACAATCATCCGTCGCCTTCTGAAAGCCCAGCACATATAGGAAATAGAAACAAAATAACTGGCGGGAAGTCGGTGGAGGTTTTTGATTTTTGTGCCCAGGACTGTGGTTTTTCCATGAAAACCCATCGGACCAATATCCAGCTGGTTCGCCTGGTCTGTGATTTTATTCTCCAGCCCTGCCAGAGTTGGATCAAGGTTTTCATCATCCAGCTGTCGAAAGAGAGCTTCTTTAGATGCAGCATAGGATGACCCCCTGTCACCACCGATTGCAATGCCCAGCGCGCCGGGTGAACAACCCTTTCCCTGTGCTTTTGTTACTGCATCCAGAGCAGTTTTTCGCACACCATCAAGATCACGGTCCGCTGATAATGACACATCAGGCAGTTTATATTGAATACTCACATTTTCACAACCCCCGCCTTTCAGCATTAGATCAATGGTTAACTTATCCCCCTCAGTTTCCTGGAAATGGATAGAGGGATAATGCTCATCTCCGCTGTTGTTTCCGGTATTTTTACCGGTTACCGTATTCACTGAGTTTGGTCTCAGAAAGGATTTCTCCGTTGCTTGAATCACCGCATTCTGAATCTGGGCGGTAAGTTTCCTTGTACTCCACCCTTCCGGGTAAGACACATAAAATATAGGTGTCCCGGTATCCTGGCAGATCGGAGTGGAGTTTTTCCGAGCCATTTCAACGTTATTAAGAATCGTATCCAGAGCCCCTTGGGCTGCCGAGCCTTCAGTTTCCTGTCCCCTTGATTCCCGTAATTTTTTCTCTACGTCCGGGGGCAGATCAGTAGAAGTTAAGCGAACCAATTCCAAGATTTGATCAGTTAAATCAGGTTGCATATCATCCTCCAAGATCTTATTTTG
This sequence comes from Chloroflexota bacterium, assembly GCA_030609055.1. Taxonomy (GTDB): domain Bacteria; phylum Chloroflexota; class Anaerolineae; order Anaerolineales; family UBA11858; genus B10-G9. Next base: position 26,212 of record JAUWCZ010000012.1, on the reverse strand, counting down.
CTAATTCATCTATATCATACTTTACTTTGTCAACGGCAGGGAGTACAGGATGAGAAATAATCATGGCTGGATATCTTAAGTTATATCCCTGCAGACAGCTAGCTCTCACTCGAAAAATGAAACTATGCTATACTAATTCTGAACTATGAAGATGCAAGAAAACAGGGAAAATTGGATCAAAACGCTATATAAATTGCGGCTCCATCATCTTATAGCAACCTTTTTGGAAGCTTTAGGTCCAATCAATCTGCTTGGCGCACAGCTGGTATATCTAAGCCAACCAGTCTTGTCTCCTTTTATTTCCAATGAACAATCCCAAGACTTTGCCAGGATTTTAGAGGACCCATCGGAAACCGCAATGTTTATCAAGGCTCTCAGAACCTACGAGCCAACATTATAGTTGGAGGGTAGAACTGTGTCAGCCACAGGCTTCACAGGCATTGTAGTTGTTGTACTCTTTTTCGGCCTGATGATCTTTTTTTCGATTATCGAGAGCGAGCCGAAGGAGAAAAAAAACCGTCCCATTCCTGCCTACGATAAAATCATTCAGGAAGTGAATGAAGCTGTTGAAGACGGTACCCAGCTGCACATCTCGCTCGGGAGAGGGGGAATTACAGGTCCAGAATCCGCTTCAGCATTGGCGGGATTAAGTATTTTGAAACAGGTCATAGAAAAATCATCTGTTAGCGATTATCCCCCTGTTGCTTCCACAGGTAATGCAGTGATATCAATTCTGGCCCAAGACACCATCAAGGGAACCTTCCAAGCAGGCAGTGCCTATGACCAGGGAAGAAATCCCTCTGGCGAACTGGTTGGATTGACACCTTTTTCCTATGCAGCAGGAACCCTCACAACAATCCGGGACAACAACGTTTCCGCCAATATTCATACTGGCTGGTTTGGAAGTGAAGTAACCTGGTTAACCACTGCTGGAGAACGACAGAGCAGTCCTACAATTGCTGGTACCGCTCAACTGCCTGCCCAGGCTATTATATATGCCTCGGCATCCGATCCCCTCATCGGAGAAGAATTATATGCCGGAGGTGCCTACCTGGGTGCAGGAAAAATCCATCTGGCCAGCATATCTGCCCAGGATGTTTTTAGATGGATAATCATTTTTATCATCCTCACCAGTGTTTTATTTAATTTTCTCGGCATTGATACTTTCATTGAGGATATTCTGGCAGGTTCAATGTGAATATTAAACTCAAAGCGCCTATTTCTACAGCTATTGCCATAGGCGTGGGGATTGTCGTTCTTGCCGGGTATTTCATCCCGTCTATAACTAATATCCGGTTCATATTATTACGGACAGGGCTGGTATTAGCGGCGGTTGCCCTGCTGGTAGGCATCATAAACCTACTGACAGTCCACATTAAGAAAATGGGGTCTGAAGGAGAAAATAGCGGTTATAGTCTGATTCTGATTATCACCTTACTTGTGACTTTAGCGGTAGGAATAATTGATATGCTCCAAACCTACCTGGCAGGACAGCCCAATTTTCAGATGACGAATTGGGTTTTCACATACATCCAATTGCCAATTGAAACCAGTATGTTAGCAGTAACAGCCGTTAGTCTGACCTACGCCGCAGCCAATATCTTGCGGAAAAGGATGGATCTTTTTTCGATCACCTTCTTTTTTGTAATCCTCCTGGTTCTCCTCGGATCCTTTTCTGTTCCACCAGCTAACATTCCTTTCCTTCATGTTGTACACGATTGGATAATTCGCGTTCCTGCATTAGGCGGAGCACGGGGGTTACTACTTGGAATCGCGCTGGGAACTATCACCACCGGGATCAGAATCCTGATGGGAACTGACCGTCCATATGGGGGCTGACGATGAAAGATATCCTCTGCCCCACCTGCGGAAGACCAAATTCGGACAATCAGGAATTTTGTAATTATTGTTATACTCAATTGGGACCTGATGAGTCCTCCCGGCTGGATGACCTGTTACCGCCCGAAGAAACCCCGGACGAATCATCTCGGTTGGATGACCTGTTACAACCCGAAGAAACCCCGGACGAAGCATCTCGGTTGGATGACCTGTTACAGCCTGAAGAAACCCCGGACGAAATATCTCGGTTGGATGACCTGTTAAAGCCCGAGGAAATCCCGGACGAATCATCTCGGTTGGATGACCTGTTACAGCCTGAGGAAACCCCGGACGAAGCATCTCGGTTGGATGATCTGTTACAGCCTGAAGAATCCCCATTCGAAACACCACCAACGGATGGCATCTTCACTTCTGAAGAAGAAACCACAGATCATTCGACCATGCCTGATGACCAAGCCCAGCCTGAAATAAGCTCTGATGAAACACCCCCGGAGGACGACTATTTCACGGCTGAAGAAACACTTGACGAAACATCCCCATTGGATGATTTATCCGCGCCTGAAGACACCCAATTAGATTCAACCCTTCCAGATGACCAGGCACTGCCTGATGAAACTCCCGAGGCTGATCTAACCCAACAAACTGAACCGCTGGATGAGTTCGACCTTGACCAAATGTCATCCGGATTCGGCGAGGACGCGGGATGGTTTGACATGCTTCAGGATTCTGACTCAACTGAAGAGAGTGAGCCAGAAGTCGTTCCTACCCCCACTGAGAAAAAATCTGAGACCGACTGGCTGGAACGGATTAAACGTCTGAATAAAAGCGGCGAAGAGGTTGAGGATGACTCCTCCTTTCCTGATTGGTTATCAGTTACTGGCAAAAAGGAGCAGGAGCCGACTGAAGAATCAGAGGAAACTGAAACTCCCGCAGAGGAAGTACCGGGTTGGCTGCAAATGGATGAAGATGATACGGCGGTGCGAGAATTTTTACGGAAGAAAGATCTGACTGTTGATGAAATCACTCCGGAGATTCCCGAGGAAATAACAGTTGTTGCTGAAACAAAGGAAGAAAAAGAGCCGTCCATTCCAGATAAGGAGAAAGTTGAGACCGAACACAAAAAGTTCCCCTCCTGGGCATCTGCTGAGGATAAACCCTCTCCAGAGGGTATCCAGGATATTCCTGAGGAACTCCAATTCCTTGCCGGAATCAGCCCAGACTCAACCCCCGGAAAAACTGTGGACCCGTTCCAGATCGAAGAAGAGGATTTCTTTGATGACTTATTTGATGACGAACTTCCAAGCTGGTTGTCCACAGCCTCCAGCGGTGACGAATCGCTACCCATTGAACATGAAATAACCCCCGGCGAACTGCCAGGCTGGGTAGAAGCCATGCGGCCCGTCGTTGAATCCACGGATACTACCGGTCTTCCTGATGATGAGGACTATATAGAAAACTACGGTCCCCTCGCTGGAATTCCCAGCGTTCTACCTGCAGAAGCCGAACTTGCTTTGGATCCTGAAAAGGCAGCTCGGAAACCACTCGATCTTACTGCCTCAAAATCACATCAGGAATACGTAAATCTCCTGAGAAAGCTTATCGGGGAAGAAAGTAAATTAAAAGTCATTAAGAAACCCCCTCCACTAGCAACCCAAAGAGTTCTTCGCTGGTTGATCGCTATAATCCTACTGGTAACGATCACTGGAACAGTAATATTTGGCGATTCGATTCCAACACCAACACCTACAGATGGACCTATTCAAACTTCCAGTTATGGTGCGTTGTATTATCAGATAGAGCGTCTTAAAAGTGAGCAACCGGTACTAATAGCTTTTGATTATCAACCCGCTGCCACCGGCGAAATGCACACTGCTTCTGCCGCTGTTGTTGATCATCTGATGGAGCAAGGTACTTATCTGTCATTTGTTTCCACGCAACCAACCGGACCGGTATTGGCTGAACATTTCCTAACGACTACCCAGGGAGAGAATGCCTATAAACACAACCAGCAGTATATCAACCTTGGTTATTTGCCTGGCGAGTCTGCCGGATTATTAAGTTTTGTGATCGCGCCTAAAAAAATCATTCCTCTGGCATTTGATGGAAGTAACGCCTGGGGATCTCCACCCTTGATTAATGTGAATAATATCGGGGATTTTGAAATGATTCTGGTTATAACTGATGATCCTAACACAGCAAAAATATGGATCGAACAGGTTGGCACCATTCTTGAAGACACACCATTAAATATGGTTGTCAGCGCCCAGGTAGAACCCTTAATCCAACCCTATTTCCGTTCTTCTCCCCAGCTTCTTTCCGGTTATGTCTCGGGGGTGATTGACAGCATGAAATATGAAAATCTTATGGGACAACCGAACCTGGCAAATAAAACTTGGCTTCCATTCAACATTGGCATCATCATCTCTGTGGGAACAATTTTTATCGGTGGATTGGCTAATGGTGTAATGTCCCTATTTTCTCGGCACAGGGCTAGGCAAATAGGAGCACGTTTGTGAACATTGCCACGGGAAACCTTTTGGATTTTATTGGACTTGCCCTGGGATTTCTCCTTACCATCCTGATTTTCAGCTACTTCCTAGGAGATAATCCTTTCTTCCGGCTTGCAGTCCATATTTTTATTGGTGTTTCGGCTGCTTATGTTGCCCTCATAACCATCAACAACGTATTGATTCCCCGCCTGATACTCCCCGTGATTAATGGAACCCAGGGAGAGCGCTTGTTATCCCTCCTATTATTCATCCCCAGTGTCTTTATATTGTTCAAAGCCACCCCTCTTCACAAAGCCGGGAATTGGTCCGTCGCCATTCTGGTTGGTATTGGAGCAGCTGCCGCAATCGGTGGGGCTATCACAGGAACCCTTTTTCCCCAGATCCTTGGCACCATCAACAGTGTGGATCCTTCAGCTTATGCAATCACTACCAGCCGATGGGACCAGGCGATTAATGGTTTTATAATCGTGGTAGGCACCGTTACAACATTAATTTATTTCCATTTTGGAACCCGGGAACAAACTGGACAAGTGAACGAAAGGCTGCCCATTATTGAAAAGATCAGTATAATCGGAAAGGTCTTTTTAGCGATCACTTTTGGTGCTTTATATGCGGGGGTTTATTTATCCTCCCTTGCGGCGCTGGTTGAACGGATAACGTTCTTGTGGGAATTCTTAACTAATATCGGTTTCACCCTGTTTTCATCCTTCTAATCAATATGGATACAACGACCATTTCAGCAAAATCCCTAATAGCGGTAGATATCGGCAACACTATCACGAGGGCATTATTCTTTGATGTTGTGGCTGGAAAGTATCGATTTTTAGCGTCGGGATCCGCTCCTACAACTGCCGGTGCACCTATCTTTGATGTCACTGAGGGCGTCTGGAGAGCAATAGAAGAGCTTCAGTTTATCACCAGTAAAACCATTCTCAGTGAGAAAGAGGGCTTGATCATTCCCAGCACGCAGGATAATCAAGGTGTTGATATCATGGTGGCTACCATGTCTGCCGGAAATCCAATCACAGTGGTGACAGTTGGGCTGTTAGATAATGTCTCACTCCTTAATGCCGAACACCTGGCGAAAACAACCTATTCAGAAATTATTGCTAAGATTTCTCTTAATGATCGACGAACATCTTCCGACCGGATCAATCTCCTAACAGAAAAACACCCAGATGTAATCATCATCAGCGGAGGTACAGATCAAGGTGCCTCAAGATCTCTCCTCAGTGTTATGGAAAGTATCGGTTTATCAAGCTATCTGTTGGAAGACAGCCAAAAACCGCACATTCTATACACCGGAAATGAAGAACTGCAGGAAGATGTGAAATCAGGATTGGGAAAGATTAGCAAATTACGGATTGCTCCAAATATCCAGCCGGTTCTGGGGAAGGAAAACATCTATCCAGCCCAAAAAGAGCTCAATGAAATCTATAAAGATGTCCGGATGAGGCAAACCGGCGGAATCAGGGACGTACTTTCCTGGACAGAAGGCCATTTCACTTCCACCGCATCTGCTTTCGGGCGGATCATCCGGTTTCTGAGTGAAAAATATGAGCCTGAAAAAGGTGTCCTTGGTGTTGATATCGGATCTTTTGCGACCATTCTGGCTGCCGCCCATGCGGGTGAGGAAACTTTGAGAGTTTTTCCCTCGCTTGGCGTGGGTGCAGGCAGTAAGGGAATTTTGGAAGAGAGCTCCCTGGAGAATATTATCCGTTGGCTGCCGCTCCCCCTCCCTGAGCAGGTCGTCCGGGATTACATTTACAATAAATCGACCTATCCCTCGACACTACCTACAGAGTCTGACCACCTAGAAATTGAATTTGCCCTTGCCAAACAAGCATTAAGAATTGCCTCTGAAAAAACTGTTCCCAGCTTACATAGACGTTCAGCTTTTACCAGCTCACTGCTCCCACCATTTGAACCTATTATTGGATCGGGCCGAATTCTGACCCATGCCCCTTCCCGGTCTCATAGCTTGTCGATTCTCCTGGATGGCATGCAGCCTACTGGTGTAACAACCCTGGCACTGGATCAGAATGGATTGTTACCTGGTTTGGGAGCGGTTAGCGAAATCAATCCCTTATTAACCGTACAAGTTATAGAAACAAACACATTCCTGAATTTAGGCACAATTATTGCACCTGTTGGATATGCCAGGCCTGGAACGCCAATTCTGCGCATCCGGGTAAATCGGGAAGATGGAAGAACCTTTACACGCGAGATAAAATTTGGATCATTGACAGTTCTTCCAATCGAAATAGGAGAGAAGGTATCCCTCCACCTGCGTCCTCTACATCGGTTTGATGTCGGGATGGGAGGACCTGGTAAAAGCGGAAAAGTAAATGCTGTGGGAGGATCATTAGGCATCATAATTGATGCCCGGGGTCGTCCGCTACGCTTTTCCCAGGATCAGGAGAAGAACTGGAAAAGGAATGAAACTTGGATTAAATCATTACACAAGTATGAATAAAAAATCCAGACTGGATAATACTGGACTATAATAACGTGAAATCATGTTAAGTAAAGTAAGGCACATCCATTCACTAACGAATATCAGACGGGAGCGCGTCCTGCCAGTTGTGGGGCATGTGATTGTCCGCCGGATGCAGAAAGTATCTCCCACGGATGTGATCGTGGTGGCGCCGCGAACGCCACGGTATATCATGCTGGAAATCGCTCAGGGGCTAAATGTTTCCCCAGCCAGGGCAGATGAACTGCTTCAACGTCAAGCCGGGGATGAACTTTCCGAAGGAGATGTGATTGCCGGTCCGGTTGGTTTATTCCAGCGGGTTATTCGTGCTCCGAAATCGGGATATGTAAAAATAGCCGGTGAAGGGAAAGTTCTTTTCGAGATCTCCGCCCAAACGTTTGAACTGCAAGCAGGTATAGAAGGAACGGTGACCAATATCATCCCTGAGCGGGGCGCGATCATCGAAACTCGGGGGGCTCTGATCCAGGGTATTTGGGGTAATGGCAAGATCACCTACGGTGTCATTCAACCGGTCAGCAATCAACTTCTCCAGGAATTGGTGCCAGAACAACTAAACATTGGATACCGGGGAGCGATCTTGGCGGCTGGATTCTGTAAATCTGCGGAAGTGCTGGAAATTGCTGCCAATATTCCAATTAAAGGGCTGGTTTTGGGAAGCATAACTTCAGAATTGATACCGGTCGCAAATTCCATGGATTATCCTATCCTGGTTATCGATGGATTTGGATCTACACCGATGAACAGTGCTGCAGATGGAATACTGGGTGCGAATAAGGAAAGAAATGTTTCCTTAAACGCCCAGACTTATGATCCATTTTTGGGAAAATATCCCGAGTTGATTATTTCCCATCCCACCAAATCAGAACCTGATTTACCCGTTGAGTCGGAAACCATCTCTACGGGGAAAAAAGTAATAATTGTGAGTGGACCCCATGCACCTCAAATCGGGACCATCGAAACAATTCATCCCAGAAAACAGGTTTTACCAAGCGGTATAGCCGCCCGGACAGCTGAGGTATCCTATGGCCTTGAAACTCGTGCTGTGGTACCTCTTAGTAACCTTGAGATTATCAAAGAGTAGCAGGAAATGCCATTTTGCTAGAGACATGACAGGGTAGATTGAGGAGAGAGAACTATGAGTATGGATGATTTTGATGATCTGGAATTTGAGGATTTGGATTCTGATGAAACAGTAACTACCAGCAGGGGATCCAGCCGGACCTTTGTGGTTGTCGCCGGAATCTTGGGAGGAATCCTTCTGCTGGCATTACTCGCTATTGCTGCTTACGCAGTTGTTATCCTGCCCGGTCGTGACACAGGACAACAAACCCAAGTAGCAGCGATCAATGCAACCAATACAGCTGTTGCCGAAGAAAGTCAACTTACTGCGGTAGCAAGGCAAATTACACTGACGCCAACCTTCACCGCTACAAATACGCCTACTAAGACCTCAACACCGACTCCAACTAATACTTCCACTCCCGTTTTGGCACCCACCAACACTCCGGAACCAGTCTCACTGGATCCTGAAACTGCCACTGTATCAGCCCTGTTGACTCAGCAGGCAGCAGGTGGGGGTGAAGACGGCACGCCAATTCCAACTTCTACCGCTCTTCCTGATACAGGGTTTGCGGATGAGTTTGGAGTCCCGGGATTATTATTAATTGCGGGTGTCTTAGTAGTAGTCATCATTCTCAGTCGCCGTTTACGTGCATCCTCAACCTAGGAACTCTGCGGTAGAATCCTGTCATCTCAAATTGTTAAAAAGACAACCACAGCAATAGTACTCTTCCCGCTGTGGTTGTTTGGTTTAAGGAAAGATCTGATTTTACGGGATGCTTTCAGCGACTTCTTCCCCATAGGCTAACAGCGCTTGCACCATTTCTTCACTCCTCCCCTCGGCATAGACTCTTAAGACAGGTTCCGTACCTGATGGTCGGATCAGCAACCAGGAATCATCAGCCAGGATGTATTTCACGCCATCTACCGTCAACAAGTCAGCCACTTTTACCCCCCCGATAACCTTTGGTTGATTGTCCAGCAAATATCCCACCATCTGTTTCTTCTGGATAGGGTATTTTAATCGCTGGTCTTTCCTTTCATAAAACGCAGGGCCAACCTCGTCGAGCAGTTCCTTCACCAATGTATGGAGGGATTTGTGATAAACCGACACCATCTCAATCAAGAGCAAACCCATCAGGACGCCGTCGCCTTCAGGAATATTTCCTCGGAAGGAGATCCCTCCGGATTCCTCTCCACCAATCAAAATATCTTCCGAGATCATGTAATCTGCTATGTGATTAAAACCTACTGGTGTTTCGTAAACTTGAAGGTTGAATTTTTCAGCCAGGCGGTCGATCATCCGAGTAGTGGACACGGTTCTGACTGCGGGTCCCTTCCAGCCCCTTTCTTCAACCAGGTACCTGAAAGCCAGCGCCATGATTTTGTGGGGATCCACAAAATTTCCTCTTTCATCCATGGCACCTATCCGGTCGCCGTCGCCATCCAATGCTAATCCCAGGTTACCCATACCAGTGCTGATTGCTCCTGCCAAAGCTCCTAAATGAGAGCCTATTGGTTCAGGATGTGCTCCGCCAAATCCCGGGTTCATTTCACCCCGGATTTCTTTGACTTCGCAACCCGTCCCGGTAAGGATACCCTTAATCATGCCCCGGCCGGATCCATGCATGGAATCCACCACAACCTGAGGTGGGTTGGTGGAAATCGCATCAAAATCGATTAGATTTCTCAGGTGATGATAATAATCCGGGACAGGGTTAAAACTAATAATCAATCCGTCTGCAACAGCCTGGTCCCATTCCATCAGATTAGGCCCCCGTCCCCGTTCCTGGTTGTCATTTAGGTAGATTTCCACCCGACGGGATTGCTCCGATGAGGCTGAACACCCGTTGGCAGCCTTTAACTTAACACCGTTATATCGGGGAGCATTATGTGATGCCGTGATAACGATGCCACCAATTGCATTCAGGTTTTTTACCGCATAGGAAATAGACGGAGTTGACGCGTCTGCCTGGGCAATATAGACTGTGTAACCATTGGCTGCCATCACTCGGGCGACATCCCTAGCATAGCGATCTGATAAAAACCTGGTATCAAACCCTACCACAATCCGGTTCGGATCCGGATCGCCATTCTTACTAGATTTATTGTGCCAGTGACCGGAATGAATGGCATCTGCGATTGCCTGCGTGACCAAGCGGAGATTATGGAAGGTGAATGTGTCTGAAATGACTGCCCGCCAACCATCAGTGCCAAAATTAATGGGCATACTTCTTGCTCCTTAATATGTGGGGCTTTGAACGTACCATATTCTATCACCGATAAGCTTGATCGACAGGATCATCTCCTGGAATCAAGTGGGGGAGGTTTTAATCCCTTTGACGTCCTGGGTTAGGGTTAGGGAACAACCGATTGAATACTTGAGTTGTGTTAAAATCTACTTTTAGAGTGCTATGGATATCAAAACAATATATTCATTTCTCCACGAGCATTATTTATTAAAGTATCTGACCGATGAGGAATTGGGGCAGATCTTGCCGCTATTTAAACCTATTACTCTGGAAGAAGGAGAAGTGCTCTATCGTTCTGGCTTCCCGGGAAGGAATTTCTTTCTCATCATGTCCGGTCAGATCCTTCTTATAGATGAAAATCAGAACGAAACCGTGATAAAAGCCAACGGCCATTTTGGAGAAAGAGCTTTACTAAAGAATGGACTCCGGAGTGAAAAAGCCCAAGCGCGGGAAAAATCATTAATCCTGGCGATCAATAAGCGCGGATTTATGGCTATCCTGTCTGCCTACCCATCCATAAAGTCTAGAATTTCCGCAATGAAAAAAAGTGCCGCTATTCTCGAAAAAACCACTTTTCCCTGGATCAGCAAGGGGGAGACAATCCGGTTTATTGATCGAAAACATATTAACATTTTTTATTCCCAGCTCGTGCTTCCAGTGGTATTTCTCCTCTTTACAGGAGTCGGCGCGGTACTCCTAAATTTGAATTTGGGAATTTTCCTGCTCGTCACTTCACTGATCTTCAGCTTGTGGAGTTTATGGTTGTGGCTTGACTGGCGAAATGATTTTTACATCGTCACCACAGAACGGGCAGCTTGGGTTGAAAAAGTTATCTGGCTCCACGATCAGCGGCGAGAAGTGCCTTTGCAGAAAATTTTGTCTGCAACCATTTCCACCAACCAGATTCAGCGGATCTTAGGGTATGGGGATGTCATTATCCGTACCTATACAGGGAATATCCCGATGCGTAACACAGCTCACCCAGATCTCTTGCTGGATCTGATATCCGAAGCTCAGGAGATTGCAAAAACGAGAGCCCAAAGAACAGAAACAGCCAACATTGGAGAAACAATTCGCAACCGGCTGGGTTTAGCTGGATCCACAACCTCGCCAGAAACTGAATCTGAGATTACCGACTTAGACATGGAAGATGGTCTTCAAATAACAGAAACTATCACACCTCTCCAGGAGTTTTTTAATCTCTTTCGTGCCAGGTACGAATTAAACGGAGTAATCACCTACCGGAAACATAAATTTATTCTATTCAGGAATTCCTGGTGGCTCTGGCTGACCTTTGCCGGACTTGTGATCTCCTTTTTCGCTCGGTTGGTCGATCTCCTACTCTATCCTTCCCTGATGTGGATCACACTTCTGCTCGCGCTGAACCTGGCAGCTCTCGGTTATGTGTTTGCAGATTGGGCAAATGACCGCTTTCAAATCACAGACAAATACATTATAGATTTAGACCGAAAACCATTTGGCCGGGAAACCAAACGATCTGCACTGCTGGAAAATGTTCTTAGTCTTGATTATAAAAGGGAGAATATTCTGCAAAGGTTGTTTGATTTTGGTACAGTCGCGATCAATGTTGGTGATATCCAATTGGATTTTGAATACGTTGCCCATCCGATATCTGTCCAGAATGAATTGTTTGAACGGTATAACGCTATAGTAAAACAAAATGAACTGGAAGATGCACAACGTCGTCGGGATGATATGGTAGAATTTTTAGCGGCTTATCACGAAGAAAGCTCTGAAGAACACACTGATCCTGATCCTGAGGATTCCTGAAACCTAATTACTGGTAATACACTGGAGCAGTTTACAATGGCAACGCGTGAAATTATAATTGTCCCTCATCCAACTTTAAGAAAAAAAGCTGAAAAAGTCACGGATTTTGGTCCCGAACTCCAACAGTTGATCGAGGACATGATTGATACATTGCATGAGGAATCAGGATCGGGCTTGGCAGCGCCGCAGCTCAATGTTTCCAAACAGGTGATCTTGGTCGAGTTTGGAAGCGAAGAGGATGAGGAGATCCCTCCAAAACTGTATGTCACAATCAATCCTAAAATTACCCGCTTCTCGCAGCAAATGGTAACCGGAGCGGAAGGGTGTTTGTCTATTCCGGGATTAATGGGAGAAGTTGACCGCTCTGAGGAAGTGGTTGTTGAAGGACAGGACCGCAACGGTGAACCGCTAAAAATGAGCCTGCAGGGTTGGGCAGCACGGATTTTCCAGCACGAAATCGATCACATCAACGGCATCCTCTATTCAGACCGTGCAATCGAGGTCTGGGAAGCAGATGAGGAATACAATCCTGTGTAACCCTCATGTATCTCTCACACCTATCCCTGACAGATTTTCGAATATTCTCCCGGTTTGACCAGGACATTCCCAAAAATGCACTCATTTTAGTCGGAGATAACGCCCAAGGAAAAACCAGTCTTCTAGAGGCGGTTTATTATCTTGCAGCTTTAGACTCTTTTCAAGCTTCCTCATTATCCGAATTAATCAACTTTTCCGCCCTGCAAAACGATCTGGCGGTGTGCAGAATTGTGGCGGAATATCAGAAGGGGAAAACCAACCATACACTGGAGATCCGTATTATCCGGGATAAACTGTCTAACGGGAACTCCAGTATTCGGAAGGAAGTTCTATTGGATGGGAATCAGCAAAAGATTAATTCCATCATCGGACATTTTAACGCGGTTTTATTCCTCCCTCACATGCTGCAAATTGCTACTGGACCTCCGCAGCTTCGCCGGCATTATCTCAACCTTGCTCTCTCTCAGGTGGATCCACAGTATACAGAGTCCCTTTCGGATTTTAATAAAGCTCTCACACAGCGAAATGCCTTACTTAAACAGCTTAGTGAGCGTTCTGGAGACTTGGATCAATTGTCCTATTGGGATGAAAAAATCACCCAGGCCGGTTCATATCTTATGCATGCGCGAATACAGGCCATTCGAGATCTAGGTCTCTTAGCAGCCTCTATACATCAGGAACTCACCAAGGGGGAAGAGATCCTCCGGTTAAACTATTTGCCCTCCTATGAGCCGATGCCTTCCCCTCCTGGGCAGATTGAACTGCCGCTGGATAATCCAGTAGATCGGTCTAGTATTGGATTACCTGATATTCAGGAAGGGTTTCGGGAAAAACTCCATTCCAGGCGGATGGATGATATTAACCGTGGTGTGACCACGCTTGGACCTCATAGGGATGATCTGCAATTCATTAGCAATGGAGTTAATTTGGGCAGTTTTGGATCCAGGGGGCAATTGCGGACTACTATGATAGCGATAAAACTAGCAGAAGTAGCCTGGTTAAAAGAAAATACCGGCCACTGGCCGGTATTACTTCTTGATGAAGTACTGGCTGAGTTGGACGATTTCCGCCGCCAAGATTTACTGGAACGGTTGGCGAATACCGAACAAGCTCTGTTGACAACAACTGATCTGGGTTTATTTTCTGATGATTTTCAGCGGTCAGCAGTCAAGTGGTTCATACACAACGGACAGCTAGCTGGTTAATCAGAGGGGTTTTTTTCCGGGCACACCCACACGCCTGGGATACTTCTCAGGTGTCGAGGCTTTCTTTTCTATTGTGATTAAGAATCTGTCTTCAGTCACTCCAGGCAGGGTTAATCTTTTTATCTGAGTAAGCTCCCCCCCCAACATACTAACTGCTTGATGAGCCGTTTGTGCTTCAGAGGGTCCCTGATCTCCTTTCATCGCCAGCATGCTGCCTCCGATTTTGACAAACGGGAGCATATATTCACTGAGGGTGGGCAGTTTGGCGACTGCCCGTGCTACTGCCCAGTCGAATTTTTCTCTAAATTCCGTATCCCGGGCAAGGCGCTCGACCCGGTCCTGGATAACATGAATTCCATTTAAACCCAGGCTGTTTATGATATGCTGACAAAACTCGGTTTTTTTGTTGATCGAATCCACTAAGATCACTTCAGTATCCGGCAGGAGAATTTTTAAGGGAATGCCTGGAAAACCTGCACCAGTGCCTATATCTATCAATCGTTTTGCGGGTGTATTTTTTATAACTAAGTAAGGACTGAAGGAATCCAAAAAATGCTTCACCCGGATCTTTTCCGGTTCATGGATAGCAGTTAGATTATAGCGATCATTCCATTCATCCAGCTCCATAAGATACTTATCTAGGAGGGATAATTGGAAAGGATTGAGAGTTACTCCAATCAGTTCTTTTGTTGCCTTCCGTAAGCTTACCATCTTGATAAATTATACAGGATTCTATCCAGTAATAAAAAGTCTGATTTCTACTCTAGAAATCAGACTTTTCCTCAGTTTCTTCGGAGGAGTCTAATTTTTCTTTTCCTCCGTCTCTTTTTCCTGGGTCTTTTTCTTTTTCCTTCTGGCAAATAAGCGTTTAAGCCCATTCCAAATCCAGCGACCAGGGAAATACAGGATCAACGTAACCGGAAGTACGAGCAACACGAGGTAGATGAAAATGTTGGCAAAAACTTTAAGTGTATTAATCAACGCCTGGATAGCCCGCTTCGCCACGCCCACCGGCTGCCAATTTCCAATCTTTAGAGGCTGCACTGCCTCATTTGCCTGAATGTTTACAGAGATGGCCGATAAAGCGGCAGATTGCTCATAATACTGCATTTGACCTTTAATCAGTTCAATTTGTTCCTGGACTTCAACCAAGCGGTTATAGACACTTAATACGTCTTCAGTCTTATACGCCTCCTCCATGATACTCGTCAACTGCTGCTCAGCATTCTCCAGATTTCTTAATCTGGATTCCAGATCTGTGTATTCCTGTGTTACATCCTGGCCAGAGATATTCTCATTCAGAATCTGACCGGCGCCTGATTTGATTTCTTCCAGGACTTGATCCAATTTTTCTACTGGCACACGGATAGTAATATTGGCTTGGGGTACTTCCAGTCCGCCATCCAATTGGATCCGATACAGGTTGGAGGAAACCACAAATCCCCCCATTTCAGAAGCTAGGTCGCTGATAGCATCCATGGTAGCTCCCGGTTCTTCCACAACAATTGATAAAGAAGCATTCTTTATAACCATCCGGGAAATCCTAGCGGTCCGGAATTCCTCATCAGCGTAGGAAGCAGGAGCTATGGCACTTTCAACCTCGGCGGGGTATGACTCAACAGCAAAATCCACTCCTTTTGCCATGGGAACTGATTGTTCCACCGAATCATATCTGGAAAAACCACCGGCACAGGAAGATAGAAGGATGACCAGAATGGACAAGATGATTATTTTATTTCTCATCGTTATTTCTCCTTTTTAGGTACACTTTTCACCCTAATGACGTTCAAGTGGAGAAAAAAGTTCCCTACCAACCCAAATCTAACCTCTGTATGTATTCAACCGGTAAACCAGCCTTCGTCATCCTGTCCTGGACTTCCGCAACATCGTATGCTACCCGGTATTGTCCCCAAGTTTTTTCAACAGTATCAAATATAGTATAGGCTGCCCTGGGATCATGGTCCCTTGGCTGACCTACCGAGCCAGGATTAATAATGGTTTTTTCAGGCAACCGGGCCTCTTCTCCTGGATATACAAAATTTACGGCTGCCAATTCTTTCCCATTTTTCATATAATACATCACGGGAAGATGTGAGTGCCCCACAAAACAATACGGGGTGGAGAAATAATCAAAATTGGCTGTTGCCGTGTAGACATCCATGATATATTCCCAAACCGGGTCCCGGGGGCTTCCATGCGCCAGGGTTACATCATCAATCACAACCTGGGGAGAGAGCTCTAATAAATACTGTCGGTGAATTGGATTGAGTTGATCATCAGTCCATTCCAGCACTTCTTGAGCTGAATGGTTAAATCTAGTCTTTTCTGTTAGCCCGATTACAGCGCTATCATGATTCCCCCGTAGGCAAACCAGGTTTGGGAGATCACGGATAATCGAAACACAATCATTTGGATCAGGACCGTAGCCAATGATATCGCCTAAACACCATACTGCATCTACTGCGCCAGCTGTTACGATAACTGCTTCAAGTGCTGTGCGATTTCCATGGATGTCAGACATGATCAATACTTTCATTGCTGGCGGGTACCTCCCCTATAGGATCTGTGCACCGATTCAGATCAAGATAATATTCCTAATCATAAACGAAACCCTGTTTTCAGTAAAGCACAATTTTTAGTTTTCCGGGCAAGAATTATGATCATTTTTTGTTGTTAACATATCTTGACTGAAGGGAAACTCTGCCTGCCTTCCCCGAATGGAGTCCCTTGAGAGGTGCATAAGTTGGCATCTTTCTTGCAATCTTAATACAGCAGCTGTTTTTATGGCTGGTTAACCCCCACTTAAAGGTAAAATGTACCCAGTGATATGGCTACTTCAAAGCGATTCTTCCTCAGTCTACTGATCCTTTTGGTCAGTGCCTGTACCAGGCAAGCCCATACAGCACCTTATATAAATTTTTCCAAAGTGCAATCAACCCCGGATTCGCAGGCAACCGCCGATCCGTATACGCCACCAACCAGGATTCCAGATCAACCGATTTATACCCCCACTCCCAACGCTCCGAAACCTCTTCCAACCCTACGGACAGAGGACATAATCTATACTGTCCTGTGGGGCGATACCTTAAAATCTATCGCTTACCAGTATAATCTGCTTCCCCAACACATTATTGATTCCAATCAAATTTCTAACCCTAGTCTGATTTATTCCGGGCAGCTGCTGCTGCTTCCAGCGCCTGAAGTCAGAGATCCAGGACCGGAATTCAAAATAATTCCCGATTCTGAATTAGTATATAGCCCATATACAGTCCGTTTTCAGATAGACTCGTTTATCAGCAACCAACCAGGGTACTTAAAAGATTATCAGGAAGAGGTAGACGGTGAACTACAAACCGGATCCGAAATCGTTCAACGGATTTCCGCGGATTATTCGGTTAATCCGCGCCTGCTGATCGCCCTGATTGAATATCAAAGTCATTGGATAACAACCCGGAGAGAGAAGGATAATCCTTATCCATTAAACCTTAATGAAGCTGGTAGAGAGGGGTTATATCAGCAATTAGCCTGGGCAGCTAACGAGTTAAATCGGGGATATTACCTCTGGAATGTTAAGGGGATCGGTACCTGGACGCTAACAGATGGTATCAACGTGCCCATCAATGCCACTATCAATTCTGGAACAGCCGGAGTTCAGCATTTGTTTTCCCGCCTCCTTCCCTATCAGAAATGGTTAAATGCTGTATCGGAAGAGGGATTCAGTTCCACTTATACTAGTTTGTTTGGTTATCCCTTTGATTACACATTTACACCTCTTGTTCCTGACGGGGTAACCCAACCAGAGCTTCAACTTCCTTTCGAGGACGGTATAAGCTGGTTATTCTCAGGAGGACCACACGGTGGTTGGGACACTGGATCTGCCTGGGCAGCACTCGATTTTGTACCACCACCAGGTGAAGTTGGGTGCAGCACCAGCAATGAATGGGTGGTAGCATCCGCAGACGGTTTGGTAGTCCGGTCTGATCATGGATTTGTTGTTCAAAGTCTGGATGGAGATCCATATGGACAGACCGGGTGGTCAATTCTGTATATACATATCGAAAATCGGGACCGAGTAGCGATTGGAACACTCTTAAGAGCCGGCGACCGGATCGGGCACCCTTCCTGTGAAGGGGGTATCTCCACTGGCACACACCTCCATATAGCCCGGCAATACAATGGGGAATGGATACCTGCTGATCAGGACATCCCATTTAATATGGACGGTTGGATCTCTCAGGGTTCAGGATGGCCTTATCAGGGCAGCATGGTTCACGGCGATCAAGTAATCTGGGCTGAAAAGACAGTTACGGATTACAATCACATTCAACGGTAAGATATAGTGAAACGGATATTTTTATCCCTGCTGATACTCTCCCTTACGGGATGCAGTTTATACTATAAACCTCCTCCTATCTTTATACCTCCGGTAGGCTATACAGCAACCCCGGAGACACCCTTGGCGGATCTTTCGCCAACTCATGAGCCAAACCTCCAGAGTTCAGCAACCCCCACAAACGATTTTATCCCGACACCAACGGTGTTCATTCCTCCCACCGAGACATTAGTGCCTACCCCCAATGTCCAGCGAGATCCGATTGTTTACCATGCCCAGGCTGGAGATACGCTGTCTGTCGTTGCAACTCATTTTGGAGTCGGAAAAGACCAGATTCAATCCAATGTCACATTGCCAGAAACCTCTTTCATCAATCCCGGAACCCTGCTGGTGATCCCCCAGGTATTGATAAACACCACAGCAAGTGAACATTTACTGCCCGACAGTGAGTTTGTTTATTCAAGGGCAATCACGGACTCCGATTTCCCCACCGATGTAGTCAGTTTCGTGGAGCAGGCCGGGGGTTATTTGAGTCAACCGCGAGAATACGAACATACTTTGTTGACAAACGGGGGAGAGATTGTAAAACAAATAGCACAAAATAATTCCATCAATCCCTTTCTATTGCTGGCGCTGTTGGAATATCAAAGCCACTGGGTGTTTGGTCAACCGCAGAACCTTGCCCAGTTGAAATACCCCATGGGTCACATTGATTACGATGATGATGGACTTGTTCATCAACTTCGCTGGGCAGTAAACCAACTCTCGATAGGCTATTATGGCTGGCGAGAAGGAAGATTAACAGAAATTGTACTAGAAAATTCCCAAAATCCCGCCAGTGATGTAACCGCCCGGATTGAACCCGGTCTGAATGCCGGGACAGTCGCATTGCAGTATTATTTCTCGCAGATTTATGAAAGCGATGAATGGATTCAGGCACTGGATGATGATACAGGTTTTATCACAAGATATGAAGATATGTTTGGATCTCCTGAAAACCGCTCGCAATACGAACCCCTTTTCTCCCACGATTTAATCCAACCCTCACTTGAACTTCCCTTTACACCAGGCACTGTCTGGAATTATACTGGGGGGCCCCACGGGGCCTGGGAACGGGAAGGATCATGGTCTGCTATTGATTTTGCCCCATCCGGTTTTGGAGGTGAGTGTTCCCGATCCTTTGCCTATGTAACTGCTTCTGCGCCCGGATTGGTAGTTCGTGCCCAGGATGGCGTTATTGTAATTAATTTGGATTACAACAACAATGAACACTCCGGATGGGTACTTTTATATCTCCATATCGCTACTGATGGAAGGCTTGTTAATGCTGGTGATGAGGTTAATATTGGAGACAAATTGGGTCATCCATCCTGTGAAGGTGGCATTTCCACCGGTACTCATGTCCATATAGCCCGGAAATACAATGGGGAGTGGATGACTGCCGATGGACCGATTCCATTTGTGTTAAGTGGATGGAGGGTGCACAAGGGCGCTGTTCCTTATAAAGGAAGTCTCACCAAATCGGGAAAAGGGGTGGTTTCAGCCAGCTCGTTTAGTGCTCCAGGCAGCCAGATTTCGCGGTAAAATAGAAAACCTATGCCCCGCTTTAAAGGTCTATTTCGAAATCATGGTAGATTTCTGCTTCAGGGTTTATTAATCCTGGGTATTCTGCTCTCTGCCTGCATTCCCCAGATCCAGGACCCGGATAGATATCCTTTTCTCACGGTGACACAAACCCTTCCCCCAGCGCAGTCTTCAGTTTCAGAGCGCCCCGTATATTCTCCTGGAGAATTAGTGGACTATACTGCTGCAGCTGGTGATACGCTGCCTAACCTTGCTTACAGGTTTAATACCTCAATTGATGAGATCTTAGCAGAAAACCCTATCATCCCAAAAGACGCCACAACACTACCCCCAGAATTGCCAATGAGAATCCCCATATACTATGAAGCGCTGTGGGGGTCCCAATTTCAGATCCTTCCGAATTGTACCTTTGTAAATGGTCCTGCTCAAATTGGGTTTGATGTGACAGAATTTGTGGAGTCTCAACCCGGTTGGTTTAAAGATTACGAGCAATTTGCGGCAGATGAACAGCGCAGTGGGGCAGAGATTGTCAATTATATTTCTTCAAGGTTCAGCATCAGTCCCCGGGTACTGCTGGCTGTTCTGGAATACCAAACCGGCGCCTTAAGCAGCCCCCTCCCTCCTGATAATTTAGAGGCTTATCCATTGGGTTATATTAATACCGGCTACCATGGTCTGTACATCCAGTTGGTATGGGCTGCAAATACGCTGAACCAAGGGTATTACGGTTGGTTGACCAACCATCTTGATACACTGGAATACCTGGATCAAACCATTGAGCATCCAGATCCCTGGCAAAATGCAGCCACTGTTGCTCTTCAGTATTACTTCTCGCGGTTGGAACCTAAAGAGGTGTATGATCAAACTATCAGCCCTACTGGTTTCCTGAAAACCTATCAAACGTACTTTGGGGATCCCTGGACCTGCAAACCCCATATTCCAGGTAGTTTACGGCAGCCACCACTCCTACTCCCATTTGAAGGTGGAAAAACCTGGGCATTTACAGGCGGTCCTCATACAGGATGGGGGCAGGGAGATCCCTGGGCAGCACTGGATTTTGCCCCTCCGAGCGAAGCTGGTGGATGTGAAATTACCAGTGAATGGGCAGTGGCTGCAGCGTCCGGGATTATCGCTAAATCAGAACCAGGTTTAATTGAACTGGATCTGGATGGTGATAGAGATCCTCATACTGGCTGGGTGCTTTTATATCTTCACCTGGGCACCCAGAATAAAGCGGAGGCGGGAGATTTAGTTGAAGCTGGAGATTATCTTGGCCATCCCTCCTGTGAAGGCGGAGAAAGCACCGGCTCCCACATCCATATTGCCCGAAAATTCAACGGGGAATGGATTCCTGCCTCTGGCATCATTCCATTTAATTTGGATGGCTGGATCGCTCATTCTGGATCGACTGAATATCGGGGAACCTTAACCCGATTTTCAGAGACCGTGATTGCTAGCGTTGATGCAGAAGAAAAAAGTTTGCTCAGCGCCCGGAAGCTTTCACCTTAAATTCTTCCCTTCTCCCCCCACAGATCTGATTAATTCTAGTAGTTTTTCTTCCTGCTGATGAAAAATCGAGCTAAATTATTAACGGGGAATAGCGATTTTCTAGTCTCCCCGGGAGGAGTTTTAACGTCAGATATTCATATTTTTAATATCTTTATTAATTTTTCTTATATTTTTACTTGACAAACTAAAAATTTTTGATATACTGTAAGTATTGTTCATAAAAAAAAGCAGGAGGTAGTTATGTTTCCGATCACTATGCAGGAATTCAACATGCGGCAAAGAGAGCTCCATCAGCAGGCAGCGGCATACCGGCTGGTATTATCTCTCAAAAAATCGAATCCATGGTCCACCAGGGTATTCACCGCCATCGGTAGATTGTTAATCGACTTAGGTCACCAGATCATCAACCGCTATCAAACACAATCACAGCCAGTCTAAAAGGAGATCAAATCATGCATGCTTTACCCTCACAATGTCCCATTTGCGGTGGAGAAGTAGTTGTAACTCGAATCAATTGCCGGGATTGTAATACATCCATTGAAGGCAGGTTTTCATCCCGCACCTTTTCGCAATTGACGCCAAAGCAAATGGATTTTGTAGAAACTTTTGTGCGATTGGAAGGCAAAATTACCCACATGGAAAAGGAACTTGGATACTCCTACCCCACGATACGAAAACTACTGCACGATGTTATCCGTGCGTTGGGCTACGAACCTGGCGGCGAAGAGGAATTTCCAACGTTGTCTGAAGAAGAACGCCAGAACATCCTTAATGACCTTGATGCCGGGAAAATCAGTTATGAAGATGCCATCAAGCAGTTAAAAGAAGAGGAGAAATAAGATGGCACAACACACTATCCCTATGGAAGAATTTTCCCAACTGGTTATACCAAAGGTAGGCGGTAGCCTGTACCTGACGGGTTGGAACCGTGAGGAAATCCGTATAAAAGATCCTGTAAATCAGGACGAAATCAAAAAGGAAAAAGACCGAATTGAAATCACCTTCCCAAATGATGGTATTGTCCATCTACCCCATCACTTGCCGGTCATAATCGAGTCCATAGGGGGGGATTTGGTTATCAAAGATATCGGAAGCCCCGTAGAGGTTTCTAAAGTAGGTAGAGATCTGACATTAAGTGATGTCAGTCTTTCTACAGTTAAATCTGTCGGTGGTGATGTGTTTGCCAAGCGTATCCAGGATGATTTGGTGATCGATAAAGTTGGCAATGACTGCCTAATTGATACCGTGATAGGGCAACTTTCTCTCAAGAAAGTTGGGGGGGATATCCAGATCGGAAAAGTGACCGGCGGAATTGATGCGAAGTCAGGAGGAGATGGACAGGTAAATATTTCCCCCGTTCCCTGGCAGGCAAATAGGATTGAAGTTGGTGGCGATCTGTCAGTTACCGTTCCGGAAGACAGCAATGCTGATCTCTCCATAAAAAGCGGGAAAAGTGAAATAACTGTGATGTTTGGAAGTATCGACGAAAAAGTTAAAGAAAAGGAACATAAGCTTCAAATTGGGGAAGGAGGTCCAGCAATCCTGCTTTCAGCCGGAGGGAAAGTGTTTATCTCAAGTGACAAATTCAACTGGTTATCAGGACTCAAGATAAATGCTGAAGAATTAGAGAGTATAGCGGTTGATTTCTCCTCCCAGACTGCTGAGCAGATCAGGACTCATCTCAACCAATTAGAAGTGGATCTGCGGGATTCTTTATCCGGTTTATCTGATTCGCTGGATTCTGTTGGTTTATCTGAAGATAACTTGAAGCAGATATTAACCCAAATCGAAGAGAGCAGTCTTGTGGCAGCTCAAAAAGCGGAAATGGCGGCTGTAAAAGCAGGGGCAAAGATTGAGAAGAAAATTGCCAAGGCTCAACGGAAAGCTCAAGAAATGAAAAGAAAAGCCAAGCAGTTTGACCTGAACCAATTTCTTTCAATGGAAGCCAATAAACAGTCAGTATCAGATAGCGAACGACTGATGATACTGGAAATGCTTCAGGAGAAGAAAATCTCCCTTGAAGAAGCCGATGATTTGTTAAAAGCATTGGAGGGGAAGAAAAAGCGATGATTGCAGAAAAAGAACGTCTGGAAATATTGGAAATGATTCAGCGGGGAACGATCACCGCTGCAGAAGGCCTGAACTTAATCGAAGCCCTGGGAGAAACCCAGGAAAACCTTGAAGAGGAGTATTACCTCGCAAAAGCCACCCTCGAAGAGGATAATGATCCTGAGGTCTTCCAGAAACCAGATCATCAACTTAATTTAGATGATTTTAATAAATGGAGGAAATGGTGGATCATCCCCTTCTGGATTGGTGTTGCGCTCACCGTTTCAGGTGGAGGGTTGATGTACTGGGCCTGGTCTGCCAGGGGAATAGGCTTGGGATTTATCTTCTCCTTGATTCCTTTTCTACTCGGGATTGGTTTAGCAGTTCTTGGATGGAACAGCCAGACAGGTCCCTGGCTTCATCTCCGTATTCAGCAGAAACCGGGAGAAAAACCAGAGCGAATAGCAATCAGCCTGCCGCTACCAATCAGGTTGTTTGCATGGAGTATACGCACCTTTGGAGATTTTATCCCCAAGCTCGATACTACTGGTTTAGATGAAGTCATTCTTGCCTTGGGAGATAGCTCCCTGTCAGAACCACTAAGTATTGATGTAAACGACTCAAATGATGATGAGCAAGTTAAGATCTATATTGGTTAGGTAGAGTTCCCTAACGAGGAGATATAGTATGGTTACCAGTGAAGAACGGATGAAAATCTTGAAAATGATCAATGATGGAAAGATATCTGCAGAAGAAGGGTCACAACTCTTGACGGCCTTATCTCAGAGAAGTGAAAAACCCAAAAAGACGCCTGGACGAACACTTAAAGGACAAATGCTGCGGGTGAGGGTGACGGATATGTCATCCGGAAGAACCAAGGTGAATGTGAATGTGCCCATGAAACTTGTGGATGCAGGGCTAAACATTGCAGCTCAATTTACACCCGAAATGGAAGGCGCTCAAATGATGGAGGCTGTAAAGGAAGCGCTGGCTGAAAATATGCAGGGAAAAATTGTTGATGTGATTGATGAGGAAGACCAGGAACATGTAGAAATCTTTATTGAATAACAGTTGGCTGTGCTTAACCTGATACAGAAAGAGCCCGGAATTAACCGGGCTCTTTCTGTTATCACAAGTAGCAATGATTATTTCTTTTTCGGAGCTACGTCTTCCGCTTCAGTAGTTACCACATCCTCCCCTGCAGGGGTATATTCCGGAACAACAATCATCATGATCAAATAGGCCCAGAGCAACCCACTAACAGAGGCAAAAAAGCCGAAGACAAATAGAAGTCGGATTAAAGTAGGATCAACGTCAAAATATTCTGCAATTCCTGCGCACACACCGGCGATCATCCGGTCATCTGCCGAGCGATATAGTCGTTTGTATTCGTTAGCCATTATTCTATCTCCTGAACAGTTCTATGTTGTTTCTCTACCAGGATATACGTGGAAGCTTGATAAAAGTTGCGGTATTTATTATTTTCTCTATTGTATTCTTCCCGGCAGAATCCCTCAGCCATTTGATATAATCAGGATCACAATAAACCAATGAGGATATATGGATATCTACAATCAGGAAGCTGCCTCTGTAAATATCAGCGAACGGTTGCGAGCCCTCCGTGAAGAACGAGATTTGTCTATTCGGGCATTAGGTCGATTAAGTGGTCTCTCAGCTAATGCTTTAAGTGTTATAGAACGGGGGCTTTCTTCCCCCTCCGTGAGCACATTATATAAAATCGCTAGCGCGCTAGAAATCCCTGTCACAGCATTTTTCGAAGAACCATCCCCAAAACAGGAAGTGGTATTTGTTAAATCTTCAGAGCGGAATCGCATCCCCCTCTACCGGGGATTATGGGAAGGTTTGGGTGGAGAACGTTTCGAAGGCTTAATAGAACCATCCATGGTCACTTTGGAAACTGGCACCAGCAGCGGCAGGTTCCCTATGACACATTCCGGTTATGAATTTGTATTCTGTTTGCGGGGAGAACTGGAATACGAAGTGGAAACCCAGATTTATCTACTTGAATCCGGTGATGCACTGCTATTTTCTGCTTCCCTGGAACATAAATGGCGCAATCCAGGGAAAACCGTCACCAATGCTTTGATCCTTTTAGCCGGATTCCGCCCGGGGGAAAGTCCCAGTCAATATCACATAGCCTCACGGGAGAATGAGGAATCTAAATAGTACCGATCGACATTGAAATAAAAAAACAGCCTCGATAAATGCGAGGCTGTTTTTGGTTTTGTGCCGGGGTTGATCACACAAAAATAATTTGTGCTCCCTCGGTTAGATCCATGAACTCCATCGCCCCCAGAACAGTTGCCCCATCTACCAGATCATCCTGGGTGAGTTTCATCATGTCCATCGACATCTCGCATCCGTAGACATTGGCACCAGCATCAATAATCAACTTCACAAATTCATCTACTGGGGGAAAGCCTAATTTTTTAATTTCGCCCCGCATCATCCAGGAAGCAGCAGCCGACATCCCCGGCAATGCTCCCAATAAGGTTGGGATTCCGAACCAGGGGTGCATATTGGGATTGCCTACTGTAGCTACAGTAAGTTTTCCCATTTTTTTCTTGGTGATGATATCCAATCCCCAGAAAGTGAAGAACATCTCCACATCAATACCGCTCATTCGAGCAGCATTTGCCAGAATCAGGGGTGGGTAAGCCATATCCAATGACCCTTTGGATCCAATTAGGGCCAGTTTCCTCACACCATTTACACCAGAACTCTGGTGTAAGGCTCGGGAAGGTTTTGCCATCGTAATCTCCTTTACCTATTAAATACAACCGGTCGGTTTTTTAAGTCCTGCAATATTGGCGGCAATTTTCGCTGGTCCACCAGGAAATAATTGGTACATCTCTTTCATACTGACATCAGTTTGCTGAGTGATACGCCGAAGGGTTGGGGGGTCACCAGTAGAGTCAAACTCCTGCCGGACGTATTTAAGTACATTCCAATGACGATCTGACAGTTTCACCTCTAGTGCTTCCGCGATAGCTGAACCGATTTCCTCAGTCCAGGCAGCACCATCT
>JAUWCZ010000009.1 GCA_030609055.1 Chloroflexota bacterium | reverse complement strand
CAGCGAATTTCCATATTTAATATATATCGTTCTGATCAAAAATGCCATCATGCCCGCAAACAGAATATTGATAAGAATATCTCCTACACTCAAAAATTCTGTTTCTGAAAACAAATTATTTATTATATCCATATTGTCCTCTTACTGAAGTCGGAATAAATTGTCTTTGTCTTATTTTATTGTTACAAGGTACTTTTTTATGTCTTATTAGAATCTTAAATACGGTTTTTTTAGTAATGTACCATTTATTTGTCACGTCCTTGAAGAACCTTGTTTTGGAATGAATAACATATTGTGTCATCTCAATCACCAGAAACTTAAACTTGATCACCGAAGTAAAATTTCTTCTTATAATCTATCAATTTTCCAGATAGAAATTAAGTCAGCTTCATCACCACCATGCCGAGGATATCGGCAGCCTTGTCCGCTTGATCCGCCATATTGGAGACATGACGGTAGAGCTCCCGGCGCCGCAGCATCACCATCATTGGAGAGAAATCCTTGGCTTTGGTGAACAATTCACTGATCGCCACCCGGTAAAGATGCTCAACCTCGTTTTCGAGTTTTTTTGCCCTACGAGCATGCTCACCGGCAACCCGCGGATTGGTAAAAATACGGTGGAATGCCATTTCTAGCTCTTCTGTCGCTTCCCTGGTCATCTTAATCATATTGATCATATGCTCATCTGCTTCTATTTCGAGCAACTGCATCTCTTCCACGGTTGTGTAGCAGTAATCCAGGATATCATCAATGTAAAGAGAAAGCATAAAGATATCTTCCCGGTCCAGTGGAGTGATAAAGGTATTGTGCAGTTCATCAATCAGGATGCGGCGGACTTCGTCAGCTTCGATCTCCTTCGCCCGCATCTGATCGATAGCTTTGTCCTTAAGCTCTGATTTACCAAGCCACTTTTCCAGTAAACGTAAACCTTCCACAGTGATCTTGCTTTGCTCAAGCAACATACCTACAAATTTATCTTCTTTAGGTCCGCGTTTAAAAACACCTGAGATACCCATTTTTATCCTCCATTTCAGGAACCCATCCTTATCCGAATCCCTAAGGGATGAGGTAATCAACAAGATAATACAAACCTGCGGCAATCCCGGCAGACACCGGTACAGTCAGGAACCAAGCCATTAAAATATCGCCCATAACGCCCCACCGGACTTGTGATTTCCGTTGCGCTGCTCCAACACCAAGGATTGACGAGCTGACCACATGGGTGGTACTCACTGGTCCACCGACTAAAGAAGCGCCGATAATAACGAACATTGATGACAGTTGGGAGATGAAGCTATGGATGGGTCGAATCTTATAAAATTTCCCGCCCAGGGTATGGATAATCCGCCACCCGCCTGCCGCGGTGCCGATGGCTATCGCAGTCGCGCTGGCTAAGATAACCCACCAGGGAACTATAAAGGCCTTCTGATACCCAAGCACAACCAGACCCATGGTTATGATCCCCATCGTTTTTTGGGCATCATTGGTTCCATGACTGAGCGCCAGGGCAAATGCGGTGGGTATCTGTCCGTACTTAAAAAATAAGTTGGCCTTAGGTGTTGCATTGCGGACAGACCACATGCAGATGCGCATGGCGATCTGCCCAATTAAATATCCCAATACTGGTGATAAGAATAGGGCTAAGCCAACCAGCGCTAAGCCCTCGATTTTTAATGCCTGCACCCCAGATCCCGCCAATACCGCACCGATGATTCCCCCAATTAGGGCGTGGGAAGAGCTGGATGGAATCCCAAAAAACCAGGTGATCAGATTCCAAATACTTGCGCTTAACAAAGCAGCCAAGACAACTGCGATGGAGATTGAATAGGGCGATGCTACATCCTGTCCAATGGTTTTTGCAACCGCCACTCCAAAAACAAAGGGACCAATAAAATTAGCCACACTGGCAATCAACAGCGCAGCAGTTGGCGTCATTGCCCGGGAGGAAATCATGGTCGCCACCACATTGGCGCTATCATGGAATCCATTCAGGAAATCAAATATCAGCGCCAGGGCTACAAGAATTATGATTAATAAGTGGTCCATAGGCAATCACGCTCGGCCAACAGAAAGGGTAAATCCACGTACACCTTTGAATAAAATCTGCTCCCTTTCATTAATATACTGTATTTTTTACTCCAGGGACAATCATTATAACCAAAAACAATAAAAGCTGCCAAGTCCTTGGATCTCTGTGGACCAATATTCCCCAATAGGACAAATTGCGCATTACCGGGGGGACAAGGCAACCTTAGATTTGCTTGTGTGCTGGGGAATATGGCTGGCAGCTGACGTTGGATATCAGAACTCTAGTTTGTTACTTTTGCGGGGAAGTTGGATTGTAAACTCACTTCCTTGATCTTTTCCTTCACTGGCTGCATTTATCTTTCCCCCGTGGGCAAGAACCAGGGCATGTGATATCGCCAGCCCCAATCCTGACCCCCCTGTCCGCCGATTTCGATCCGGATCAACGCGGTAAAACCGATCAAAAACATAGGGTAGGTGTTCTGCGGTGATACCAGCGCCGGAATCTTTTACAGCGAGGGATACTTGCTTCTCATCTTCAGTTAACCGAATTGTGACTTCTCCCGCTTCGGGCGTGTGGCGGATGGCGTTATTTAGCAGGTTATTTAAGCATTGGGTAATCCTGGCACAGTCCCCCTGGATAGTAGACACAGTCTCAGGGAGATCAAGAGTCAATTTGACTCCGTGCTCTTCAAAAATTGGGGCATAGATTGCAGATACATCCTGAACCACATCGATTAGATTTAAGTTTGTGAGATCCAAGGAAAACTGTTTAGCCTCAAGGAGAGCCAGGTCATGCAAGTCATTCACCAAGCGGGAGAGTTGCCTGGTTTGATCATAGAGGCGCGCCACCTCGACTTTATCCAGCTCATAGACATCATCGAGGATTGCCCGCAGGTTTCCCTGGATCACGGTCAGCGGTGTCCGCAATTCATGGGCAATGTCTGCCAGCATATTATTTCTTAACCCATCTGCTTCTTCCAGAGCAGCCGCCATGGCATTAAAGGCGATGGCAACTTCCCTGACTTCCTCTGTACCTTTAACCTCAATTCGTTGGGATAAGTCCTGGGACCCAATAGCCTGGGCGGCTTGGGCTAAATTGCGCAGCGGTGCGGCTAATCCCCGACTGCTGATAACCCCTACCAGGATTCCTACCATAGATATGGATAAGAGGATCCTTGCCAAGCCATTAACCAGACTCATCCGGGGATAGTTAACAAATCTGGACAATATACTTTGGTGTCCTTCATCAGCTGATAAGCTATTGATGATCTCATCACTCTCCGAATATCTGAGATTAATTTCATCCGCCCGGATGGTTAGATACACAACTGAGGGAATCAAAAACAAGAAGATGGCGATCACAATATAGGTCAGGCTGATTCTCACCCACATTTGATTCATGTTGCTTGATCCCTTAATCGATACCCGATTCCATGTACGGTCTGGATGAAGGAAAGTTTTTCCGGGTTGAGATCAACCTTTCGGCGAAGATTTTTTATATGAGAATCCAGAGTTCGTCCCAGGCTACCCGAGCGATACCCGAGCGCTTTCTCTGCCAATTCATCCCGTGTGATGACAAAACCGGGGTTACTCATCAGCACTTTCAACAACTCAAATTCTGATGGTGTCAGATCGATACCCTCTCCTTCCAGCGTGAGCTCGCGTTTCCCAACATTAAGAAGTAGCTTGCCTACCTGTAATACGTTCGGAGCTGGAATATCCTGTTGGAGTTGGCTACGCCGCAGCAAAGCCCTCACTCGTGCTACAACCTCACGAGGATTAAATGGTTTTGTGATGTAATCATCTGCGCCAATTTCCAAGCCAACAATCTTTTCGTTATCTTCGACTCGTGCTGTTAGCATAATAATAGGTGTAGCAGCTAAGGTAGGGTCAGAGCGAACTAAGCGGGCCACATCCCAGCCATCCCTGTCCGGAAGCATAAGATCCAAAATCACCAGCTGTGGCTGATCCCTCCGGAGCACATGAAGAGCCGTTTCGCCATCATTGGCTGTAACGACTTCGTAGCCGGCTTTCTCCAGATAAGAACTAACCAAGCGTACTATGTCTCTGTCATCATCAACAACCAGAATTCTTTCCATCGTGCCTCTTGGAACAACCGAGGTCCTCAAAACCCCTTATCAAATAGACCTGGCTTAATTACTCACTCCGAAGTGCCTCAATGGGCTCAAGTTGGGCTGCCCGGTTGGCAGGATAGATCCCAAAAAACAAGCCGACTGCAGCGGAGAACAATGTCGCCAACAACACTGCATTCAAAGTGATGGCAGGATTTAAAAGGAAATCACTCGAGGCGGCAATTCTTCCAACGCCTAATGATAAGATCCACCCCAAGACAATCCCCACAGCTCCTCCTATGACACTCAACAAGGAGGATTCAATCAGGAATTGTGTCAAAATATCCCGTTTCTTCGCACCCACTGCTTTTCTTAAGCCGATTTCCTTGGTTCTTTCTGTGACGGATACCAGCATGATATTCATAATCCCGATTCCACCAACCAATAAACTGATCCCTGCCACTCCTCCGAGAAAGATCGTGAAGACTCCGGTGACAGTTGAGGCAAAATCCAGAAACAATTCCTGGGTAAGAATAATAAAATCATCCTCAGCCAACTTTAAATTATGCCGATCTCGAAGAATGAGGGAGATTTCATCCTCAGCGGACTTCACGGAATCCGAGTCAATTGCCGAGACATAAATCAAATCCACTTGATTATGCTCTCTTCGAGGCAAAAGTCTCGCTTGAGCAGTGGTCAGGGGAACCAGGATCTGATCATCAGTACTGGAGCCAAAATCGGATCCGCCTTCTTTCTTTAAGATCCCTACAACACGGAATGGCTGTCCATTTACTCTGACCGTCTCACCTACCAAACCCTCAGAACGTTCAAACAAATCTTCCGCCACATTGGTGCCCAGGATAGCTGCCGATGCCAGGCCATTTACCTGGGTGGAGCTGAAAAATTCACCTTCCGATAATTCAATAGTCTGAACCCGACTATAATCCTCGGTAACTCCTACTAAGCTGGCTGTGGTGCCATTACTGGCATAAGTCAACTCAGCTTGTCCTTGAACAATCGGCGCTGCTGCCGCAACTGAGGGAGCAAAGACCGGGTCATTTAGCGCTTCAGCATCTCGAATGGTCAGCGGTTCTGGGTTTGTTACATCCTCATAATTGGTAGCGACAAACAATAGGTTGGTGCCAATGCCTTCAATTTCTCCGACGATGGCCTGTTTAGTGCCTGTTCCTATGGCTAGCATGGCGATGACCGCGCCAACCCCGATGATTATTCCCAGCATGGTTAACGCCGTCCGGACTTTGTTGGAGGAGAGGCTTTCTAAGGCTTCCAGTAAAGATGCTCCTAAATTCATTTAGTTGTCCTCCTTAATCCGCCCATCCCGGAGCGAAATGATCCTATCAGTCAACGAAGCGATTTCAGGGTCATGGGTTACAACAATCAGGGTCGTCCCTCGTTCTTCATTGAGGGTCCTGAGAAGTTTCATGATTTCATCCCCTGCTTTGGAATCCAAGTTTCCTGTCGGCTCGTCAGCCATAATAATGGCTGGATCATTCACCAGCGCACGGGCGATGGCAACACGCTGCATCTCGCCGCCAGAGAGTTCATTCGGACGGTGGCGAATCCGGTCGCCTAGTCCCACGGCTTCCAGCGCTTGGCGGGATACTTCTTTTCGATTCCGACCGTTTAATTCCGCATAACGCATAGGGAGTTCTACATTCGCTAAAGCTGTTGCTCGAGGCAGCAAGTTAAAGCTTTGAAAGACAAAACCCACCCCCCGGTTTCGAATCTCAGCCAGCTGGTCATCTGATAAGTTTGCCACGCTTTCTCCATTGAGGCTGTACTCTCCAGATGTCGGTCGGTCCAGACAACCCATGATGTTCATCAAGGTGGACTTTCCCGAGCCGGAAGGTCCCATGATTGCCACCACCTCACCCGGGGCGATTTTCACAGAAATGCCCCGTAAAGCGTGGACCTCCACTTCGCCCATCTGGTATACCTTGGTGATATTTTCCGCATCAACTACCCATTTGCTCATCTTTGTCTCCTACATCAATGATCAGTGTGGATCAAATCCCTGGGGAGGACCTTGCCCAGGTTCCATTTCTTCAAATATGCTGATGCTGGGCGGGTTAAGAACAACCAGGTCACCGTCTTTGATCTCTCCATCAATCAACTCGCTAAATTCATCAGATGATGCACCCAATGTCACTGGGACCATTTTTAAATTTGAAGGGTTTATATTTTCACCAGCGTCTGCTAGATAAACCACTTGCTCTCCTCTTACCCAGCGTACGGCTCGATTGGGGACCAAAAGCGCGTTTTCCACCTGCCGGACAACCACCTCCACCGCTGCGGTTAATCCCGGTCGAACGTCTTCATCTGCATCAAGCAGTTCAATGGTCACATCAAAGGAGACCAATCCCTGCTGCTGAATCCCAACAGGAGATACTTCAATTACTTCTCCCTGGTATTCTTTTCCCAGTACAGCATCAAAAGAGAGGGTGACAGGCTGGCCAACGTCGATCTGATTGATGTCCACTTCAGATACACCAACGTCCACCAGTAGATTATTGAGGTTATCAACCCGGAATGCCAGGGTGTTGGGAGCAACTAAATCTCCCGGCAGCAGATCTACTGAAGTGATGACACTATCAAATGGAGCCGTAATAGTCGTTTGGTCAAGGGTAGCTTCGGCAGCAGCGATGCGGGCTTTTATCAAGGCGATATCATCAGGATCAGGCCCATCTTTGAGCATCTCATACTCTCTTTCTGCGGCTTCCAGGTTAGCTAAGGCAATGGCGACATTGGCATCCAGTATTGCCATTTCAATCTCATCGGCGCCAACTTTTAACCAGTTTTGGTACCAAATCGCATATTGATACTGATTAATGGCGTCAGTAAGAAGAATTTGGGCTTGGGCTCTGTTGATTTTCCCTTTAGCTTTATCATATCGTCTCTGTTTACCTTCGAGCTGTTTCTCCGCGATAATCACTTTAGCCTTAGCTGATTTGAGTTCCTCACTACTAGCCCGGTTCCCCGGTTGGTTGAGAAGCCAGCGGTATTCAGCATCATCTAATGTATCCCTTGCATTGGCCACTACGACTTGAGCATTCGCCGCCACTTCTGCAGCACCTTCATACAGATCCTCAAAAGCTCTCTCTGCACTGATTAACTCTTGCTGAGCGAGGTAAACGCTCTGAGGAAGAGAGTCATCGCGTAAGGTTGCCAGAACCTGATCGGTTGAAACCGGATTTCCTAATCTCACCGCCACATCACCAACAATGCCTGATATCTCCCAATACAGCATTGCACTCTGATCCGCATATACCACGCCAGTCTCATCTACAACTGCACTTAATGATCCATATGAGACCTGATAGGTTTTCAGATCATTGCTGCTGGCTTGTTGTTTCTGTTGTGCGCTGACAATGCCATAAGCTGATACCGCCAAGGCCAGCACAACAACAATAACAATTATTATCGTCCTTCTCTTCATAGTAAAACTCCCTTACTTCAATCAAACGCTGTCATCGTTTTCAGTATCCGGTCATTTTTATCCCGGGAAGCAGCTTCCCGGGATTACTTCGAAATTTCCTGCACCATTGTAGCTTAAATATCTGGAGAAATTCTGGAGGGGTTGTGGTGATTATTGGGAAATCTCCTTGAATCCGGCTTTCTAAACAATTCTGTAAAGATAATCGATCGTTTAGCTCCCACGTTTACTAGTTTTGGTCCCCTTGGTATAATGCCCATCAACCAGAGGAGGGGTGCCAGAGCGGCCGATTGGGGCGGTCTCGAAAACCGTTGTGGTCTTTATGGGCCACCGTGGGTTCGAATCCCACCCCCTCCGCTGTTTTTCTTAATCTCCCAAGCCCACCCATCTGAGGACAGGTAGATAATAAAAACCCTGATAGACGTCAATCCATCAGGGTAAATATTTTCCAGATAAAACAGCGTCTGTTAAGTTTGAGATTGTTAGGTTTGGGATTTTTGCTGGCCAGAACTCCCCATCCGAAGTATAAAACCCATCACCAAGAATCCTATGCCTATCAATAGGATTAAGAACGACTGCCAGCGTAGGGGATTAAAGATGGGCGCTATCACCCGCGCGCTTCCTTCGATAAATTCATGAAATAACAGGGAGGTTTGGGGAATAGTATCCGGCATCCGGTCAGTCAGGATTCCTGTCCACAAAGGTTTGTACAACAAGGCAGAAATAAAGGTTATTAAACTTCCCCCAACCAGTGGTATTCCCCACCATTGCCCAAGACCTTCCAGGGACCGGACCCCAAACAACAAAATCAGAAACAAGAGCCCAATCGGAAACAGCAGCGCAGTATCCATATTTAAGCGTAGCCTTCTCAGATTCCACTTGAGCGTGTTAACCCCAGTAACAGACTCTCCCCGTTTAAACAAGGTTTGAGTTGCATTATACTCCGGGGGTGTAGCATCAATCACCATTTGCATGACTTCATTGTAGACCTGTATTTGATCTGTATGCGGGAATGTTGAAAGTTTACAAAGTTCCTTCACCATCTTTGCCCGGGGCAACGGGTCGCCCGGTTGAGTTTGCATCTCCTCCATCTGCAAATCAGTGCAGTCCGGCAGGGAATCATAAAATGCAACTACCGCTGCCTCCCCCTCTGGTCCACCCATCCTGTCAATCAACGGTCTCATATTCAAGCGAATCTCAGGTACTTGATCGTCGGTATCTAACCACTGGAATAAACCATTTACAGTAACCTGTATCCATTCCCCAATCACTTGATCTGCCAAAAGCGCTTCCCGGAAACTTTTCCAGTTCTTATCCTCCATTGAATAGATCAAGTTGAATAGATTCAATTCCTGGTTTTCTGGTTTGTCAGTATCTTCAATTTTTTCAGAAATTTCCTCTGCCTGTCTATTGGTTATGATCTCCAGAGCGGCAGGTATAATCTCTGAATCCAGGAAAACTGCTCCAGCAAGACTATTGACTACTTCCGGTTCAAAAAGTACCTCACCAACATTATGGGCAAGCAGGGAGAGTGGCAGCGCAATGATCAAGATCCCGGCCAGTATAAAAGCAATAAACTTCATGATCGCATTCAGAATCGTTTTCATTTTTAATCCTTCATTAATTCGTCCCAGGGGAAACTGTGCAGGGAATCCAGAATCAAATCCGGTGTTCCGCCATTTTTGTAATAGGGCAGCTGCCGGGTGATGTGGTTTGGGACAGCGATACAATACAATCCTGCACGTTTAGCAGCCAATATCCCGTTGGGAGAATCCTCCAATACTACCACTTTCTCAGGCGTGAGGTTCATTTTTCTCAGACCAAGATGATACAAGGCTGGATCTGGTTTCGCTTCTGTCACCTCATCTGCACAGCTTACGTCATCAAAAAAAATTTCTATTCTCAACCGCTGCAGATGTGTTCGAACCCATTTCAGATCAGAGCTGGAGACGATGCCTAATTTTAAACCACCCTCTCTTGCTTTCTGAATAAGCTCCATTACTCCAGGCAGGAGTGTTTGCTTTTCTACCAGCTCTAATTCTCTCCGGGAAATTTGTTCCAAGATTGCCTGTTGATCATTGTCGCTGTCCAAATCCCGGAAAAATTCCTTTAGGGGTTCCATTTCTTCCACTGATTTTCCTATTATTTCAGCCCAGTCTGCCAGGATTAATTCCTCTCCATACTTACGGTACATCTCCTGCCAAGCCTCGAAGATCGGGGTTTCTGTATCTAAAATTAATCCATCAAAATCAAATAAAATGCCCTTCAGGGGTGGTTTTAACATCATATGAACAATTATATAGGATAACAGGTCTACCGGAACCTTACAGTAGTATAATTAATCAGCAGCTAAATCGAGTACCTCGATATCATTATGGTTAAGCAACTTCAATTGATATTCCGACTCATGCGGGATAAAAGAGTTCATCCTTTCATCAAAGTTCTGCCTTTTTTATCTCTTATTTATCTTATTTATCCTGATTTCATTCCGGGTCCTTTTGATGACGCGGTTGTGATAACTCTGTTTCTCCAGTTCTTCTTAATACTCGTCCCGGATGATTTAATCGAGGAACACAAATTCGATCAGGAGATTGAGGAGCACAAAACTACCGACGAGGATAATATCATTGAAGGGGAATTCTGGGAAGAATAATCTTGCGCCATTAAAAAGATAAACTCCCCGTAATCTTCCGGGGAGTTTTTTGTGAGCAAAAAGCCTTTATAAATAATCTTCCTCATCATCTCCATCGTCAAATTTCAATTCAAATTCGACATCCTCTCTGGGCTGGCGGACCCATAACTGGAGTAGATCTCCATCATCAGTTTCTTCAAAATGGGCTGCAATGATGGGTATTTCATTAGTTAGTCCTGATTCAGTTCTGTATTCAAGAACGATAGATTCATTCTTCTGCCAGGCATTGCTGCAGCGATCAACCAGAGAATAACCCTCAAATGATCTTAATTCAGTAATATAGGTATCGTATTGTCCTGGGCTCTCTGCGACGCCCTGGATCCATAATCCATTAACTTCACGGAATTCCGGTGTAGGTCCTTCGATGATGGTGATTTTTTCTGTCATAAATTACTGGATTCGCTTGATCCAATACCTCCGCTTACGGCTATCTTACCATAATTTCTGGTGAGGTAAACTGTAGAAAAGCTTACGGTTTTTAAAGCTTCCCCTCTGGATAACAATCTGAGGGATACCTCCAGTGAGAGACCCCAGAATGATTTATACCTATGCGCAATTGATCTCGCTCCGTTCTCTTTTTATGGTTACAGGCGTGTATCTCCAATTCAAGCTCAACCTGAAGTATAATGAGAAAAATTGAACCGCGGTTGGGAATCATCTGCGCGGATGGCAGTTTGATAAGTTGCAGTTACCTCTTACTCAGGTTCTCATCTCTTGGATTGGTCCTTCCCACGGCAGGAAATGAATGGATACCCTTCATATTCTCGCTATCTCATCAAAAGCAAAGTTTCCAAAACTGATCAAGGAAACTTTAAAATCATCTCCCCGCAGGGACCAACCTCTTCCGGCTTATAAGGTTGATCATCTGCGCTCCCTTGATGAGGTTATCCCAGAGGATCTGTTTCAAGACGCCCAGGTTGTGCTAATCGATTTTGACTCTCTCAATCTCTCCTGGAAAGAACTAATCTCCAATATTCAAGACAACTTTACCGGCCAGACTCTGGTCCTGATCTCAGAAGAAAGGCCGCCTGAGGAGGTTCAAGTACTTCTACCAGATAAGCCCGGTTATCTGATCAGTAAAAGTGACCTTTCTAGCCATTTGTTTTACTCTTTTTTACTCTCCCTCCTCGTCCAATCTACCCTCGTCCAAACTAACCGGGAGGTTTCAGAGAATCTCAATAAAAGGCTGAACGAACTTCTTTCCTTAAGAAAAGCAAGCCTTCATCTCACCTTGAATTTATCCCTGGATACCGTCCTGGAAGCAATCTTGGAAAGCGCCATGGAATTGGTTTCCGCGGATGATACTCACATCTTTTTATACGAACACGGTGTACTGTCCTTTGGGGCAGCATTGTTTGATGGTCATCAGCAGAGCAGCCCTTATATGGATCCCAGACCACACGGCGTTACATATCAGGTTGCACGAGAAGGTGTGATGTTAGTTGTAAACGACGTCATGTCAGATCCGCTCTTCGAGGACAACCGTTGGGAAGGATCAATAATCAGCCTGCCATTAAAAATAGGCACTAAAGTACTTGGTGTGATGAATGTTGCCCTCAAACGCGCTCATACTTTTACAGAAAATGAAATCCTGGCATTGGAATTCTTGGGGGATCAGGCATCGATCGCAATTCAAAATGCCAAATTATACGAACAAGCACAGCAGGAGATTTCTGACCGGATCAGGGCAGAAAAAGCCATCAAACACCTGGCCAATCATGATGCGCTAACTGGTCTTCCAAATAGGAGGTTGTTTAACGAGCGGATTAATCTGGAGATCGCCCACGCCCAGAGAAATAAACAGAAAATTGGTATCATGCTGTTTGATCTGGATCATCTTAAGAAGGTAAATGATTCATATGGTCATAATGTGGGTGATTTGCTGCTCCAGGCGGTTGCACAAAGACTTCTCGGATTGTTAAGAAAAAGTGATACTGTTGCCCGTATGGGTGGAGATGAGTTCCTCTTGATTTTGCCAGAAATGAACCTACCACAAGATGCGATCCAAACCGCAGAGAGAATTCTAACTGCCCTGAGCACACCCTTTCATCTAGAAGGATACGAAGTAAGCCTTACCACCAGCATTGGAATCTCCTTTTTTCCGGATGATGGAGATAATGTTAATTCTCTCGTGAAAAAGGCCGATATTGCCATGTACAAAGCCAAAGAAAAAGGTGGTAATGTTTATCATCTTTTCACCGCATAATGAAGATTGGTATATACTTCATCCTCCAGCTGCCATCACATATTAAAACCTGATGTACCAATTAGTTCTGCTACTGCCAACCAGTGTGAATCTGGAAG
Organism: Chloroflexota bacterium; assembly: GCA_030609055.1. Lineage (GTDB taxonomy): Bacteria > Chloroflexota > Anaerolineae > Anaerolineales > UBA11858 > B10-G9. The sequence continues at coordinate 23,749 of JAUWCZ010000009.1, read as the reverse complement.
AGTTTGATGAAACGTGGCCTTCATTTCTAAAGGTTGCGGAACAAATGCCGGGGTTAATTAAAGAATCTGTTTCCCGAGTCGATCAGTTAATCTATGGATCTGAATTCATCAGCCGAATTTACACCTTTACATTCCCAGATCAAGAGGCTCTTGAGAAGGCTTTGGTCTCCACTCCCGGTGAAAGAGCTGGACGATTGATTCATGACCTGACAGATGGAAAAGTAATCCTGCTGACTGCAAGATATCAGGAAGATTTCCTGAATCATATTCAGTCATTCACCTCCCCGGAAAACGATTTATGAAATCTACTGCGACTAAATCCATTACTAAATGGATCTTGATCCCAGTGGTGATCATCATTATCGTCTCTGCAGGGTTCGTAGCTTACCAGATGATAAAAGGCACTTCTCCACGGACCAGACGGGTCATTTCCTGGATCCGAAATCCTCAAAAATTCCAAGATTGGTCAGTAGCTGCACTCACCCGCTGCAACTCATCCACACCATTCCTCTTTCCCACCGAAGGGTATATTGGCTTTTTATGGGATGATTCTTTCCGTCCTTGTCACCACCACCAGGGCATTGATATTTTCTCAAAATCATCCTCAGGAGAAACCCCAGTCTACGCCGCTTCAGATGGATACTTAACCCGCCTTTCAGACTGGAAATCCTCCCTGATCATCCGCATTCCACATGATCCTCTCCAACCAGATCGTCAAATATGGATCTATTACACCCACCTCGCTGATTCCGATGGTAACTCCTATATCATTCCCGATTTCCCTCCTGGAACAGCAAATTATTTTATAGAAGAGGGAACATTAATCGGATACCAGGGAAATTATTCAGGATCCATCGGAAATCCAGTGGGAGTACATCTCCATTTTTCAATTGTTCTGGATGATGGTAGCGGTAGTTTTTTAAATGAATTAAGTATCCAAAACACATTGGATCCTTCCTCTTATTTTGATTTGCCATTAAACGGTAAAATTAACCAAGGGATAATCCCGGTTTGCCAAAATCAATTACCCCCACCGTAAGAATATTACCTCAAGGAGGAGACCCATCTAATGAAAGAATACCAAACTATCCTTACTGAGAGAAAGGGCAAGGTTGGTCTCGTGACATTTAACAGACCAAAATCATTTAACGCTTTAAATCCAGTGCTCCTTACGGAGTTGATGGACGCCTTAGCTGAATTCGACTCTCAGGTTGAAATCGGTGCCATGGTTATCACAGGAAATGAGAAAGCCTTTGCGGCCGGGGCGGATATCACAAATATGGTTGACGCTTCCCCGGAAGAGATGAGACAGAGTCCATTTATCCCAGCTTTTGACCTTATTCGCAATATCAAAAAACCAGTCATTGCCGCAGTTTCCGGTTACTGCCTGGGAGGTGGCCACGAATTAGCAATGTCCTGTGATTTAATCATTGCTTCTGAAAGCGCTGTTTTTGGACAGCCTGAAATAACCTTGGGAGTCATTCCTGGTGCAGGAGCTACGCAACGTCTAACCCATACAGTAGGAAAAATCATCGCTATGGAAATGATTCTTAACAATAGGACCATATCAGCAATGGAAGCGTTGTCATTTAACCTCATCAACCATGTCTATCCTATCGAAGACTATCTCACAAAAGCACTCACCCTGGCACAGGAAATTGCCGATCGTGCTCCTCTGGCTGTGAAAGCCGCTAAGGAGATGGTTAATCAGTCCCATGAGGTTCATTTAACTGCAGGCCTAAAAGAAGAACGCAACACATTTTATAATTTGTTTTCAACGCAAGATCAGAAAGAAGGTATGAAAGCTTTCCTGGAAAAAAGAACCCCTACCTGGAAAGGCTCCTGAAGAATTATAAAATGAATATTTGTTGATTTAGATGGGGTGTATATAAATTATCCCCCGATATATTAATAAGTCTTTATATAGTAATAATAGTAGGGGATGTGGATATGTGGATAGTGATTTTCTGGAAAGGTAATGAAAGGTAAGAACCCCCATATTTTGGGCAAGAGAGGGGAAACGACCCTTTATAGAGGGGTATATATATTAATAATGGGAGAATTTTTGTCCACAGCACAGTGGGTATAAAAGGTGGAAAAAACCGCTAAGATAGATAGAAATTGAAAAATAGGATATATTTTGGTGCGCCCCTGTGGATAGCAAGCAAGTTTGGGGAAAGAAATCCCCTTAATTGACCCAAAATAGGTGACAGTTATCCCCAACGAGGGGTGGTTATCCACAATTAACATGGGGTTATCCACAGAAAAAGAGTTCTCTGAGAGGGAGAATAGGTATTTATTTCCCCTTACTTAAATGATCTTTGGCGTCAAAAATTCGGGAATTTCGCTGTCCAAGGTATTCTCAGGAAGGGGAAATTACTGTACCGTCCGGGATTAAGGTGCTTTTGGGAATGACCACAATTCCATCCCGGATGGACCAGTCCCGATGGTCCTCTTCAGTTCCGGGGGGGAAGGGATCAATGGTCACATTTCTTCCGATCCTGGCGTTTTTATCTATGATAGCGCCTTCAATTTTACTGTTGGTGCCAATCCCAATTGGGACCTCCTTGGTTTTGGCGTTGTTTTCTTCATAATAATCCGCTCCCATCATGACTGTATCTTTTATAAACGATCCGTTCTGGATCTGGCTGCGAAGACCGATCACAGAGCAAGTGATCTCAGCGCGTCCTATAACGCAGCCATCTGAGAGGGAAACATCTTCCAGCTTTGCTCCGGCAACAATAGATCCGGGCAAGAATCTGGCGTGGGTATAGATGGGATGGTTAACATCATAGAAGTTAAAAGGTGGAGATGGTTGAGTCAGATTCAGGTTGGCATTATAAAATGAACGTATGGTACCAATGTCTTCCCAATAACCTTCAAAATCATACCCCACGACCTTATGGGAATGAATTGCCTGGGGAATGAGTTCTTTTCCAAAATCATCAACTTTAAACTTCTGGAGCAGTTCGTCCAGCACAGCTGTTTTAAAGAGGTAGATGCCCATCGATCCCAGTAGTGGAAGATCTGGATCGTCTCTGCTGATGAAAGCTTTCTGGATTTTAGGGTCTTTTGGTTTTTCTGCAAAATCGGTGATGATTTGATTCTCAGCTCTTTTCAGGATGCCCAGCCTGGAAGCATCCTGCAGGGATACTGGTTGAAGAGCAATCGATATATCTCCTTTGTTTTCCCAGAGATGCTGTGCCATCAGTCCATAATCCATCCGGTAGAGATGATCTCCAGCCAGAATGAGCGTGTATTCAGAGTTGGTACTATGGATTTCAAACATCTGCTGGCGGACGGCATCGGCAGTGCCTTGATACCAGGTGTCATTTAAGATCGTTTGCTCTGCGGCCCAGATTTGAACCCATCCCCGGTGAAAGGGATCAAAATTATAGGTCCTGGTGATATGGCGGTGAAGGGAGACCGAGTTAAACTGAGTTAGCAGCGCAATCCGGTCAATATTTGAATTGATGCAGTTGCTGATAGGGATATCAATCAACCGGTATTTTCCGGCAATCGGGACAGCAGGTTTTGCCCGGACTTTTGTTAAAGGAAACAGGCGCGTTCCCTGACCACCACCCATAATTACGGCCAGGATGTCTTTTGTTGAAGGCATTGTAAAACTCCTTCTATTGTACGATATTGATAAAATTATAACTTCCCCTCAGGAAGGAAACGCTGTTGATTAGGATTTTGCCCTTAATTAAATAAAAGAGGAGAACTTGATATTCTTTTACTCCGCTCCCTACCTAATAAAGAACAGAGCTACAATGCAGAGCGGCTTGCTATTCAATAATACAGACGTGAGAATATAAAACTAAGATACCGGGGCAACTAGCTTTTGGCCCAGCTGAAAGGCTTGATCCATCAAGGCGGGATCTTTCTCAGCATCGCCGACATCCATAGCTGTGCCATGAACAATCCCAGCAAATTCCATGCCCACATAACGGCAGATACTATCAAGTGTATAAATCACAATAATACCGCCAGATGTGTACAGGTCGGTATCGCCATACACCATGAGGAGAGCGAGTTTTTTTCCTGCTAGTTCAAAATCCTCTGAGGATTCCATGGCATACCAGCGGTCTATGCACAACTTAGACTGGGCGGTGAGATTAAACCAATACACAGGGCTGGCGATTACGATTACGTCAGAGTCACGCATTTTGGGATACAAGGCTTGCATATCGTCGCTAATAACACATCCATTTCCGTCCTCTTGACAGAAGTCACAAGCATCGCAGGGGCGAATGTCCAGATCGTGCAGATAGATGCTCTCAACTTCTGCGCCAGAGTCTGTGGCACCAGCTGTTAGCTGAATTGCCAAAGCGGCCGTGTTTCCTTTTTCTCTGGGACTGCCATTCAGTATCAGGACCTTTTTGCTCATTGGGGAGTCTCCTCTACAAACTGTTCGGCATTGATCACTCTCAGTATAAAACAATTTATGTGATTACGCCTAACAGTGTAAGGCATATATTATGCCGCATAATTAAACAAAAACCGATCCAGGTCAGATTGGATCGATTCTTTTTTCCTGTGCCGAAGGTGGGAGTCGAACCCACAATCCTCAAGGGAACGCGAGTTTGAGTCGCGCGCGTCTGCCTGTTCCGCCACTTCGGCTAATCGTTGACTAGTATACCTAAAATGAGATATCAGGTCAAGACAGGCAGAACCTGAACGACTTTTCTTGGAAAGAGAAAAGCACAAAAACCTTAACAAATTTCATTAGGTTATCAACATCCTATAAGGAAAAAAAGTGGGACTTGCGCAAGAAAAAAGATGCGGTAGTATTTACCGAGATACAATGATACAATCTTGCTTAAGTACTACAGGAGCTCGAATGGATATCCAGGTTGATTTCCAAAGCAGCATACCGCTATATGAACAAATCGCTCACAGGGTTTTGACATTAATAGAAAGCGGAGAATTACAAGCTGGAGATCAGCTGCCCACTACCCGGGAGCTGGCAGTAGAATTGGGTGTAAATTTTAATACAGTAGCCCGGGCTTACCGGATGCTAGATCAGGGGTGTGTAATCACTACCCAGCAAGGACGGGGAACCTACATCCTGGAGACTAAAAAGCTGAAGTCCAGTGGAAAAAGAACTCAGGAAGATATTGAGGAGTTAACCCGCTTTTACATCCGGAAAGCCTCCTACCTGGGGTTTAATCCCGAGGAAATCAAAAAATGTTTTGAAAAGCTTTACCAAGAAGGAACAAAGAAATGACGCTATCGGAAAGAATAAAAGCCTTGAATTGGAATCCAATTTTCCTCTACCTGATCATTGCGTTTCTCCCTGCCTGGATCCTGTTTTTGCTACCAGTTCTGGTTCGGTTGATTGGAGTAGAAGACACCTCTCTGGCAGCGCTGATAGGCTGGAGTTTAGCGATGTGGATGCCGGGACTGGGGGCAATTCTAGTGACCCGGAAAGAAGGGAAAAGAATAAACAAAACACTGGGATTAAACAAACTGGGGAAAAAGAGAGTATATCTATGGGCCTGGTTGGTGCCGATCTTGGCAGCCGCAGGATCGGGAGTGATCACCTGGTTGTTTGGTTGGGGTGAATTTGACTCGTCCTTTGCATTGATTCAAAAAGGGATGGAAGCGCTACCGGAAACTGCAAATATTTCACTTCCGCTGCTGCTGGCGATCCAAATTGGAGCCTCACTGACCCTGGCACCCCTATTTAACACCCTGTTTGCACTGGGAGAGGAATTAGGCTGGCGGGGATTTTTACTTCCAAAACTCCTGCCCCTGGGTCAAGCCCCTGCCATGATCATCAGCGGTGTCGTCTGGGGATTCTGGCACACCCCGGCAATTCTGCAAGGACATAACTACCCGGGGTATGGAGTCCTCGGCGTGGGAATGATGATTGTCTTTACAGTCCTCTTAGGCGTTTTTTTCAGCTGGCTATATTTTAAAACCGGAAGTTCCTGGGCGCCCGCTCTTGCCCACGGGACAGTAAATGCGGTGGCAGGGCTACCCCTGCTCTTCTTAACTTTTGTGGAGTACCCTAAGGGCGGAGCCCTTACAAGCGTAGCAGGCTGGATGGCTCTTGCCCTTGTGATCGGGATTCTCTATGGGATAAAGGAATTTCCTCTCAGGGAAGTTGAGAATGTTTCACGTGAAACAATGGGAAATGAACTTGGTCCGGATCGCCCTCTGCCTAACGCAATCCAAATCCCAGAACCACAAATTACATCTGAGCAACTGGACGAGAGTAGATATGATAAATAAGGAATCCGTTATCCACACCAGAAATCTTTCCCGATCCTTTGGGGAAATCCTGGCCGTAGACCGATTATCTCTGGCAATTTCCCGAGGAGAAGTATTTGGTTTGTTAGGTCCCAACGGTGCTGGAAAAACCACCACGGTCCGCTTGCTGGCTGCCTTGCTCCAACCCTCCAGTGGGGAAGCTTCGATTGCCGGATATCAGGTGGGAATCGATGATCAAGAAATCCGGCGGAAAATAGGATTGCTGCCTGAAGCGCCCGGATTATATGATGGGTTAACCGCTGAGCAAAACCTGGCTTTTTACGGCGCGATGTATGGAGTGGAGGAAATTTCCCAACAGATCAAACGATACCTGGAACTACTGGGCCTCTGGAATAGACGACATGAACCGGTGGGGACTTTTTCTAAAGGTATGCGCCAGAAATTGGCCATCGCCAGGGCGCTTTTGCATGAACCAGAAGTGCTTTTCCTGGATGAACCAACCAGTAGTCTTGATCCCCAAGCGGCCAGACTGGTTCGGGAATTTATTTCAGACCTCAAAGGCAAGGGGCGAACGATTATTCTTTGCACCCACAATCTGGAAGAGGCGGACCGGCTTTGCGACCGGGTCGCGGTCTTGAACGGACACTTACTCGCCCTCGATTCGCCGATAGAATTGAGAAGAAGAATCTTTGGCAGGAAGGTTGTATTTCACCTTTCTGCTACCAAAACAGAGTTTGAACCGATTCTGCTGGAATTTGATTTTGTCAATCATGTTGAGCAGATTGAAAACAAAATCGTGGTCGCCGTTGATGATCCGGATACCCACAATCCGGTTTTGATCCGGGCTCTCGTTGAAGCAGGGGCGGAAATTCGATTTGTAGGAGAGCTGAGGCGACGGCTGGAGGATGTCTACTTGGAGCTGATGCAGGCGTCAGAGGGAATTATCAATGGAACGAATTAAAGCAATCATTATCAAAGAATGGCGGGAAGTCTTTAAAAACAGGTTCGTGTTTTTCACGGTTTCTTTTCTACCGTTAATGATTACAGCCCTGCCCTTGGTTATCCTTTTCTTTACTGGAAGATCAGAGGATTTTGCCGGAGTTACCACAGCAGATCTGCCACCCCAATTTTCAAGCTTGTGCAGTGGTTTGGATGGCGCCGAGTGTATGCTGTATTTCATCGTTACCCAATTTATCCTACTGTTCATGATGGTCCCGGTGATCATCCCCATGACCATTGCCTCTTACAGCATCGTTGGAGAAAAAACTACCCGGACTTTAGAGCCCCTGCTGGCGACACCGGTTTCAACGCTGGAGATTCTGGTTGGAAAAGGATTGGCTGGCGTCATTCCAGCTGTGGTGGCAACCTGGGTCGGATATTTGCTATATGCCGCTGGAGCCCATATCATAGTATCCAATCCACATGTGGTTAACAAGCTTTTTGATCCGCTGTGGATGACGGCCATCTTTGTGGTCGGGCCGCTATTGTCCCTAATGGGAGTGAGCATTGCTGTGATGATTTCCTCCCGGGTTAACGACCCGCGTGTGGCAGAGCAAATCTCGGGGATTTTTGTGTTGCCTGTAGTGGGGATATTTCTAGGGCAGACGACGGGATTAATCCTGGTAAATCAAGAATTCATTCTCTGGATGGCAGGTGTTCTCGTAGTTTTAGATAGCATCCTATTTTATTTTGCGGTCCAAATCTTTCAGCGGGAAACCATCTTATCAAGGTGGAAATAGGATGAGGAAAATGAAAAAGATTTTGATCTTCCTATTGGCTATATTGTTGCTGTTGCTTCCTACTGGAGTTCTGGCTCAGCAAGCTCAACCCGGGCTTCAACTGGGGCTGATACGGAATTTCGGTTACGGAGGGTTAGGAAAAATCCAGGGACGATTTACTCTGAGGATCAATGATCCACCAGCCCAACTTGAGATAGTTGAGTTCTACTTTGATGACAAATTGATTTTAATGAGTAAAGAATCACCTTATGAGTTCAAATTCCACACCAGTAATTTTCAGGATGGTGAACATGTTTTTTCAGCGGTTGGTAATCTGAAGGACGGAACCCAGGTGGAGTCCAACCGGATTACTAAGGTATTCCTTTCCTCGGAACAAGCCTGGGTTGAAACGCAGGGTTTGCTGGTTCCACTCCTCTTATTTACTGGCATTCTCACTGTGCTTGGTTTAGCAGTTCCTATACTGGCAAGCAGAAAAAAAGAGTTTGTTTTAGGGAAATATAGTCCTGCTGGAGGTGTAGTCTGTCCTCGCTGTGAACTTCCGTTTTCGAGATCAATCTTGGCGCCAAACCTGCTAGTAGGAAAATTGGTCCGCTGTCCACACTGCGAAAAAATAAGCGTCAGGTCCAGGGCAAGCCTGAGCCAATTACAGGAAGCGGAGAATAAGTTCCGAAACAATGAACCCGGCATGGTTACAAAAAATGCGGATCAAGATTATAGAAAGCTGCTCGATGAATCCCGATATGAGGAATGATAATAATATGCTTTCGAAAGTAAAAGGTAAAAAGGTGCCCAGTAGACTATAATTAACCAGCCTATTCAATTACACGAGCTATTTACACCGCTATGTTTAATAATCTAACTACTTCCATCTCAGAACCGGAAGTCCGAAAGAAAACCCAGAAAGTGGTGCAATTAGTGGAAACCAGTGCCATTCTGAATTCCACTCTGAAACCAGATTTACTGCTGCAAAATATCCTGGATACGGCGGTGGATCTATTGGAATGCAGCGATGTTTCCATCCTTCTTTATGATGAAAGAGAAAAAGAATTACGGTTTGCTGCTGCTACCAGTGTGCATAAAGAACAGCTGGAACAAATACCGGTCCCGCTAGATAACAGCCTGGCGGGCACAATATTTACTGAAAACCGACACCTTGTCATCAACAGCACCCAAGACGACCCCCGCCATTATAACGAGGTAGGCGAAGAGGTCGGTTATCAGGTTGATTCGCTGCTGGGAGTACCGATGCGCATCAAGGACCGGGTCACCGGAGTCATTGAAGCGCTGAATAAGGAAGATGGGGAGTTTACTGAGTTTGATGTCTCAATGCTGCTGGTTATCGCATCCCAGGCAGCAATTTCCATGCACAATGCCCAATTGATCCAGGCACTTCAAAACGCCAATGTGGAATTGAGTCAGGCAGATAAACTGAAACGGGATCTGATGTCGGTCGCATCACATGAATTGCGGACGCCGCTTGGGAATATTCTTGGGTATGCGACACTTCTTCACGAAGATGCAACCGAGGAAAATAAACCTCTGGCATCATCGATCCTTAAAGCCTCTTCAAAACTTAGAGCAGTTCTCGATGACATCGCCAATATGAATTTGTTATACACAGGGGAAGCAGATCTAGACCTCACAGATACCACCCTGCAACAAGTGATTGAATATGCGCAGGAAGAAGTAAGGCACACCGTAAATATAGAAGACCATACGGTAGATTATCAGATCCCAGAAGAACCTATCCCGTTGTATATCGACCTACCGAAAATGTGTGTGGTCTTTGTGAATTTACTGCTCAACGCGATCCGATTTACACCCGTTGAGGAGGAAATCCGCTTGACAGTTGATGACAAGAAGGACGAAGTCATCGTTTCGGTATCGGATACTGGGAGGGGGATCGATCAGGAAAAGCTGGAAAAGATCTTTGAGGTCTTTTTCCAAGAGGATGATCACATGAGCCGGCGATATGGGGGATTAGGGTTAGGGCTTTCGATTGCCAGGGAATTGGTCCACCTGCATGGGGGAAGGATCTGGGCCGAAAGCGAAGGGCTGGGCAAGGGGGCTACTTTCCGGGTTGTGCTTCCTAAAAAGCGTTCCTGAGAAATCAGAAGGCATCCACCTCGGAGCCAGCAAGTTCACCCAAAATCAGCGATTCACAAGTATCGAGAAAACCATCAAAGGCGGCTAGCCGGACCTGGTAATCTTTGCCTGCAAAACCAAGGACGGTGATGGCTCTTATCCAGGGGGGCAGCAACTGATGTTGATCTGGCAGTTTTGTAATAACCTCAGTCCAGGTGATGAGCAGCGGCCAGATGACATCAGCCGGACGATCGCTTTCCAGCATAGCTTGCAGAGCTGCCTGATAGTAGGTTTTCCTTTGCGCCAGGAGGGGGACAGGTGAGTGTTGCTCCTGGAGTGTGTTCAAGGCAGTTTGCCAGGGTTCCATCCAAGTGTTGAGGGTTTGCCTTGAAACGGTTACTCCCCCTAATAAATGGGAAAAGGCAAGGGACAACCCCGGAGCTCCTACTGCTGCGGCTCTATCTGGAAAATTGATCCCAAGCCTACGGGTAGGCAGCGGGGGGCCGGATAAGAGAGCAACCGCAGTGACAGTTTTATGCAGGGCGTCCAGGAAAGCAGGTAGTTCGGTGGTGATTTCCTGGACCGCAGAAACCTGACGGTCAAGCCAGAACTGGCGTGCTCCCTCGAGCAGAGGTCTAGTTCTGGCGAGGACATTATCAGGGTAGTCATAGTTGCTGCGCACTCCCGCCTGGGTATAGTCAAAGAAATGGCGAGGATCATAAAGAGGCTGGGCATCACGAATCGCGGGACCCAACCAGGGATCTACCCGCAGATCCCTGGGTTTCCGGTATAGCAACTGATCGTGATGTTCAATATCAAAATGAATTTCCGGCGTAAGCCGCTTGATTTGGTTAGATACATCTGGCGGTGAAGTATGGATAAATACCAAATCAATATCCCCAGCTCCTCCTAACAGCGGTGAACCATAAAGCAAAGATCCCCGCAAGTAAGCAGCCAGGATACCACGGTCATGTTTGGTTTCTTTATCAACCAAGACTTGAGCATGTTTACGGAGGATTTCCGGCGTAAAGCGCATCTGGTTATTTTACCTTAGATACTCAGGCCTGATTAAAGAATTGAGTTTGATATGGATGCAGTTTCAAGGATTGGCGGATTCGGTTTTCAACCCAATCCAGGTCTTTTTCCTTGGCCACATAGTTCAATTGATTGGTGTTTATCCTTAATACCGGCGCTCCGGTATGATCATCGTTGTAAAACTCATCATACGCTTGATTGAGATTCTCTAGGTAGCCTTGATCCATGTTCCTTTCGTAAGGTCGGTCTCGATGGGCGATGCGCTGCATCAAGACAGGAGTTTCGGCTTGGAGATAAACAATCAGATCCGGCAAGGGAAGTTTTTCAGCCAGAGCATTATGGACGCTGAAATAGGTTTCCAATTCGTCACCAACCAAATTTAGTCTGGCAAACAAAGCATCCTTCTCGAATGTATAATCCGCGATCAGGTTGACATCAGAACGCAAGGCAACCGGTACATCCTGCTGTTGGTGATACCGACTTAATAAAAAGAAGATCTGGGTTTGAAAAGCAAACGCTTCCCGGTCAGAATAAAAATCCGCCAGAAAGGGATTCTCCTCAAATACCTCTAATAACAGTTCTGCCTGAAAACGGGAAGCTAATAATCGCGAGAGAGTAGTTTTGCCGACACCTATGGCACCTTCAATTGCTATGTACATGAGGGGAGTTAGGATCCTTTTGACGATTATTGAACGCTTAAAAATGAATATCTAGAACAGTAATAATTACATATAACAAACGACATTGCAATAAAGTCTTGACAAACCACAGTCATTAACGCTACACTGAATAGTACGATGCCTATCAATTATATCGTATAAGGAGGGAATTATGGTGGGCTTGAATCGGGTTCAATTGATCGGACATTTAGGTCGTGATCCTGAACTCAAAAATGTACCAGGTGGTAAAAAAGTATGTGTGTTCAGCATGGCAGTAAACCGGCGCTGGAAGGACAAGGAGGGGGAAATACAGGAGGTGACCGACTGGTTTAATATTGAAGCATGGGAAAGACTGGCAGAGGTCTGCGGGGAATATCTCAAAAAGGGAAGCCTGGTGTTTTTGGAAGGACGTCTCCAAACCGATTCGTATGAGGATAACGGTAATACCCGATATTTCACAAAAGTGATCGCAGCGCAAATGCAGATGCTCGATCGGAAAATACCAGATGAAGACTGACGGGTAACCTCAACCCCTGATCTTGAAATACTCAGGTTGTTAATCTTACTTCTGTAGGACCTGTACTATAGACAGAATAGACACCTGTGTGCGAAAGTACACAGGTGTTTGTTGTTATACTTCACACTGAAAACGGATCCGTTGTACTGGGGATATACCAGTCCGTAAATATACGTTTCAGATGGAAGCGGGTATAATTTTTATATCCTCAAGGTCCTAACCATCTCGCATTGATAATTGAGAAAAGGAACAGACCAATGTCTCCCCAGAAAATAAAACCGATCCCGCTGATGGCAATTGCTATCACCTTATTAACCGTGATTAGTCTGGCCTGTAACCTCCCAGCTGGGCTGCAGGCAAAGTTCTTTGATATAACAGCTACTCCAACAGCCACGCCCTTACCGACTTTTACACCTCAGCCCCTACCTCCCACAATAGTGGAAACTGATCCGGCCGCGGGCAGTACAATCCCCGTCCAGGGATCAATCACTGTCTACTTTAATCAAGCGATGGACAAGGCATCGGTTGAAGGAGCTATTACTGGAGAGCCAGAGCTGGCTGGATCATTTTCTTGGAAGGATTCTGATACGCTGGTTTACACTCCGAACCAACCGCTCCAACCGAACACACAATTTTTAATCAATCTTGGTACAACGGCAAAAGCCGCCAATGGTTTGAGTTTGCTTGATTCCGTTCAAATAGAGTTTTTTGCGCCGGATAAACTGAAACCGACACATTTTTTACCAACACCTGGAGGGATTGAGGTCGACCCGGCTTCAGTGGTAGTGGTAACTTTTAATCAGCCGGTTGTCCCACTCGGGGAGTCCTTGCAGGACAGCCCAGCTGCTTTAACAATCAGCCCTTCTTTGCCGGGGACAGGAGAATGGATCAACACCAGCACTTACCTGTTCTCTCCTGAGCCTGCCCTAGCCGGCGGTGTGACCTACACGGCCAAATTATCCTCAACCCTGGAGAGTACAGCCGGTGCAACTCTGGATCCGGAATCTCTCCGATCCTGGACGTTCTCTACCGCATACCCGCAGCTGCTGGATTGGTATCCCAATGATGGAGCCACTAATATTCGTCTAGATGCATCCCTAGAATTGACTTTCAATCAAGCAATGAATCCGGACAGCGTGGCTGCAAATCTCAGATTTGTCAGTGGAACGGGTCAACCAGTAACGGGGGAATTAGAATGGACAGAAGATTTTAAAGAAGTTATCTTTACGCCGGATCAACTTCTAGAGCGAGAGACATGGTATGCAGCAGTCCTTCCCAGCGAAGTGAAAGCTACTGGGGATACTCCCCTGGGAATAGACACTACCTGGCAGTTTCAGACGGTGGGTGACTTTACTTTTTATGGAACACCCGCTGGACAAAACTATACTATTTCGATCTACGATGGTGTAACGCTTTATTTCAACAGCCCGGTTGACCGGGAGGACATTGAGGAAAAGATAACCTTCTTACCAGAGGTGACTAATCGCCGGTCATCCTCAGGTGGAACAGGAAATGTTCTGAACCTTTATGGTGATTTTGAACCTATGACCAACTACACCCTTGTGATTCAGGAATCCTTGTCAGATAAATGGGGCAGCATGCTGGACAGTGCGATCTCGGTATACTTCACCACTGAGCCCCTGCCGTCGAATTTAGTCATCACCCACGGTAATAACATACTCTTCCTGACCGGAGCTGAGAGTGCTTTCCCGGCAGACGGAACAAATTTATACCAGGTCTCCGTTAATATCGGAACAATTCCCCAGAATGCATACTCAAATTTTTTCGGATCGGGGTCCTATACCGCTTTAGATACCTATTATCCTGCAGACGTGCAGTATTGGAACCATATTGTTAACGTCCCGGGAGATGATACCTATCAGATTAATCTTCCGCTTAACCAAACCGGGACCCCGCTAGCCCCGGGTTTGTATCGCTACCAGATTTACTCCCAAGAATTACCATACAATCCTTCTCCCTATCTCTTGGCAGTCAGCAATATCCATTTGACCATGAAAGCCAGCCCCTATAATTTCCTGATCTGGGCGGTAGATTTAGAAACCGGGCTTCCGGTTCAAAATGTGGAGATTAAAATCTACGATGACCTTGGCGAAGAGGTATTTTCCGGGGAGACAAATCAACAAGGATTCTATGAAGTTGAATTTGCCACACCAGTTGATCTCTATAACACGGTTTATTATGCAGTTGCGGAATCGCCAGGAGAAGAGGGATTTGGCATCACGGCGTCGAACTGGGCGTTCGGTTCAGAACCATACAATTTCAATTTACGCGCTAATTATGGCACTCCACAGCCCCGCACTTATATCTACACCGACCGACCGATTTACAGACCCGGGCAAAATGTCTATTATCGATTGGTTCACCGCGAGGTTGTGGACGGAGGGTACATCCTCCCAAGCAAGGCTAATATCAAAGTGACTATTGATCCTCCGCGGGGAGAAGATCAGTTTGTAACTCTGCCCCTTTCTGAGTACGGTACTGCTAATGGCGAGTACCAGCTTTCTTCATTTGCGCAGCCCGGATATTACGTGTTGGAAACTGACTACGGTATGGTGTTATTCGAGGTTGCTGAATACCGCAAACCGGAGATTGACCTGCAGGTATCTTTGGGGCCAGAGGAAACGCTGGTGGATGATGATTGGCAGGGAGCTGTAGATGCCCAGTATTATTTTGACGCCCCGGCAGGTGAGGTACCCCTTTCCTGGTCCCTGCGGGCTGAGCGGGCATATTTCTCAATCCCTGGATACCAGGTGGGCATATTAAATAGCCGCTGGTTTGCCTATTCCAGTATATATTATGATTCGATGTGGGGAGCGTTGATCGATTCGGGCGAGAGCGAAACAGATGTTCGAGGAAAATGGACCATTCAGGAGCCACTAACCAATGTTGATACACATGAGCAGGAAATTGTCTTGCCGGCAAGCTATGTATTAAGGGTAACCGCGCAGGATGAAAGCGGTTTCCAGATTTCAAGCCAGGCTGAAATGCTGGTTCACCCCAGCGATTTTTACATAGGTGTGAAACCCTCCGCCTGGATCACGGAAGCAGGTGAGAAAGTTCAATTTGATGTCCTGGTTGTTGATTGGGAAAAAGAACCTGATGGTGTCCACACGCTGCTGGCGGAGTTAAACCGAGTCACTTGGCAGAGTGAGGTCGGAGAATTCGGGGATATCATATACCAGCGGGAGGTTGAAACCATTGAAACCAAATCCATCAACACTGGTCGCAATGGAGAAGCGGACCTTAGCTTTATTCCTCCTGAACCAGGAACGTACCAAGTTGATATTTATGGGGGTGATGCCCGGACAGAAGTGATGCTCTGGGTCGGTGGACCGGGAACAACTGCCTGGCCGACACTTACCAACCAGAAAATAAGATTGGTAGCCGATCAGGATTCGTATATCCCAGGAGAGCAAGCTGAAATCTTTATACCAAATCCGTTCCCCAGGGGAGCTCAGGCGCTGATTACAATAGAACGACATAAAGTCATCTCGTATCAAACTCTGAGCATCACCGCTTCTGGAGAGATAATTCAGATTCCGCTCAGCGAAGAAGAGACACCCAATGTTTATGTCTCCGTAACTCTGCTGGGACAAAATGAAGCAGGGCAGCCCGATTTCCGCCAGGGATATATTAACCTGCTTGTGGAACCGATCGCAAAAATGATGCAGGTGGAAATCGTCGGAGAACCGGAGCGGCTTTCACCACAGGAAGAGGTTCAGTTTACTATCCGGGTCACGGATTCTGAGGGAGATCCTTTAGTAGGCGAGTTTACTCTAGCCGTGGTTGATAAGGCAGTTCTCGCACTGGCAGATCCAAATTCTCGTGAGATCGGGGAGGCGTTTTACGACGTCCAGCCGCTTGCAGTCCGGATGGGGATACCGCTTGGTATGTATGCCGGAAGGAGCATTTTTATCCCAGGCGGCATGGGCGGTGGTGGAGGAGAAGCCGAAGTATACCTTGTCCGGAGCCAGTTTGAGGATACTGCCTATTGGAGTGCGGATGTGGTGACTGACGAGAATGGAGAAGCTGTCATCTCAGTCACTTTGCCGGACAACCTGACAACCTGGCAGGCGGAAGCTCGCGGTGTGACAAAAGAAACCGAAGTTGGTCAAGCGGCTGCCGAAGTGGTCACCACCAAAGATTTGTTAATCCGACCGGTAACTCCTAGATTCCTGGTGGCGGGTGACCACCTGGCTCTGGCTGCGATCGTCCACAATAACACTGATAATGATCTTGTAGCAGAAGTAACTCTTCAGGGGGCCGGGATTCAGCTGGATATTCCGGATTTTGCTGCCCAAACAGTAGATATTTCAGCCGGAGGAAGAACCCGTGTGGAATGGTGGGGAATGGTGGAGGATGTAAACGAAGTGGATTTATTGTTCACTGCAGATACTGGAAATTATTCCGACGCCGTTAAACCTTACCTGGGTTCAATTCCAGTATTTCGTTATACAGCGCCCCAAACCTTTGGAACATCCGGTGTTATTGAAGACACCGGACAGCGCTTGGAGATTGTAACCTTGCCGAAGACCTTTGATTCTGAGCAAGGATCCCTTGATGTGGAGCTTTCTCCATCTCTGGCAGCCGCATTATTAACATCACTGGATGCCCTGGAAGAAGATCCGCATATCTCCACGATTGCGCTTATGTCTCATTTCCTTCCCAATGTAATCACCTACCAGACTCTTCAAGAGCTGGACCTGGAATATCCCCTCTTAGAAAGTAGACTTGAAATTATCATTCCCGAAACCCTAGATGCATTAGCAGGTGCCCAGAATGAGGATGGAGGATGGGGCTGGTGGCAGGGAAGCGCTAGTGATGGGGAGATCAGTTCATATATCTTGTTTGGTCTGACCCAGGCGGAAAAAGCCGGGATATTTGTGGAAGATTTAATGATGCAACAAGCCCGTGGATACTTGCTGGCAACTTTACCAGGGGTTGAGATGCTGAGCGAACCTTGGCAGTATAATCAACTGGCATTCAGGTACTTTGCCCTTACAGAGGCAGGTATCGATACCAGCGGAGGTATGTTGGAATTGGCATCACACAGCAGCCAGCTCAGCCCTTCAGCCCAGGCAATTCTGGCGCTGGCATTGGAAACACAGATGCCTGGCAATGAAGAAGCCAGCACCTTGTTTTCCAATCTGGTTGGCACAGGAGTCCGCACTGCTACAGGAATTCATTGGGAAAACCCCCCAGGATGCCGCTGCTGGTTGAACAACACGACCACTACTACAGCCATGGTCACCTTCGCCTTGGCCCGGGCGGATTCTGCCTCAGGAACACTGCCAGAAGCAGTGCGCTATCTGGTGTCCACAACTAGACCGCGGGGAGATTGGGGATCTGCCTATGAAACAGGTTGGGCGATCCTGGCCCTCAATGAAGTAATAGCAGCCACTGGTGATCTTTCGGCTGATTATGCGTTTTCGTGCGCGGTCAACGGGACTGAAGTTATCAGCGGCCAGGCGGAAGGATCAGCCCAACTGGAAGCAGTTACCGCGTCCGTGCCGGTGGGAACGCTGTACGCGAAAGATCCTAATGCACTGGTGCTTAACCGTGGAGAAGGAGATGGCACACTGTATTACAAGGCTCACTTGATTGTGTCCAGGCCGGCCGAGGATGTACCGCCGTTTGGAAAAGGAATCAGCATCTCCCGGGTCTTTGCGGATTTCAAAGCTGATGGAACTCCAATCTTCACTCAGGAAGGGGACGTGGGAGATTTAATACAGGTTCAGCTGACTCTAGTGTTAGAAAATGATTCCCATTACCTGATGGTGGAAGACAGGATTCCAGCCGGAGCGGAGATCCTGGATACCCGATTAAAAACCACCCGCCAGGATATGGCAGATTACCAGGTAGCAGCGCCGTTTAAGAATGGATGGGGATGGTGGTATTTCAATTCGCCTACTGTATTTGATAACCGAGTCACCTGGTCAGCTAATTATCTTCCAGCTGGAACCTATCAGTTGACCTACACCTTATCCCTGACACACCCCGGAGAATTTCAGGTTTTACCAGCCCGGGGTTGGGAGGTATACTTCCCGGAAACTCAGGGGGTTAGCGCCGGAGAAAAATTTGTCATCCACACAGAGGATTAAATGGAAAACGTTTCCTGATAGGGAAACGTTTTCTTAACCAAATACTCTTCGGGTAAATTAAAAACCGAGCTGCAGCCAGTTGGTGTTAAATATAACCTGACAACTGAGGGCAATAAAAAGAATCAACAAGATGAACCCGCACCCACAACCGGTGCAGGATAACCCTCGCCCAAAACCAAATCGATTCTGGAGCCAGTCAAATACTACATCCAGCATTAAAAGTTTAAACAAACCGGTCAGGCAGCCTTGCTGTCTATTCACAAAAATCTCCTTTGTTATATTCCTCAATTGTATTAACGTAAATCCGTGATAAATGTTGCAGGTGGGAACCTTGTTGACAAATAGCAGAGAGGTGTTTACACTCAAGAGCGGTTGTTTTTCTCTCTTGAGTGGAGTGAATTTCAATTAACATACATTGAGAATCTGGGGGACCTGACGTTAATATTAGTGTGTCTTAATCATCTACTTTAAATGGTTTCAATACAGTCATGTTTAGTTAGAGGAGGTGTCAGTTGTTCTCTAAACTATGGTTCCGGTTGTTGTTACCAACTATATTGATCTCATTCCTGATCTCCAGCTGTGGTGCAACGCCACCCAGCGGTACCTTTGTTTGGATTGATGTGCCTCTGGATGGGCTTTCCTTCCCCGAGGTGCAAATGGTCAACATCGAAGGCCACGCGACAGGGTCGGAGGGGGTTGCGCGGGTTGAGGTATGGATTAATGGAGATCTGTGGACTACGATTGAGAATCCCCCAACCGCTGGGACTCTAGCCAGTTTCCAATCGGAATGGGTACCATCCTCACCTGGTGACTACACAATTCACGCGGTGGCTTTCGGGGAAGATGGCACCGAAAGCCAATTTGATGAAGTAAACATATCATTTGGCGATGAGACTCCTGCAGAGGTAATTACAGTGACGCCAGTTCCAGATGAACAAGTCACACTCCCTGAGCCTGCAGAAGCAACGATCCAATTTTGGGCTGATCCAGAAACCATTGAGGCAGGAGGATGTACAACCATTCGGTGGCAGGCAGAGAATGTTAAACAGGTCATCTTTGGTGGTGTTGAGCAGCCGCCCGAAGGATCGTATCAGGATTGTCTGTGTGAGAATCAGAGCTATACACTGACAGTGGTTCAGATGGATGAGACGGAGGAAAAACGAAAGGTTGATATCATTGTAACTGGCTCCTGTGTCACGCCAGAGCCAGTAGATACCACGCCACCACCAGCCCCTGCGCAAGCGGTTCCCGCAAACGGCCTCTCTATTGGCTGTACATCATCCCAAAATCTGGTTTGGATTCCTGTGAGTGATGAAAGCGGGATTGCTGAGTACCAAGCCAAAGTCCAGCGGCATTCTGGTGATAATAACTGGCAGGATATTTCTGGCAGCGTTTTCAGCGGCATCCCGGGTAAACAAAAAAGCATCAGCGTAGAATGCGGATGGTACTATCGCTGGCGGGTACGCGCCGTGGATGGTGTTGGAAATGTTGGGTCCTGGTCAGGATGGTGGGAGTTTGTGATCAATCTTGAGTGAACCATTTATTGGATGCTTCGCGAAATGGTTTGAGCAGACTCTACACCTCTAAACTATTGTGATAATTGAGTCCTTAGTGAATTGGGAAGGGTATAGATAAAGTAGTACCCCTGGAAGGTTCAAGCTAAATGATTCGTTAGGGAGGGTGAGATGAAAAAGAGCAGAAAGCGCTGGTTGATCGTGCTCGGGCTATTACTGCTAGTTGGATTAATAGTAATAGGACTAGTCTTGGGGTGGTTTTACAACCGGGGGAAAGCCTTTAATTCACAGCCGTTAGTGCTCATTCATCAACCCTATAACAATAAGCGAGTTGTAGTGGGAGATAGGGTCATTGTGCATGCCACAGCAAGAGAGGATCAAGGATTGGAACGAATGGAGTTATGGGCAGATGGGACCCTGATTGCCGAGAAAGCTGCGCCCGAATTCACTCCAACAAGCATGGTTTTATCCACAGATTGGACCCCTACTTATGTCGGTCACCACCTCTTGATTGTCCAGGCCGTTTCTAAAGATGGTATTCAAGGCCAGGGTACGGTGAGAATTATTGCGGAAGAAGCCGGTCAAGGCAATACAGGGATACATACGGTTGAAGAAGGTGATACGTTGGAGTCTATTGCCGATGAGTATGGTTCTTCTCCGGAAGAACTAACTGATCTCAATCCTGATCTAGAATCGGGTGAACCCGAGCCAGGGGAGGAATTAATAGTTCCAGACGATGAGCCGGCCGCTGAAGAGGACCCCGAACCCCTGGAAGAAGATAGAGAGGCTCCTATTCCTGAAGGGGATGCTCCCCTGATGGATTTCTCTTTTGGAATATTTGAGTTGTTTACCCCTCCTGCAGGGCAGGTTATTTTACGTCTTGAGATTCCCAGACTGCGTACCTGGGAATCCTATGATGGTTTACATTGTTATGTCAGCCTGGCCGGTAGTTTGCCACAGTGGTATCCGGATAGTGATCACGATCAAGCGACTGATGAATCTTTTTCGGCTTTGGATCATGGTTGGTGGAGCACAGAGCCAAATCTAGTAGGCGCTTCGGCGCCAGTGATTTCCTGGCCGGGAGATCAAGCTCTCCCGTTGACAGTTTCCTGTGTGGGCGTCACAGGCGGAGGAACGGAAGCAGTTGAATTAGGACAGGTGGATATTGAGATTCCACCGGGAGAATGGGATGGGGCTCAACACAACGTGGAATCAGACGGGGAAGGAGGACACCTCCTGTTTTCCACTCAAGTCACCCGGCTGGAAAGCTTACCGCGAGGCGTCCCGAAGTATATTGACCCGGATATGACCTCACCCACAAACGTTCGCCTGAATCACACCCGCAGATCTCTGGAGTGGGACTACATTCCCGAGCCCGAAGAGGAACCCGTTGATGGTTTCCGGATCTACCTGAACGGAACCCTGCAGTGGACCGAGCCAGCTGACGCCCGGGAGAGCAGATTACCTTCTGAGTGGTTTAACCCACCTTGCGCCTCAACCTATACCTTTGCTGTATCAGCATTCCGGATTGAATTACCAGATGGTCCAGAATCACCCCCAGGTTCCGTTGATCTTACCCAGGAGCGAGAAGGCTGCACCCATGAAATCCAGATCACATTCTTGACCCTGGAGACCTTTGATCTGGGCGGAGATGGAAGGTACGAGGACCGCCATGGAGATAAAGGACCAGCTTACGGTTATTTCTTTGCCAATAGAAACCAAATCCACTTTAATGGTGGATCTGAAGGTCCCGGGTTGGATATGCCTAGTGGCTTAAGCCACAATACAACCTATAATCTAGCGGATATGGCAGCGGACAGCGGCTGGCGTTTTACCAGTCCGAATTCCATCATAGTTGACGTACCGATAGGAGGATCATTTGACTTCGGATACCGCATTATGGATAGGGATACCGGCCGCTGCCGCGATTCGGATGACCCCGGTTGTGATGACCTGATCTGTGATGGATTTTCCATGATCTATGAGGATCGTTACGGTGTTTTTGACAGGCTGCATGGAGGTGGATTAACTTCTGATAACGGTCGCTGCCGGGTGACCTATCAATGGGGACCCGCATTTGACAGCCCTGTGGGAGCTGCAGGGGAAGGTGGAGAACCCCTGCCCTGGTTGGATATGACTGATTTTTACGTGAATGAAGCCACGGGTGTAGTGGAAATTGAAGTACGGAACGGCGGCACAGCATCCTGGCCCTCGAGAGATCTGTATATTGAATTACAAACCCGGGAAGGGAGATCGCTTGGTATCTTTACCTGGCCGGATTTTGTTCTTCGGCCTGGAGGATACGCAACTCTCCAAAATTCGGCAATGGTCCTCAGTGCACCCTATGATGCCTGTGTGGTCATTGACCCCTTTGATGATGTCCCCGAAGAGTTCGAGCGTTCGGGTGCAATGTACCACAATCCGATTTGCCCCCAGCTGCCTGATTTGACAATCATAGATGTATATTATTTCGAACTTTTCGGCGAACGGATACGTGCCGTTGTGCAGAATGTTGGGGACGGACCGCTTGAAAACCGAACGGTAGAATTTGATGTCAGGCTGCCGGATGGAAGCACCTTGTTTGAGAGCAGCTCTTACCCGGATGTCGATTTGGCACCTGGTGAGATCCATGTATTTGAATTTCCCGGACTGAGCGCATCGATTAGAGAACAGATGGCTGCTGGTTATGAAGTGACCATTAATCCGGATGCTACGATCCTTGAGGAGAATGGTGACAATAACTCATTTGCTATTGGTGAGGCAACCCGGCTTTGGATCAACTGGTACAGCATCGACGTGCCTTATGCTGTACGCAATGCGGTTGAATTCCATCTGGATGCCTATATTCTAACGGGCGAGGAACGTTTTCAAGTTGCGAATTGGAGTATCAGACAGGATATCGATTGGGGCTCATGCTTCAGACCCTATCATTGTATCCGGTTATTCGATGATCATGAGTATGACTCCTACTGGTTTGATATTTATGGAGACGAGGAGCTTGAAATTGTGATCAACGTCGATCATCCAGGCACTCTGCGTGAAGGTTACGTACGCAGGGAGTTCTTCACCGCGCCAGATTGGGGTGGAGGAGGATTAAGTCCGAGTAGAAGCTGCGGGAATTACGCTATGCGGGAATATGGGAGACATTGGTGGTACTTTGATCAGATTGAAGGATACTCCTGGGATACCAGGTTTGATATCTGCCGGGAGAATTTTGAGGAATAAGCTGCTAGTTGTATCCGTGGATTAATAGATTGAGATGAATGGATAATAATCGCGTAAATTACCCCCGAGAAGTATTCCTATATATCCTGCTGGGTTTATTTGCTTTTCCGCATTTGATCGATGATTTCTTATACGATATTCCCGCAGAATTTGGCCTGACCAATCAAACTACCCAGGTACTTAGCGGAGTTTTTCTGGTGATTTTCATGCTCATTCTGCGGGTTTTGGTATTAAGAAAAAGAAGTGGCCTCATTGGGGCAATCTTTATGGGTTCATTTCTCGCCTTGGCTGGTATTCTCAAACACATCCCACTGATCCTGCAGCCCGGACCCTATTGGAGCGGCTGGTTCTCCGAGACACTGATCTTTGGCATGATTATCTCGGGTATTGGATTGACTATCTCCGGGGTAATTAATCTCCAGAGGCAAGGAAAAACCGGCGGGGAAAAGGATGAGAAAATTTCTTAAGAATCAAAAAGGCTTACTTACAGGTATCAATATCCTGCTGATGATAATGATTAGCAGCTGTCAGCCGGCGGAGCCTGCTACTCGGACGGATACTTTTAAATCTTCTGGTGAAAGCTGGGGCATCTACCAACTGGATCTAGAAACCGAAAAAGTAATATTGATCCATG
>JAUWCZ010000119.1 GCA_030609055.1 Chloroflexota bacterium | reverse complement strand
AAGCGTGGTGTAAAGATAGGTCGCAGACCAGTAGCTTCCATAGTACCCAGAACTTTTCCTTTGGATGACACTCCGGTCTGTTCAAACATAAAGATATCCGATAAAGTCACGATATCCCCTTCCATGCGGGGTACCTCTGTGACACGGGTTACTTTGCGGGTACCATCAGATAGTCTTTCCATATGGATAATCAGATCTATAGCAGCTGCAATCTGTGTTCTGAGAGCTATCAGCGGCAGTTCCAACCCTGCCATCATTGCCATCGTTTCCAGACGGGAAATAGCGTCACGTGGTGAATTGGCATGCAGGGTGGTCATCGATCCATCATGACCGGTGTTCATCGCTTGAAGCATGTCCAATGCTTCCCCACTCCTGACCTCCCCCACTACAATGCGATCCGGCCGCATCCGGAGGGCATTTCTCACCAGATCCCTGGTGCTTACCCCACCTTTGCCATCTACATTGGGCATGCGGGTTTCCATGCGGACGACATATTTTTGATTCAGGTTTAACTCAGCCGCATCCTCAATGGTGATGATCCTCTCTTCATTAGGAATTGATCCTGCCAGAATATTTAACAATGTGGTTTTACCGGAACTTGTATTCCCGGTAATAAGAATATTGAGTCTCGCTGCAACACAGGCCTGGAGAAACTCCGCCATATGCTTTGTCATTGTGTCCAAGGAAATGCTCTGTTCAATGGTTAGTTTACTTTCCAGGAATTTGCGAATTGTGATGGATGGTCCGTCCACAGAAACCGGCGGTATGGCAATATTCACCCGTGATCCATCTGGAAGCCGGGCATCAGCCATTAATGTCTCCTGATCCACACGTCGACCAAGCGGAGATAAAATGCGGGTAATGATCCGCATCACATGATCCTCATTCGCAAATTGAACTTCTGTGTCTTCAAGCTTGCCATTACGCTCGATATAGACCTGCTCCGGTCCACAAATCATAATTTCACTGATATCCGGATCAGCCAGCAGGGGTTGAATAGGACCAAAGCCGATTATCTCATCCTCCACTTCTTCGATGAACCGCTTTTGTTCAATATCTGACATAGGGAGTTGGTCCTGAACTTCTGAATAGGCGCGATCGATTAACTCCCTGACTGCAGCTTGATATTCTTGAGAGGATTCCGGAGGTGATGCATCAAGTTCTCTTTGGACAAATTCGACCATCGTCCGCATCAACTCCCGTCTATCCTTTTCAGATAATCGATCTTCCGGCTCAACAATATGATTCAACATAATCATCCCTTTTCAGAACAGAATCGTTAACCCATTATACTGTTTTCTTGCTCGCTTAGATATTTACAAATATATCAGGATCGTAAATGCCGCTATCCGAGGGGATTATAATCCCCAGATTCTTTTCGATTCTGCCAGTGTATTCCGCCAGGCGTCACCTTCTGGAGTAGGAGCCGGTCCTAAGGAATCTTTCCAGGATTGATCCACCAGGGAAGCAGCCACAGCCTGCCCACATACTCTCCCAGCTTCCAGATCATAACCTCCTTCAAGGAATACGGCCAGGCGGTTATCACAATTATCTTCCGCCCAATGGCGCAGCGTTTCAAAGGCTTTATGTATACCTGCCCCAGATAATTGCATACTACCCAGTGGATCACGCCAATGGGTATCAAATCCAAAACTGATCAAGAGAATCTGAGGTTTTTTTTGATCCAGAAATGGTAAAACAACCTCTGAAATCAAGGTGAGGTAAGCTAGATCGCCACTCCCCCCTGGAATGGGAAGATTCATTGTGTATCCTTCTCCATCTTCACCCCCCATATCGGAGAGTGATCCTGTCCCGGGATAAAATGGCGCTTGATGAATGGAAATAAAACTCACATCCTGCCTGTTCCAGAAGATGTCCTGGGTTCCATTTCCATGATGTAAATCAAGATCGAGAATGGATATTGTAGAAGCTCCTTTTTCCTGTATAAGATACTCAGCGGCTACCGCGACGTTGTTAATTAAACAAAAACCCATCCCCCTGGAAGGTGTGGCGTGATGACCGGGGGGTCTTGTGAGTGCAAATCCACTCTGACTCTTTCCATCCCAAACTGCTTCTGCAACCGCAGCTGCACCTCCCGCGGCATTCAGCGCTAATTGCCAGGATTCCCGGGTTGTATATGTATCCATATCCAGCATCTGTCCTAAATCACTGGCTTGTTGGAGTATATCCAGGTATTCCCGATCATGGATTGAGGTTAATATTTCTTCCCTCAGATCTAATGGTTCCAGCAGAGGATATTGATCCCATATTTTAATCTCTTCTAAACCTCTCCGGATCACCTCAACCCGATCTGGTCTTTCAGGATGACCCGGGAACTGGTGAGCCTGGTGACCTTCAGGATAATAAAGCACGAGAGATTGCATATGTCCTCCCCAAGGGGGAATTAAACAGGCGTGGTTGATTGATGTGTATTATACTTTTCTCATTCATACTGCGCAAAAGATCATCAGCGATTATAAATAGCGTAATGAGAGAGAGGGATCAATGAAACATCAGGAAGGATTTATTAAGAACCAAGGAAACCAGTCATTATATTATCATGGCTTCTTAGTCAACTCAGTTAATATTTGATATTCAGTATCTTCAAAATCGTTTATGAACACCTTAGAAACTCTACTAAAGGAAATCCAAACTGCCCAGGAAGCGGGAGACCGGTTTATTGAAGCCCAAGCAAACGCTAAAATTGGGAAACTGCTTCTGGAAAGGAATATTTATCATGATGCAGTTGACTGTTATCAACGGGCAGCCAACCTATTTGAAGAAGTGGAGAAGTACAACCACCAGGCCAGAACTTTGAATCACCTCGGAATTTGCCAGGTGATGATGGATCAACCCCACCAAGCTTTGGAATCCTTGAATAAAGCAATTGAATTAGCAGAAAGCGAGGGAGATCTATCTCTTCGCGCGTCCGCTGGGGGTAATCTTGGATTAGCATACAGCGCCCTGGATGACTATACGAAGGCAATAGAGGCCCATAAATCTGTCCTCAAAATCGCCCAGGATTTGGGTGATCAATACATGGAGCTGAATGCCTTAATCAACCTGGCGGATGCATCGGCGCAAAATAAGAGCTTTCAACCCGCTCAGGGATTTGCTTTGGTTGCACAAGATCTCGCCGAATCATTGGAATCTCTATCATCGCTTGTCCTGATTTATGATTTACTGGGGATGATTTCCTCCCGGCTAGGGGATCTCAGATCCGCTGTTGAGTATCACCAACAAGCCTTTGAAACTGCCAAATCCCTTGGAGATCTGCAGCGACAGGGGATTGCCCTGGCAAATCAGGGATTGGCATTAGAAGGATTAACTGACCTCAACAAAGCTTATAAAAGTATGGAGCAGGCGCAGGAATTATTCTCCCGGATAAAATCTGATTATCTGGATAAAACCAGGATTGACCTGGAACGCATCAGAAAGGGGCTTTCTTGACCAGTTAAGTGAGATTTTTCAACTGCTCCTGTGTACAATTGGTGGAAGAAGGACTATAATCTCACAATGCATAATTACAAAAATTCCTACCCAAATCCGGAGGAAGTATGGTCCGTGGACGAAATGTCATTTTTGCCATCCTGATAGTATTGATTAGTTTGTTTCCGCTGGTAGATTCAGGCATCGCCCAGGAACCAATTATCCAGGCAGTCTTTCTCTACTCACCTTCCTGTCCTCATTGCCTGGATGTTATTAACGATGTATTACCAATCTTGGATGAACAGTACGGAAGCCAACTCGTGATATTCGGATTTAATACCTATACCGAAATAGGAAATCAAATATTTAACAACGTTATAGATACCTATGGAATTCCACCTGAAAGGCAAGCAGTTCCAACATTAATCATTGGTGATCAGGTGCTTGTTGGGGGATTTGAGATTCCGGAATATCTTCCTGCAATCATTGAGGGTGGATTAGCGAACGGAGGGATCGACTGGCCGGCGATTCCCGGTCTCGAACAAGCGATGCTTGATGTTGAGTCGGGTGAAGGTGAGAGTTCTTCATCCCTGACCCAACCAGTGTCAATCTGGGATAAATTCACCTCCGACCTGGTTGCTAATAGTCTCTCCGTTATTATTCTTATAGGTATGATTGGCGCAGTAACCTATGCTGGCATAAATCTCCAAAAAGATGTCCAGCCAGACTCGAACCAGCTTGATAGGTGGCTTATTCCACTTCTATCACTGATCGGCATCGCAATTGCAGGTTATATGTCTTATGTGGAGTTTTACCAGGTGGACGCAGTTTGTGGTCCAGTTGGGAGTTGTAATACTGTCCAACAAAGTTCCTATGCAACCTTATTTGGAGTTATCCCGATCGGCTTTCTGGGTCTACTGGGTTATCTGACTGTGATCATACTTTGGCTGGTTGGAATAA
>JAUWCZ010000040.1 GCA_030609055.1 Chloroflexota bacterium | reverse complement strand
ATCGGGCTTACTCTGGATTGGTTTCATGGGTGGATTGTAGAACTTAAATTAAATAAGTCAATAAAGAAATTAAATATATTTAATAATTAGTTAATAATATTAACAATTCATTCAGGATTTATTAGGAAATATGTCTAGGGTTGGTACAAAAATACCGCTTTTGTCCGAAATCGGCTCAAATTGGGGGTTGACAGGAATTTAGAATAGTCTAAAATTATAATTAGAGTACCAAAAATACAGGAGTGGAAATGGGCAGACTCATATCTGATACAGTAGAAGATTACCTGAAAATGATTTTTGACCTGTCTGCTGAAACTGACAGGGTAAGCACGGGAATGATTGCTGATGCCCTGAATGTGAGCCCCGCGTCAGTTACAGATATGATCCAACGGCTTGCTACTGAGGATCCCCCGCTGCTTGATTACATCAAACACCAAGGGGTGGCATTAACGGACGAGGGCATAAAAATTGCTTTAGAAATTATCCGCCACCATCGGCTGATTGAACTCTTTCTGCATGAAGTGCTGGGGTATTCCTGGGATCAAGTACATGCAGAAGCAGATCGTCTGGAACATGTAATTTCGGAGGATTTTGAAGAAAGAGTCGCGGCAGTCCTGGGTGATCCCCTCAGGGGATTGCATGGTAAACCGATCCCGACTGCCAGTCTGGAGATGCCAGATCAAAACACGTCTTACCTGCTTGACATGCGCCCGGAACAGCATGGAGTGATCCATTCCGTCAATGATGATGATCCAGATTTCCTGCGGTATCTGGAAGCTCAAGGCTTGGTCCCGGGTGCGAAATTTTCCATTGTAGATTTTTCTCCTTATGATAATAATCTGAGATTGCGATTATCCGGGCAGGACCAGGAGATAGTCCTGGGAATGGGTGTGACTACCCAGGTGCAGGTAGAAGTATTAGATTTTGAAAGCTGAGATTATCCTTTTGCAAACAGGATAAGTATGATCTATGATATCTGAACCATTGATGAAACTTAAGAATCAGGCAGGTATTTATTGGAGAACAACGAGATTTTTAAAGGAGTTAGTCGATGATTGATCCGTTGATTGCATTACTATCTGGAATTGGTGTAATTCTATTCGCCGGATTATTGTTCTGGCCGCAATCTGGAATATTTTGGCGTTTACAGAAACGGAGGGAATTAACTGAGAAAGTCTTAATTGAGGATACTTTAAAGTATATTTTCAAATGTGAGAGAAATCAAAAATCAGCCACAGTAGAAAGTCTGGCGGGAATGCTCTCGACTAGTATGGGACGGGCGACAGAAATCTTGACCATCACTCAGTCCAGGGGGCTATTGGAAATGACCGGAAATAAATTTATGCTGACAGAGACAGGTAGAAAAACAGCCACCCAAATTGTTCGAGCACACCGCTTATGGGAAAGATATCTGGCGGATGCGACGGGTTTTAAAGAAGCTGATTGGCATCAGCGGGCTGAACGACTGGAACATAAACTGTCCCTTGAGGAAGTTGATCGATTATCAGCCAGTCTGGGACATCCCACCCACGATCCCCACGGTGATCCGATCCCTACCCCAAGAGGAGAACTGGTATCCCATGGCGGAATGCCACTATCTGATTTACCGGTTCACTCTACAGCCAGGATTGTTCATATTGAAGATGAACCGGACGTAATATATGCCCAGATCATTGCGGAAGATCTTCATCCGAATATGGTTGTTGAGTTAGATGAAGTCAGTTCTGACCGGATCCTCTTTTGGGTCAATGATCAGGAGCATGTTCTTGCTCCCATTGTAGCGGCAAATATCTCTGTTGTACCATTGGTTGAGAAAAACCAGGTAGAGACTCTTCCGGGTGTCCCTTTGGACTCTCTCCGTCCCGGTGAAAAGGGAAGGGTTACAGCGATCTCATCTCTCAGCAAAGGTGTTGAACGTAGACGCCTGTTTGATCTGGGGATCATTCCGGGGACTGAAATTGGTGTAGAAATGTCCAACCCAGGGGGGGATCCCACTGCATACAGAATCAGGGGATCGTTAATCGCGCTAAGAAGCTCACAAGCCCGATTAATCAAAGTCGATCCAATAAAAGAATCCTAAATGGAAATGGATTAATAACCTCGTAGTTACCATGTTGCCGGGAAAAGGATTAAAGAGAAAATGGAAAAAAAATTGAATAAAGATAATCAGTTTGAGATTAATGAGTCCCAGGCAGGATGTGCCTCTTGTCCGGTCCATAACGCAGCAAATCTGAAGAAGCTGGGTGTGGATATGGAAAACTGGGATTTTGTTGTGGCACTAGCAGGCAATCCTAATACCGGGAAAAGCACTGTCTTTAACGCCATGACTGGGCTCCACCAACACACCGGAAACTGGCCGGGAAAAACCGTTACCCGGGCGGAAGGTGGATTTGAATATGGAGAAAACCGGTATAAACTGGTTGACCTTCCAGGAACATACTCCTTATTAGCGACCAGCCTGGATGAAGAAATTGCCAGGGATTTTATTCTCTTTGGCCAGCCGGATGTTACGGTTGTGGTAGTTGATGCTACCCGATTGGAAAGAAATCTGAATCTGGTTCTGCAAGTGCTGGAGATAACTCACCGTGTTGTGATCTGTTTAAATCTGATTGATGAGGCTGAACGACATAATATCACTGTAGATCACCGCAGGCTGGCAAGAGACCTTGGAGTTCCTGTAGTCCCCACAATTGCCCGTTACGATGAAGGGTTTGAAGAGTTGCTGGCAGCAATCAGTGAGGTTGCCGCGGGAGAAACACAGGCAGCACCTTACCACGTTAATTACAATCACCCCAAATTAGACCAGGCTGTTTCACAACTTGTAACCCAAATAAAAGAAGCTTTTCCCCAAGTACCAAATGCCCGCTGGGTGGCACTGCGTTTGCTGGATGGAGATGAAAGGATCATTCAAGCCGTGGAAAATGGGGAATTAGGAGATCTGACCTATACTGTGGCTGATCTGGATAGTCCTGGAGTTGACACTGTGGCGCAAAAGAGTGGGATCAGGCAATAACTTCTCGCTAATATCTACTACTTTATTGAATAATTAGGTGGCATTATGATCTCTAGCTACGAAAAAATTCTTAAAACAGCTCAGGACCTTCGCTGGGAAATCGGGGGAGACTTTCATGAAAAAATCATGGAATCTCTTTACACGGATGCCTCCCAAATTGCGGACCGGGCAACAACTCATCCCGGGGAAGAACCCCGCTTTGACCTGGATCGGATGATTGACCGGTTGGTTACCAGCCGGATCTGGGGTTTTCCCTTGATGCTGCTGCTGTTAACTGGCGTATTCTGGTTAACAATCACCGGGGCGAATTATCCATCGGGTTTGATTTTCACTCTTCTGATCGAAATTATTCATCCCTTGCTCAAAGGAGTCTCTGCCAGTATTGGGATTCCCTGGTGGATTGATGGAGTACTGCTGGATGGCGCTTATTTGGCGACAGCCTGGGTGGTGAGTGTTATGCTTCCACCCATGGCGATCTTTTTTCCTCTTTTCACTTTGCTGGAGGATTTTGGATATCTGCCGCGGGTTGCGTTCAATTTGGATCATATATTCAGAAGAGCTGGTGCTCATGGGAAACAATCACTAAGTATGACTATGGGATTTGGATGCAATGCGGCGGGTGTGATCTCTACTAGAATCATTGACAGTCCCAGAGAGCGATTGATTGCCATTATCACCAACAACTTTGCTCTCTGTAATGGTCGTTGGCCAACTCAAATTTTGATCGCCACAATCTTTATCGGCACGCTCGTCCCTTCCCACCTGGCTGGCTTGATTTCAGCTGTTGCCGTGGTCAGTATTGCGCTGCTGGGAGTTTTGTTGACTTTTGTGGTCTCTTGGGCTTTATCCAGAACTGTGCTAAAAGGTGAAGTTTCTACATTTAACCTTGAGCTTCCTCCTTACCGTCCTCCACGGATCCTACGAACCCTCTATACTTCGGTCATTGACCGAACCCTGGTGGTTCTCTGGCGGGCCGTTGTGTTTGCTCTTCCAGCAGGTATCGTTCTCTGGATTTCATCCAATCTACTTATCAATGGAGTAAGTATCGCCGAGTATCTGATTAACTTCCTTAATCCCTTTGGTCTGCTGCTTGGTCTTAATGGTGTTATCCTCGTAGCGTATATTGTTGCCATTCCTGCCAACGAGATAGTCATACCGACGATACTCATGCTGACTGTGCTGGTATCCGGTATGACCGGTATGGGGGAGGGTTCGGGTGTCATGTTTGAGCTTGAGTCCGGGATGATGACACTGGATCTCCTGAGAATGGGAGGATGGACTCTGTTAACGGCTGTCAACCTGATGCTGTTCAGCCTGGTCCATAACCCGTGCAGCACAACCATCTACACCATTTATAAAGAAACAGGTAGTGTTAAATGGACCACTGTAGCCTCGCTGATGCCTGTATTTATGGGTTTTGTGATCACATTCTTTACTGCCCAGATCTGGCGACTTTTCACTGGCTGAAACCCCGGATCAGATTCAAAATGACCCCTATTTGTGATTGAGGGAAGAACTATGAAAGATTACGCCATAACCATAGAAGGGCTGGAAAAATATTACGGATCATTTAAGGCGCTTCATGGAGTGAATCTTATGGTGAAGCGGGGAGAGATTCTGGGTTTCCTGGGTCCCAATGGTTCTGGGAAAACCACTACCATTCGCTGCATCCTGGATCATATTCGGCCCCAGGCAGGCATTATCCGGGTTTTTGGAATCAACCCGCAGAGTAATCCGCGAATGGTCCATGCCCTTACCGGGTATCTTCCCGGAGAATTGCGCCTGGAAGATAATTTCCGTGTTAATCAGCAGCTGCGATATTTCAGCGAACTGAGAGGAAATCAGCTTGAATGGTCCTATGTGGAAGAACTGGCAGAGCGATTAAACCTCGATATATCAAGAACCATAAAAAACCTCTCCAGCGGCAATAAGCAAAAAGTTGGTATTGTCCAGGCGCTGATGCACAAACCGGATTTGCTCCTGTTGGATGAGCCCACAGCTGGGCTAGATCCCTTAATGCAACAGGAGGTTTACCGGTTACTGCGGGAAGCCCAGGCAGGGGGTTCAACCGTGTTCTTCTCATCTCATATTCTCAGTGAGGTTGAGGTCTTGGCTGAGCGGGTCGCAATTATCCGGAACGGATTGATCGTTGAAGAATCCACACCCAATCAACTGACTGAGATGGCAATCAGGAGAGTAAAAATCCGGTTTATGGAGCCAATCGATCCAATTTTGTTTACTACCCTGGAAGGGGTAAAGTTGATATCTTCTAGAAACGGATTGGAAGCAATCTTTGAAGTGGAGGGCGATCTTGACCGGTTGATAAAAAAATTATCTGGGTTTCCGGTCAAAGATCTTGAGACAGCCTCGCACTCACTGGAGGATATCTTCCTGAAGTATTATCAAACAGAACCAGGATAGGAGTGATGGTGTGTTTGTAGAATTAGATTATACAATTCGACGCTTCCGGGGTCAGATCATCGGCTGGGGCTTGGGACTCTCCCTCTTCAGTCTGCTGTTGGTTTCTATGTATTCAGATATCAAAGAGATCGATTTAACAGCGTTTACTGATAGTTACCCCCAGGAGATGATGGCCTTTTTTGGTGAAAGTATGCTGGAATTCTCCACACCACATGGGTATTTGGATCTCGAATTCTTTAATTTCATGATTCTTATTGTTGGGATCTTTGCTGTAGGAAATGGAGCAAACCTGATTGTGAAAGATGAAGAAGAAGGGTTGTTGGACCTTGTCCTTGCTTATCCTATCAGTAGATCAATGTTTTTTTGGGGCAGGGTAATGGGCTATGTTGTAGTCTTGATGCTGATTCTTTTAGTCTCCTGGTTAAGCTTGGTACTACCCTCAGGAAGTGCGTCCTTGGACCTCTCCCCTGGAGAGTTGCTGAGACCCTACTGGGGCTTACTAGGGCAGCTGCTATTATTTGGATCGTTTGCCCTGTTCTTGAGTATGATGGTACCTTCCTCCCGGGTAGCAAGCATGATCACTAGTGGATTGTTAGTAGCGAACTATTTGGTACAAGGTCTTTCTAATATCAACCAAGATTTAGAAAAGGTTGTCAAATACACTCCCCTCCAGGCCTATCAGGGTGGGTATGCGATCCTGGGTATCGATACAGACTGGTTGATCATCATCTTTGAGGGCGCTCTCCTGTTTTTCTTGCTTGCCTGGTGGCGATTTCTTTTACGTGATTTACGTGTAGCTGGAGAAGGTGGGTGGAAATTAAGGGAGCTAATTCCCTTCAGAAAAAAATTGTCTGCCCTCTCCTAAATCGTTCCCATATATAAAGAAAAGAAGCCGTTTCCGGCTTCTTTTATTCAGCAATACTTAATAAAAAATACAACTAATCTAAGGCATCATACCCGGCACCCTCAGTGTAGTAATCTTCATTCAATTGGGTCGCAGGTGTGAGATCAACCACTTCGCCTTCATCCAAAACACGGGTATACTTCAAAACCCAGGTAACTCCATTAACATCTTCTGTTTCATATTCCTCATCGTACCCTTCGGTTCCAGCAGGCATATTCATCCGCTCATCACCGTGGGCTTCATAGGCTGAGGGAACTTCATCATCGATGTATATGGCTTCTTGGGGACATTCAGGAACACAAGCGCCGCAGTCGATGCAGGTTTCTGGGTCGATATAATAAGTGGGCCACTCTTCCATAGGTTTCCCGGGCACAATGCATTCCACAGGGCAGACTTCCACACAGCTGGCGTCATACAAGCAAAAAGATGTGATTACATGGGTCATAAATTTCCTCCAAAACTAGCTAGTTTGATATAGTCTAATATTAAGGGTATCCAACTGCTGTATAATTAGCTCTCTAGGATCGAATTGTAGTCAACGATTTTTTCTTTGTCAAGAAAAAACATAATTCTTGAAACTATCTTTTCTGAAAGAGGTTACATTCTTCGTGAAAAAGGACGCTATCTCTCCTACAGCACCTTACCTGATTATCCCGGTTGGAATCGCAGCTGTTTCAACGGCATCAATATTCATACGTTATGCCCAGGAATATGCGCCTTCGATCACAATCGCTGCCTTTCGCTTAAGTTTAGCAGCTCTGCTTCTCTTACCTTATACAGTCATCAAGCATAAAAAAGAGTTGCGGTCTTTGGCTGGGATTGATATCAGATTTGCGTTACTGGCCGGCATCTTTTTAGCAATTCATTTCGCTACCTGGATTAGTTCCCTTGAGTATACGACAGTGACCAGCTCTGTTGTCCTCGTCAGCACAACTCCACTTTGGGTTGCGGCAATGGCGCCGATCTTTTTAGGAGAGAAATCCTCTCCGATTGTAATTGCAGGCATGGTTGTGGCTCTGCTTGGAGGTGCCATTATTGCGGTCAGCGATGTATGTTCCTGGCTTTCGGGGCAGCTCCTCTGCCTTTCCCTGGCAGGAAACTTGGGATCAAGGAGCCTGTTTGGAGATTTCCTGGCAGTATTAGGAGCGATATCTGGTGCAGTCTATTTGATCATTGGAAGACATTTGCGCCGGAAAATAACCTTAACGCCGTATATTTTCCTTGTTTACGGTACGGCAGCTTTAATCCTGGTGATCACCATGTTTTCCCTGGTGGGACCACCTCCGATTTATCCAGGCCGGGTGTATAGCTGGTTCATATTACTGGCACTTGTGCCACAGCTTGTGGGGCATTCCATATTTAACTGGTCGCTTAAGTACCTCCCGGCAGGGTTTATAGCTGTTACACTTCTCGGAGAGCCGATCGGATCCTCCTTCTTAGCTTACATTTTTCTAAAGGAGATGCCGACAGTAGTAAAAATAATTGGTGCTATACTTATTTTAATTGGTATTGGAATGGCATCGTTTTATCACAAAACACCTTCCAGCGACCCCCACCCGTAGGAGATCGTGTGGCAAACGACCAGGACCCGCGCAACGTAAAAGATATCTTGGATGCCCTCGCTCAACAAAGCAAATCATTTCAAGGCATCTGGAACCGGCTCCAAAATTACAGCTGGGATATGGGTGGAATTCTCCTGCTTGCTTTCTCAGCCATGACATTGATCGCTACCCTGTTTCCCGGTCTTGTCGCCGGATCGGCATTGCTGCGATGGGCGAATATCATCCGACTGGGGTTAGGATGGGGGAGTGTGTTTGTTGTTCTTTCCGGTGTAGTTCTGGGGATTTGGATGTTAAAGCAGCAAGCTGGTGAACCTTATTCGGTTATTTGGGTGAGAATTTTTGCCCTGGAAGGTGCGGTTTTTTCTCTAATCGTTTTATTCACGGTTATTGGTGGTCATTCCCTAACCAGAGCTCGCGGAGGTTTAGACGGTGGACTGGTTGGTTGGGGTTTAGTTGAAGCTATATCAAGTGTCATTGGTTTGTTTTGGACCGGTGTGCTTGCCTTTTTAGGCACACTTATCGGTGGAGTTGTCGGATTGGGTTTAATAGATAAATTACGACAGCAAATCGCAGAAATCCAGGGCCAAGATTTGACCATGGAGCTGAAATCTTATGAGTTGGATCAGGCATCCGAGATGGTTAAGGAACCTCAAGAGACAGATAAACTCTCCCCTGAAAAACGCAAACAACGAATCCCGGCGGAGTTCCGCAAACAATTTGTCGTTGGTCCCAAGGAAGATAAACCGCTGTCAACACCTCTCAGGGATGAGTACCTTCCTTCCCTGGATCTTTTGATCTCAGGAAAGACATTTAAGCCGGATCAACGTCACATCAACACATCTGCGGGATTAATAGAAAAAACCCTGGCAGAATTTGGCATTCCCGCCCAAGTTGTCGGATTTCAAGTTGGTCCAACAGTGACACAGTTTGCTGTTAAACCTGGGTATTTGGATGGTACGGAGGATGATACAGATGAAGAGAGGAAGCGGGTCAGGGTATCCAGAATAACCTCTCTTAAAAAGGATCTAGCTCTCGCTTTATCTGCCAAGCAACTGCGTATTGAGGCGCCGGTACCTGGTAGGTCATATATCGGGATAGAGGTACCCAATGAAAAATCCTCCCTGGTCCGTCTGCGTTCATTACTTGAGTCAGAGTCATTTTATAAACTGGATTCCCCGCTAGCAATTGCCCTTGGCAGTGATGTTTCTGGTGAACCTGTGGTTGCAGATTTAGCCAGCATGCCGCACCTGCTAATCGCAGGAACGACCGGATCTGGGAAATCAGTCTGCATTACATCCTTAACCACCTCTCTAGTGATGAATAATTCGCCGGATCAACTCAGATTGGTGATGATTGATCCGAAAATGGTTGAGCTGGTACGCTTTAACGGGCTGCCCCATTTATACGGTAAGGTCGAAACTAATCTGGAACGAATTCTTGGCGTGCTGCAGTGGGTAGTCGCGGAAATGGATAGGCGATATCAGGTACTGGATGATACACGTTCCAGAAATATTGACACATACAATAGAAAAATTAGCCGCAGGAAAGAGGGTGAGATTCTTCCCCGTATTGTCGTAATGATAGATGAGCTGGCGGATTTAATGATGATGGCTCCAGCACAGACTGAGTTCAGTTTGGTTCGGCTAGCTCAAATGGCACGGGCGACCGGAATTCATTTGGTAGTTGCGACCCAAAGGCCAAGCACAGATGTCGTAACTGGGTTAATCAAAGCAAATTTCCCGGCCCGGATGTCCTTTGCGGTAGCCTCCTCGGTAGACTCCAGAGTGATTTTAGATACCAACGGAGCTGAGTCGCTATTGGGGAACGGCGATATGCTGTTTCTACCACCGGAAGCGAACAATCCTATCCGAGCTCAGGGTTGTATTGTGACACCAGAAGAATTGGATCGAGTCATAAAAGCCTGGCAAGATATCGCTCCTGCAGAACCAGAGGATCTCATCCTGCCACCTTGGGAGAATATCCTGGATGAACAGGCGGTATTGGATGATTATGATGATCTTATTCAGGATGCTTTCAAAATCGTTCGGGATTCTCAGAGAGCCTCCACTTCCTTAATACAGCGTAAATTGCGGATCGGGTATCCCCGGGCTGCTCGGTTAATGGATGAATTGTCTGCTCTGGGATATGTGGGGCCCTCAAAAGGTAGCGGGATTGAACGGGAAGTCTTCATTACCCCGGACGAAGAATTTGGGGAAAATGTTTAGCTGGGGGAAAACCAGCCAGATACTAGGACTCATTCCAGGAGAAAGGAAACTTAATGCCAACAGGATTTAATCTGGGGCCATTCAATATTCACTATTACGGCATATTAATTACGTTGGGGATTCTGATTGCGATGATTGTCGTACACAGAGAAGCAGCCAGACGAGGTGAAACCCTGGAATTTCTCATCGATGCCTTTCCCTGGATCTTCATCGGTGCCATGATCGGCGCAAGAATTTGGCATATCTTAACGCCACCCCAATCCATGATAAACCTTGGGATCACAACCCGGTATTACCTCACTCACCTCAACGAAGCCGTTGCTATTTGGAAAGGTGGGATCGGAATCTTTGGTGCTGTCATCGGCGGAACCATCGCAATAAGCATTTATGCCAAGGTCAAAGAGAAACCGGTGTCAATCTGGCTCGATACTCTCGCCCCCGGGATGGCTCTGGCTCAGGCCGTTGGAAGGTGGGGTAATTTCATCAATCAGGAGGTCTACGGACTGCCTTCTGACCTGCCATGGGCAATCACAATTGCTCCGCAGTACCGTCTGCCGGAATATTCACAGGTAGCTACCTACCATCCCTTGTTTTTGTATGAGTCAATCTGGAGTGTCTTGAACATGGTCCTCCTGTTATGGGTGGGAAGGAAGTATCAGGATCGTTTGAAATTGGGAAGTCTATTCTTGATTTATCTTATTATTTATGGCGTGGGAAGAGTCGGTCTGGAATTCTTGCGATTGGATATCTCTGTTTTCCGCGGAATTAACCTTAATCAAGCATTTATTGGAGTAGTTGTCATTGTCTCAGGAGTTCTCTTGAGATCCAATCAGAAAGATAAAATCACTCAGCCCACAATCCTATGATCATTACAGATAATCTCACCAAATGGTTTAATGATATTTTAGCTGTTGACAGGGTTAACCTCCACGTTAAAAAAGGGGAAGTTCTCGCTCTCCTGGGTCCGAATGGGGCGGGAAAAACAACCACTGTGCGGATGTTGACCACAGTGCTTCGCCCTAGCAGCGGAACTGCAAAGGTAGCCGGACATGATGTGATAATCGATGACGGTCAAGTGAGAGCCGCTGTTGGAGTATTAACCGAGGATCATGGTTTATATAACAGGATGTATATCCGGGAATACCTGGATTTTTTTGGACAGATATATGGCATGGCTGCAGAAAACAGGCGAGACAGGATAGATTACTTACTGGGAAAGTTTGATTTATTGGATGCTGTAAATCTAAGTATAGGCAAGTATTCTAAAGGGATGAGGCAGAAGTTATCCCTGGCCCGATCGCTTCTACATTCCCCACCAGTTTTATTACTTGATGAACCCACTTCGGCAATGGATCCCGCCAGTGCCCGATTAGTGAGAAACGCAATTAAAACGCTTCGGTCAGAGGACCGGGCGATTATTGTCTGTACCCATAATTTGGCTGAAGCTGAGGAGCTGGCAGATAAGATTGCCATCATCCGGTCAGGAAAGATTATTGCCAGTGGAAGTTCAGAGGAATTAAAGGAACAACTATTGGGCCCAGGGGAATATCAAATTCAATTGGCTCAAGCACTAAACAACCGCAGTTTGCCGCTTCCCCCCAGTGCAGAGCTGACTGAACGGGGACCTGACTGGTTCCGATACCGGGTGACCTCTCCCGAGAATGTCAATCCACTTGTGCTTAAAAACCTCATCTCAGCTGGATTTGCTGTTGTTCGAGTAGAAGAAATCAAACGCAGCCTGGAATCCGTCTATCTGCAGGCTGTAAACCAGGTTCAGGATGAGGAGATTAAGCATGTGGATTAATCTTCAAAAAGCGATGATCATTACCCGCCGGGAAATTCGAGATCAATTCCGGGATTGGCGTATTATCACTCCGATTATTATCCTGACGGTGTTTTTTCCAGGATTGATGAATTTCACAGCCCAACAGGCAGTTGATTTTGTATCTAAATATGGCGCTGCAGTCATTGCTGACCGTTTAATCCCATTTCTGCTAATGGTGGTGGGATTTTTCCCGATTTCGGTTTCCCTGGTTATAGCCTTGGAAAGTTTTGTGGGTGAAAAAGAAAGAAGGAGTATTGAACCGCTCCTCAGCAGTCCCTTGACCGATGTTCAACTTTATCTGGGAAAACTAATGGCAGTGATGTTTCCCCCCCTGATTGGCAGTTACTTAGGGATTAGTGTCTATCTGATTGGAGTATTTCGGCAGGTAGGTTGGGTACCTGACACCACCCTGCTGATTCAGGTGATTGCCCTCGCAACAGTGCAATCATTGGTGATGGTTAGCGGCGCAGTTGTTGTTTCATCCCAAACAACCTCTGTCCGGGCGGCAAATCTTTTGGCGTCATTCATTATCATTCCCATGGCATTGCTGCTTGTAGGCGAAAGTATGATTATGTTTTGGGCCAGATATGAGGTTCTTTGGTGGGCTATTTTTGGCCAGGCAATAATTGCCTGGTTGTTGATCAGAACTGGAATTGCTCATTTTAACAGGGAGGAATTATTAGGCATAGAATTGGATACGCTTAATTTCCCCTGGGCCTGGCAGGTGTTTAAGTCTGCATTTATCGGCCAGCCAGGTCCCATCTGGAAATGGTGGCGGATAAATGTCTGGGGTACTTTGATAAAACTGAAATGGTCCATCCTTTTATCGCTTTTATTTACCATTGCCGGTTCACTGATAGGAAGCACCCAGGCTGAGGTTTTTTCAATCCCAGCAGATGTGTTGGATTGGGGGTATTTGGAAGAAGGTCTTGTTACAGGGATTGAAGAAATCGGACCCATCCGATTTTTCTCTATTGAGGGTATTGGGATAATATTTATTCATAATCTGCGGGCGATAGCGCTAGCCAGTTTGTTGGGAGTTTTTTCCTTTGGAGTTCTGGGTATTATTACACTTGTTCTTCCTTTCAGTATCATTGGTTATTTCACCGCGATTGCCAGTCAAACCGGGTTATCTCCCTGGACATTTTTACTGGGATTTGTGATTCCCCATGGGATTGTTGAAGTCCCAGCGATCATCCTCACCGGAGCTTTGATTATTCATTTGGGATTAACTCTAGTTAGCCCCAACGATAACTATTCAATCGGAGAAGCCTGGATAAGGACTCTTGGCGATTGGACCAGAATCTTGTTGCTGGTTGTAATACCACTGCTGCTGGTTGCTGCATTTTTGGAAGTGTATATAACCCCACTGGTTGCGCTGGAAATATTCAGTAAATAACAAATTAGCGGTTAACCGGACAAGGAGATCAATATGGCTAAACTGGTTTTCCTAGGAACAGCCAGTGCTGTCGCCTTTGATGGACACGAGAATTCCTATCTGGCTCTTAAGGGAGACCAATCATCCGTTCTGGTGGATTGTGCGGCAAATCCGATCCTGAGGTTGCAGAAAGCAGGGATTCATTTTAATGATGTGAATGATTTGGTGATCACGCACTTTCATGCCGATCATGTCTCCGGTCTTCCGAATCTACTGA
Source organism: Chloroflexota bacterium (assembly GCA_030609055.1). Classification (GTDB taxonomy): domain Bacteria; phylum Chloroflexota; class Anaerolineae; order Anaerolineales; family UBA11858; genus B10-G9. The sequence goes on along the minus strand of JAUWCZ010000040.1, from coordinate 5,292 downwards.
TGGAAATGTGGATCTTGGGCAGAAAAAATGAATTCAGGATATATGGGTCTCAGCATACAATATCCCGGGTGGATAAGATGATGGCACTGTTCGACTGGGATGAGTGGCAAAATCTTTTCCCGATATCTTTACATATGCTCCCGGAGGAAGAGTTAGCTCCTGTCTTGGAAACTCCTGATTTCAAGATCCAATCTTCTCCAGGAGATCACTTGATTCCCACGCTTGGTTTACGGATCGAAACCACGAAGGAGAATTTTGTGGTTGCATATTCTTCTGATACTAGTCCTGATCCCCGGATTATAAGGCTGGCACGCAACGCAGATATCTTAATTCATGAGGCAGCTGGATCTTTTGAGGGGCATACTTCGCCGGAGCAAGCCGGAGAAATCGCAGCCCAGGCGGAGGTTGGTGCTCTCTACCTGATCCATTATTCATTATATGGGGAGAAGAATGCCGAATCTATCGTTACAGAAGCAAAAAAAACCTTCCCCGGAGATGTTATCCTGGCGGAAGATTTTATGGAAATTGAGATGAATAAGTAACTGGATTCCTGTTACCAGCCATGCACAAAAGGTTCCCATTCCTGGTAAAGAGTTAAATATTTACGGAAGAGATAGGTGGCAGACGCTGGTGGCTGCTGAGGTTTCTTCCGCAGAGATAAGCCAGATTGTTTCACGGTAAATCCCCCTTTCTGATGATTACAGGCTGCGCAGGCAGTCACTAAATTTGACCAGGTGGATTCTCCGCCCAGGTGCTGAGGAAGAACATGGTCCACTGTAAGGTTTCTTGAACCCTGGCCGCAGTATTGGCATCTGTACTGATCCCGCCTGAAAATTTCATGTTTTGTCAATTTGACACTCGGCCTTGGTCGTTTGATCATATGATGTAATCGGATGATGGAAGGTTTAGGAAATGTTTTTGAGACCGTTCGAATTATCCCGCGACCGTCCATTACCAGGTTGGCTTTCCCGATCAGAATTAATCCCATAGCCCGCCGGGTTGAGCATACATTAATTGGCGCATAATTGCCATTTAAGACAAGAACTGGCTCATTCATCTTTTTTTTATACCTTCGAAGATTATAGCATGTACTTTCCTGCCTGCTCAAGGTTTTTCTCTGCTTTTTCCACGGATCATGAAAACGAAAATATCACTGATTATTTATGGGAATCCATTAATTATGGGTTCTCTTGAATTTGTAAGGTAAAATGGGATAGTTATTATTGAATGGAGGAGAGTTTGAAGAAATATCTTAAGGCATATTCTTTTTCACTACCCATCTCAATTAGCCTGGTTGTACTGGATCAATGGACAAAATCTCTAGTTCGGACAAATTTATCATTTAATGAAATATGGATGCCACTAACTTGGTTGGCGCCCTATATAAGGATTGTAAATTGGCACAATACTGGCGCTGCCTTTGGAATTTTCCAGGGGATGAATGGATTTTTTATGATCCTGGCATTCTTTATCATTATAATGATCTTGATATATTTTCCCATGATTCCAGCCGATGATCTGTACTTCCGACTTGCCTTGAGTTTGCAAATGTCAGGCGCAGCGGGGAATCTGATTGACCGGTTATACCGCGGACATGTTACAGATTTTATCTCTGTGGGAAAGTTTCCTGTATTTAATATAGCGGATTCCTGCATCACGATGGGTGTGGTTGTTTTGTTGGTGGGTATGTGGATTGAGGAGAGAAAATCGCAGGATGAGTGAAGAGCCGATCATTCTTCATAACCAATCTGAAAAGGGGATCCGCCTTGACAAATATTTAGCGGAACAACTTGAGAATTATTCACGCTCCTATATCCAAAGGATCATTGCTGAAGGGGGAGTTACATTGGACGGTTTTCCAGTCTATAAAAAATCAGAGTTAATAAATCCAGGCGCAGAGGTGGAAATCACAATTCCGCCAGTCAGGGAAACCACCCTGAAGCCGGAGATCTTTCCCCTTGAAATTTTGTTTGAAAATGATGAGTTGATTGTTGTTAACAAACCTGCTGGAATGGTGGTCCATCCTTCCCTGGGTCACGCGTCAGGTACTCTCGTTCAGGCTGTTCTGGGTTATGCACCAGAAATTGAGGGAGTAGGTGGGATAAAAAGGCCCGGTCTAGTTCATCGTTTGGATCAATACACCTCGGGTGTGATCCTGTTGGCAAAAAATGACCGGGCTCACCAATTCCTGCAGGATCAGTTCCGATCCCGCAGTGTGGATAAGGTTTATTTAGCGCTGGTAGACGGTCGACCTCCAACACCTCAGGGTAGAGTAGAAGTGGCTATTGGAAGAGATCCAAAATACCGCCAGCGGATGGCACCTGTAGTAGAGCGAGAAGGAAAAGAAGCCATTAGTGAGTATTATACGGTTGAGGTATATCCTCAACATACCCTATTAAAAGTTATTATCCTCACTGGAAGGACCCATCAAATCAGAATTCATTTGGCTTATCTTGGATGTCCGATTGTTGGGGATACGACCTATGGTAGAAAAAAACCCACCATTAATATCCAAAGACAGTTTTTACACGCGAATCGTATCTCCATTCTTCTTCCGGGAGAAAAGGATAAAAGGACCTTTGAAGCACCCCTGGCAGAGGATTTGATCGAGATTCTGGATTCATTAAGACTCAATTAAGAAGGAGCCCATGGATATGATAGACCTTCGTTCAGATACCGTAACCAAACCCACTCCTGAGATGCGGGAGATTATTGCTAGGGCAGAAGTGGGGGATGACGTCTATCGGGAAGACCCAACAGTTAACACCCTGGAAGAAGAATCTGCTCGACTCCTGGGGAAAGAAGCTGGTTTATTTATTCCTTCAGGTACCATGGGGAATCTGGCTGCCATCCTGACCCATTGTGAGCGGGGAAGTGAAATCATTTTAGGAGATAACACACACATATTTTTGCGTGAAGTAGGTGGTATTGCCGCCTTGGGAGGAATTCAATCGTACATCCTCCCTAATCAGCAGGATGGTACTTTAAGGTTGATTGATATTCAAGATGCCATTCGGAAAGATGACATCCATGATCCACCTACCCGGCTGATTACTCTGGAGAACACTCATAATCGTTGCGGAGGTGCTGTGCTAACAAAACCATATACCCGGGAGGTGGGCAAGCTTGCCAGGGAAAATCAATTGAAGTTTCACCTGGATGGAGCGAGAATTTTTAATGCTGCAGTAGCTCTTCAAGTGAACCCAGCCGAATTGGTTGAACCGGTAGATTCAGTGATGTTCTGCCTGAGTAAGGGGTTGGGAGCTCCGGTTGGATCTGTATTATGCGGGGAATCTAATTTCATCAATCGGGCAAGAAAAACACGCAAGATGCTTGGCGGGGGCATGCGTCAGGCAGGGGTGATTGCAGCAGCAGGATTGTATGCCCTCGAGAAAAATCTTCCTCTCCTACAGCAGGACCATTCACGCGCTGTTAAACTTTTTCAGGGTCTAGGCAGCATAGATGGGCTGATCCTGGAAGCCGACCAACCACCATCCAATATGGTGTACTTCAGCCTCAGTAAGGAATATCCCTTGAATGCAACCCAAACAGCCGCAAAGCTGAAGGAATTGGGAGTTCTGGTCGATATTTCCGGAGAACGCCGGTTCAGACTGGTTACCCACCTCTCGATTGATGATCAGGATGTAAAAACAGTTGTCCAGGCTTTTAAAGAAGTAATGTCTTGAAGGGAATTGTAACCCCCCTTCCCCGGGGCTTTCCAGGAAGGGAACAAGCCTGATGTTATAATAAAATGAATTGCTTAGTGAGCTAAGAGAAGGAAATTTGATGCATGAAGACCAAATACACTATTGAAGATATGGATCGGATAGCTGATGAAATTCGCAGCAGGATTGCTATTAAGCCGGAAATTGGATTAATATTGGGATCCGGACTTGGCCAATTATCCGAATCCATTCAAGATCCAACTGTTATTCCTTATCATGATTTACCGGGTTGGCCACTATCGACTGTCGAAGGACATGCTGGGGAACTGGTCATTGGGAAATTGGAAGGTAAAGATGTCCTTGTCATGAATGGTAGGATACATTTTTATGAGGGATATGAAATGAGCCAGGTCACCCTACCTATCAGGGTTATGCAGCGCTTAGGGATAGAAATAGTTATTGTAACCAATGCTGCTGGCGGTATAAATCAGGATTTTACTCCTGGCAATCCTATGGTAATCACAGATCATTTGAATTTATTGGGAATGGCAGGTCCAAATCCATTGCGGGGTCCAAATTTGGAAGAATTTGGGACCCGGTTTCCTGATATGAGCCAGGCTTATGATCGAAAGTTGGTTGATTTGACCCGGAAGGTAGCGAAAGAACTTGATATTACTCTCCATGAGGGAATCTACGTCTGTTTGGCTGGGCCCACTTTCGAAACTCCGGCAGATTTAAGGTTCTTGCTTAATGCAGGTGTCGATGCAGTTGGTATGTCGACTGTACCGGAAGTGATTGTAGCCAATCATGGCGGACAGCGTGTGCTGGGAATCTCAGGAATTACGAACAAATCCTTCTTGTACGGTGAAGGGGAGACCACTCACGTAGAAGTGATGGAGACCGGAAAGATTTTGGCTCCTAAAATGATGGAACTTATCAAGGGAGTCCTCCGGTCGTTATAAATCCTAGTTTACGCAAGCCGATATGATCTATTACTATCAGCAACTTCTTTATTTCTGTCCTGAACAGATCATGATCTGACATCATACGTTCCGATGAATTATATATTGCGTTACCTGAAAGATCTTGAGTTTCTGATCTATATTGTCTTGGGAACCTTTGCGGTTTGGCACCTTCGTAAATTTTATCTTGCCTGGGAAGAGTTAAGGGCTGCAGCCTTCGGGTTAGAAAAAGAAAGTGCCCAGACGAGGTTAAACCGTTCTGCGGCACTGCTGGTGGTTTTACTTTTCCTGGCGACTGCTGAATTTGGCCTGGTTTCCTTTATCATACCTGCTATGCCGGACATAGAACCATTACCGACGGCAACACTAGATTTATTAGCCACCCCGACTATAACACTTGCGGTAAATTCTGAAACAGTTGCGCCGAATCCTCAAGAAACTGCTTTATTGGGGACAGATATTACCCAGATAGGTTGTATTCCCGATAAAATAAATATTACCTACCCTGAAAATAATTCCACTGTGAGGGATATTATTGAGGTGGAAGGCACAGTGAATATTGCCGATTTTGGATTTTATAAATTTGAGATCTCCAGAGCGGACGCGGATAACTGGTTAACAATTCAGGCCGGCGATACTCCCAAAAAAGAGGAAATGCTTGGATT
>JAUWCZ010000041.1 GCA_030609055.1 Chloroflexota bacterium | reverse complement strand
CCAGGTAGTTTTCAAAAATTGAGAGTCTATCACTCTCCACTTCTTCATCAAGATCGGACTCGGAGATGTCATCTTCTGGGATTAATCCGGCTTCCTCCAGTACAGCGTCCGAGACAAAGATAGGTACCTGAAGGCGCACGGCCAGGTTCATGGCATCTGATGGCCGGGAGTCAATGTTATGTAGAGTGCCGTTGATGCTAATGACAATGTTTCCGAAGTAAGTCTCATCTTTCAAGGCAATAACCTCTACATGGATCACCTGAGCACTGAGAGAATCCAGAATATTTACAAACAGGTCATAAGTCAGCGGCCGGGATACCTCCACGTCCTGGAGTGCCAGAGTGAGGTGTTCCGCTTCATATATACCGACCATAATTGGGAGGTAGCGATCAGAATTTACTTCTCGCAGGATGACCACGCGTTGCTGGGACATTAAGCTGACCCGGATGCTATCAATGACCACTTCTACCATGTTGGACATAGTTGGTGTATCCCTTCCGATTGTTCCGTAATGTCTTGTTATTCTATCATGCCAGTGAAGTGACTGCAACGAAAGAACCTTAACGCCTCCGATTTCTTAAGATGGATCATGGGACAAATTTACTCAGGGAGATCAATATGTCTCGATGGCTGTCTGGGGTTTAGAATTCGATATAATTGTATTTCAGAGAAGGATATAAAAATAATCTATGGAAACATTAAACACAACCAGAACGATTGAGCAAAAAATCCCCGCCCTTGGCGCCAGATCTTTCCCAATTGATATATTGAGAGGGCTATTGATAGTTCTCATGACGCTGGATCATGCTAATTATCACATTGCTCAACAGCATTCATCAGGAGAACACTGGGGAGGTATCTTCCCGACCTATACCGATCCTCTCAGTTTCTTGACCCGCTTTGTAACTCATTTAAGTGCTCCCGGCTTTTTTTTCCTACTGGGAGTAGGAATGATCCTGTTTTCTCAATCTCGCCGCGACAAAGGTTGGAATAATAAGGATCTCTATCGGCATTTTTTGCTCCGTGGGATGGCCTTGATCATATTACAACTTTTGATTGTTAACCAGATTTGGTCTCTCTCTTCTATACCTTTTCCCCAGTGGTATGTTGGAGTGCTGGTTGCCCTGGGGGCAGGAATGATCCTCTGTATTCCGCTGATAGATTTAAAACCGATCTACCTGGCTTTTGGGGCTTTGGTATTATTTTTCTCTTTGGAGGTGTTAACACCCGATCCGGCTCAATGGGGGAGGAATTTTGATTCCCTGTTGGGAATCATTCTTATTTACAGCGGCGGCCAGAGTGAATATTGGGTTAATTATCCCATCTTGGCATGGCTTGAAGTCGTGGTATTCGGTTTATTATTTGGGAAATGGTTTTTAACTGACTCAAAAAAAGCCTATGATAGGGCACTATGGCTGGGATTGATCTTTTTGGCAATCTTCACGCTATTACGATTAAATAACGACTTCGGCAATATTCGTCCTTATCAACCAGGCAGCTGGATCAATTTTTTAAATTTGGTTAAATATCCACCAAGTATGACTTTTACCCTATTTGTCATGGGTGTAAATCTGATCCTGTTGTGGTCTTTTTCACGGGTAAATCGAGGATCTCAAAACTCGTGGAATCCCCTGCTGGTTTTTGGGAGAGTACCCTTATTTGCTTATTTCCTCCATCTGGGAATTTATGCGCTCATGGGCAGATTACTGACTCCAAATGGATCCAGCCTGCAGCTGATGTATCCTCTCTGGTTTTTGGGGTTAGTGCTGCTCTACCCGTTGGCTCGTTGGTATGGAATGTTTAAAGTGGCTCAATCAGATCGGTCCTGGGTGCGCTTTTTCTAGTTAACCAAGTCTTGATTGAGGTTTATGTTAACAAGGCGTCCGAAGTCCTCGGCAGCAAGGCATTCAAATGAATGCTGCCAAGACTTCGGAAGTCTATTTTGTCCATCTGAAAATCAGCGTTTTGTTTTTAATTGATTGATCCGGCGGAAAAGCTGGATCATTGCCAATACATAAAGAAGTAACAGGATCAAGAACAGACCTTCAATGATAAGAAATGCAGGTCCAAGTTGATCCGGTGCACCTGTGAATAGCACTATCATGATTGGTAGAAATATCACTAGATACATCATGATCCGCTGGTATTTCCCAATTTTTGACTCAACATCGCTATATATATCCGGTATGTCACCCGGCTGTACTTTTCTCCGGAAATAGACCCAGCTGGACATATCACCGACATGCTCCCACCCCGCATCAGCGAAAAGCTGCAGGTAGGACTCCTTGTCCTTAGTTCGCAGGGCTTGATAATCCAGGCGGTATATAAAACTTTTAGGTTCCCCGATCTGGAAGTGGTAAAAACCGGGCATAGAGATGCGCTCCAGATGAAAACCCTGCTCAGCCATTTCTGAAAGCCAGCTTTCCTCCTGTTCATCTTGCCAGGCCCAAAACCATTTGAATTTTCTGATTGTATTTGTATTCATTTTTTCCCTTCTTGTACGGATTCCGCCAATATTAACTCTCCTCTTTCCTCGGCTCTCTTGAGCATAATCCTTAAGCGATCAACCTGTCCCAAAAGTACCTGGATTCCTCTTTCAGTGATCTGATATATTTTCCGGCGCTCCTCTTTACCTACCATAGTGATCAATTTGTTTTCCTCAAGGGTTGTAAAAGCGCCATAGAGGGTTCCAGGTGCCAACCGGACTGTACCGGCACTGATCTGCTCTGCTTCCTGCATCACCGCATATCCGTGTTTTGGCGTTACCAAAGCCAGTAGGATATAGTATGTGGCTTCTGTCAAGGGGAGATGCTTGTTTTGGGGTTGTTTGCTCATAGGGTTATCCTTTTTCTCAACTTGACCCTTATAACGCCGAACGATATAACGGCTAACGATATAACGGATGACGATATAATACGGGATCATTTGTAGTTTGTCAAGGGCAATAATTATGAAATCTCTGATGATTAAAAAACTTTGGAGGGTAAATTAATAATTTCGTGTACACTATAAGAAATAACAATCTTCGATACCAGGACGATACAAATGACAAAGATTGACTTTAAAAAGGAATGGAATCATCTCTATCAACCCTCCAAAAAGGATTTTCAAGTTGTGGAAGTTCCCCCCTTGAATTTTTTGATGGTAGATGGCCATGGAGATCCGAATTCAGCTCCAGAGTATGCAGCCGCGGTTGAAACACTCTACGGAGTTGCCTACAAGATAAAATTTTTCAGTAAAAAAGGAGGGCGGGATTATGTCGTCCCTCCACTGGAAGGGTTGTGGTGGGCTGAAGATATGGATAGCTTCTCCACATCCCGTGATAAGAGCCAGTGGGACTGGACCATGATGATCATGACCCCAGATTGGATCTCGGAGAAGGATTATCAATTGGCACGGGAAGAAGCTGCCAAGAAAGACCTTCCCGCAGGAGATAAAATACGCCTTGAACGTTATCAGGAGGGGCTTTGTGCTCAAGTTCTGCATCTTGGTTCCTATGATGAGGAAGGTCCGATTTTATCCCGGCTGCATAATGAGTGGATGCCGGAAAACGGGTTTACGTTTAATGGCAAACATCATGAAATATATCTGAGTGATCCCCGAAGGGTTGCTCCAGAAAAATTGAAAACAATTCTCCGGCAGCCCATTCGGAAAATTTTAGTCCGGGATTAGGTTTTGCATCAAGTAAAATAATATAAGGAAATCACCCCCCAGGGGGTTTGTGTACAACACCCATGACATTTGCAGTCAGGAGGTTGTCCCATGAATGAATTACTGATGATAGATAAGTATTTCCCGGGAGCTAATCTGGAAGGGGGAATTGAACTGGCAAATCGCCTAGAGTGGGGACTCTCTGTTCAGATGGCTGGTGATGAATATGTTGTATCCAGTGGGGATGAGCCCATCTTACGAACCGATAGTAAAGATGCCTTGCAGACATTTATTTATGGGCTTGGTTTGGCATACGCGGTTCTTCCGGAAGAATTGTTTCTCAGCTTGGAAGCCGCGGTGGGCGAATTGTAATAGAGCAGAATAAATTTGCTGTGTGGATTTAATAAAGGACTGGTTACTAAAGGGATTTTTGGTAAGATCCTAGTGAAGGAACAGACGCATAGATATTCCGGGAGGAGGTTACATGAGCGGCAGAGACAAAAGAAAAGGGAAATACCTCAAATCAACCCCAATCATCCTTGTGGGGTGTATGCTGATCCTGCTTAGTTTGGCTTGTAACATGCCGCTTACAGCCCGCCAAGAGGACGATAGACAACAAAAACAGCCTGGGTTTGTGGAAACCAGCATTGCTGAAACCATGGTTGCTTTGGGACGCCAACCAGACGCAGAGGATCAATCTGGAGGAGAAGATGAAGACTTACCTCCAACGGCAACCTTCACGCCGGAGAATACGGAAACACCGACACTAACACCCACGGTCACGGACACTCCAACACCTGAAGTTCCTAGTGTCTATGTTTCACAAAATACTAATTGCCGCACCGGGCCAGGAACGTTCTATCAGTGGCTGATCACCATCTTGCAAGGGGAGGAACCTGAAGCAATTGCCAAAGATCCCTTGGAGGAATACTGGTATATCCGCCGCCCGGACCAGGCGAGTGATTTCTGCTGGTTGTGGGGTAAATATGCCACTCCGCAGGGGGACACTGCTTCCCTACCGATCTATACACCACCACCAACTCCAACCGTAGGCTTTGATTATTCAGTCGCTTTTCAATCCAATGTTGGCAATTGTATCTGGTTCTGGGTGCTGGAATATAGAATTGACAATATAGGTGGAATTACACTTGAATCCTGGCGAACTAATGCGATTGATCATACGGGAGGATCAAACCCAGTACAGAATGTTCAAGATGAATTTTATGATTATTCAGGCTGCGCTGGGGCGAATCCACAGGTAGATCTTACCCCTGGGGAAAGTTATTATGTAGCAGTGATATTTGATAACGATCCCACAGGTCATGATATCACCAGTAAATTCACTATTTGCACTGAGAATGGTATGGGTGGTGATTGTTTGAAAAAACAGTTACGGCACACACCTTAAGGCTGAGTCTGGCAACTATTCTGGATATGGCTCTGCGAGTAGAGTTTGTATGGCAGCTTCGGTTTTGCTGCATGCGCCCTCTCCGATGTGGATGAAACGGATATTTCCCTCTTTATCTATCAGGTAAAGAGTCGGCCAATACCTGTTGCCGTATGGCGCCAGGTTTCCCCGCTGTTGTCTTGGGCAACCGGATATGGGATCATTAATTCCTATACAGCGATAATGAGATTATCCAGATCCCTTTCATATTCAAATTCCGGGTAATTATTGCCGATTATTACTTATCCCTGGTCCTTGTAGGTGGTGTGCCATTCCCTCAACGAGGGAATCACGTTCCTGCAGTTAATTCAACCAAAGATCCACATATCCAGCAGCACAACCTGACCGTGTAAATCCGCCAAACGCAGCGGCTGATCGATATTGATCCAGGTGGTATTAGACAGCTCTGGTGCTGGTCCGGGGTTGTTTAACTGAGGAGCATGACTATTAAGGTCCTTAGTAGGTACTAGACTGCAGCTAACCAGCAATAAACTCAAGATGAGAAACCCGAGTTTTGATTTCTAAGATTCTCCCCTTCTTCTGTAGATCAAATGGAACTTGAAGTAAAATGTAGGGTTATTGAAAAATTTTTCGGCAGCGAATAAGATTCTCAATTGGGATACAAAAACAGGTTAAGGTTACAATAGTGGAAAATCGAACCATCTCCAAAGGATTATTCTATGACGATCGATGTGATTAATCTCGCCCAAAAGTTCTCACTGATAACTAAGCAATGGGATCCAAAAATCATTGCTCAGTTGAATGATTATCATGTTAAGATTGCCAAGATCCAGGGTGAGTTTGTCTGGCACAGCCACCCGGAGACAGATGAGGTTTTCCTGGTAGTGGATGGAATCCTGACCATCCATCTGCGGGACAGAAATCTCCACCTAGAGGCTGGGGAAATGTGTGTCATACCCAGCGGAGTGGAGCACAAACCAACCGCTGAAGAGGAATGTCAGATTTTGATGGTTGAACCCGCCGGTACCCTGAATACAGGGGATGCAGGCGGGGAGAGGACTATCGAGGAAACAGGCTGGATTTAACATTACGCCGACTTTGAGGGGGAATCGGTTGATCCAGATCCCTGGAGGAATATCATGATACAGACCAGCCCGAATTGGAAAAAGCAACTGCCGGAAGCATATGTGGGATTGCTGGTGCTGAAGAACGCACCCAATCTTACTGATCACCCGGAATTACAGGCTGCCAAAGCTGCCTTAGAAGAGGAATTACGGTCCCTGTATGGAGATAGGGATCGAAAGGCACTGCGGGAAGAACCCGTCCTGGCGGCTTATGATTCTTTTTACCGTCGCTTTCGAAAAACCTATCATGTTCAGCTGCAGCTGGAATCAGTTGTTTTTCATGGAAAGAATATTCAAGCACCCTCCGCGCTGGTGGCCTGCATGTTTATGGCGGAGCTTAGCACAGGTCTGCTAACTGCTGCCCACGACTATAAGGCGCTGGAATTGCCCCTATCAGCTGAGATTGCCACTGGAGACGAAACCTATCAACGACTGAATGGCACTCAACAGCAGCTCAAGGAAGGAGATTTGTTTATTAAAGATCAGCAAGGCATCCTTTCCTCTGTCATCTATGGTCCTGATCAGCGCACACAAATTGGGTCAGATACTGCACAGGCTGCATATACCACCTATGCACCGCCAGGAGTTGATGAATCTCAAGTCAAAGCGCAATTAGAGCTCCTGGAGACTTATGTCAGGTTGTGGGCACCGGATGCAGTGAGAGAGCTGCTGGTTATTGTGTGATTTGTAATCCCTCAAGTGGATGTTCGCCGGATGAGCCCGGTTTGAAAATCTGGACTTTATGATCTCATACTACAATCTTTTTACTTGTCCAGTCCGGGCAGATTCATAGAGCGCTAAGGCAGTTCGGATGTGGTCCCGGGTTTCCGTCAAGCTGATATAGGGCGGAGTACCGTCGAGGATAGCTTCCTGCAGGTCTTCCACCTCACCCAGGTAGAGAGATTTTTTAGGCACCTTGATTTTCTTTGTTTTTCCCTTCTTATCCATAAATAATAACTGCCCCCCTTGATCCAGATTTGTAAAAGGGCGGTTTAGGTACAACCTGCCTTTGGTTCCGACAATTTCCATAAATGAATGGAAGGGAGTTTTAAACGAAGAGGATATCTGAGCCAATACTTCACGACCAGATCCTGTAGAATACCCCATTTGCCCGGCAAAAACCTCATCTACGCCAGTATCTCCAACCTGCTGTCTGCCAAGTACCCAGGATGGCGGACCTCCCATCAAGTACTGGGTATAGCTAAGGGGATAAACCCCTACATCCCAAAGAGATCCCCCGCCATATTCCGGAACTAATCGTACATCTTTTTTATCCGGACGGCGCTCTTTGTCCGGTATTTGAATATCCAAAGCGCCCCGGATCAGGGTGATTTCCCCCAGTTTTCCAGAGTGAACCCACTCACCGACCAGTTTGGTTTGGGGATGGTGGCGGTACATAAAAGCTTCCGCCAGAATCCGGTCAGTCTCCCGGCTGGCAGAAATCATCGCGTCTACATCTTCCAGGGAAGTAGCAAATGGTTTTTCGCATAACACGTGAACACCAACATGTAAGGCTTTGATGCTCCATTCTGCGTGCAGGTGATTAGGTAGACTGATATAAACGGCATCTATCTCTCCACTTTGGAGCATCTCTTCATAACTGCCGTAGGCTGTTGGGATGTGCCACTTTCTAGCGTACTGGTCCGCTTTCTTCAAGGAACGGCTGGCGACCCCTATCAGCTCGCCCCTGGCGGATTCCCGGATTACCGGGATTAATCGCCGGTTTATATTCGCGGTGGACAATATACCCCATCGGACTGAGGTCATGTCATACTCCTTTTTGCACTGGTCTTTTATTTAAATTTGATAAACTGGTTTTACACTGTTTCAACCAAGCTTATAATGTGTCTTTTACATTTCTCTCCCTTTGAATTATCTCACGGTTTGATATGACATCTGATAGCTATTCTTTTTGAGAGCTTGATATAATGGAAATTCAGATTGGATAGAATAACTTATGAGGACTTCAAAAAAGACCTTAATATTTCTAGCAGCTGTTGTCTGGTACATTGGCGGTGTAATGCTTTTTCGCAGCGGAGTGGAGCTGGTCCGCCAAGCGGTTGACCTCAAACCAGCTGCCTCCTGGCATTGCCTGGCGATCGTACTGGGCTTGGTTGTAGGTGTGCTTCAGGCTGCAACCATCTTTTCCCGCAGCTGTCGGAAAAACCTGCAAAGGATCAGCAGTCTGGAAAACCCGATGATCTGGCAGTTTTTCCGCCCCGGTTTTTTCCTCGCCCTGGCAGTGATGATCACATCAGGAATCTTGCTTGATCATTGGGCTCAAGGACGCTACTTTTTCATGCTGGGAGTAGCTGCGGTCGATTTTGCACTCACACTCTCCTTATTGGGGAGCAGTATTGTGTTCTGGATGTGGAAAGATCCTCAAACTAACCAGACTGCATAACCCTCAGAGGGGATGGAGAAAAGATCTATGAAGGATTTAAAGACCTTTCGGAAAGACTGGAACGCTGAACAGAAACGGCTGCGCCAATTATTGTTTGAAGAAGACCTAAAGGAAGCGAAGCATTTATTCTACGTACAGCACAAGGTACTCCATGCCGGTGAGATGTCAGGTGAAGATGCCTGGTCTTATGCAGATGAAGTTTTTAAAGGGTTAACCGAGAGCCAGCTTCGAACATTTCCTGAGAAGGAAGAACACTCTCTGATCTGGATTTTGTGGCATATCAGCCGAATAGAAGATGTAACCATGAATATTCTGGTTGCGGATGGTATTCAGGTTTATCACCGGGATAACTGGGAGAGTAAACTGAATTCACCCATTCAGCACACAGGTAATAACATACAGGATGACGATCTTTACGCCTTAACTCGCCAGGTGAATCCAGACCAGCTTTTTTCCTATCGGATAGCTGTCGGTAGACAGACCAGAAGGGTTATTGAAAACCTACCCGGGGAGGATTTAGCGAAGAAACCCACCCCTACCCGCCTGGAGAGGTTACTAACGGAAGGCGCTGTCATTCCTGAAGCGGAAATACTAATTAGATACTGGAGCAGGAGGAAAATATTCCAGCTGCTCTTGATGCCTCCAACACGTCATTTGATGGTGCACCTGAATGAAGCCAATTCTTTAAGAAAGACCTTGATTGAATGATGTTGGGAGAACAGCGTGTCACAGATTAAATTCTGATACTCTGGCGGGATGTTCTACGGAAGAAATAGAAAACGAATTGATTTCAAAATAACTGGATGATCTTATGATCACAATTCGACTCGCTCTCGACAATGATGTTCAAGACTTATCCCGGTTATCAGGTCAATTGGGATATCCATGTCCTGCAGAGGAAACCCTTCGGTTTCTCAAGGAACTGGATCAGGACACTGACAATGCAGTATTTGTGGCTGAAATCGATGGGAAAGGATTGGTGGGTTATATCCATGTGTTTAAGACTAGAAGACTATTCCTGGATCCATTTGCTGAGCTGGGGGGGCTGGTTGTAGGTGATGAATCCCGGGGTTCAGGCGTAGGGAAATCATTGTTGGCAGCTGCAGAATCCTGGACAGCTGAACAAGGTTGCAGGGAGATACGAGTACGCAGTAATGTCATCCGGGACAATGCCGGTTTATTTTATCTGAATCAAGGTTACCAGATCAACAAACAGCAAACGGTTTTTCTTAAAACCTTGAATCCCTAAAATTACATCTCCCAGATCAAAGATTTGCCATCATAATCTGCTTAAGGCGGGAAGCTCGCAGAACATTTTACTTGAGCGTAGTAGCGCAGATAAAGATCCTCCTGAAGCAGGGTTAATGAACTCCTTTTATGTACCCATGATAATTTTCTCGCCTTATGACCGATGCCTCCCGCTTGACAAATCGGTGCTGGTAGTGTATAAAAATCATGCATCAAAATTAAATAACTGAAAACTGTGAAGAGGAATAGTAAACATCGGAATTGACGGCACAGAGAGTGAGCGCAGGTGGAAACCTCACCCGCATGATGATGTTGAATGGGCCTCAGAGTTGCAGGGCGAACGGGAAAATCCTTAGTAGTCTGTGCCGGAGCTGCCACCGTTACCAAGGTAAAAGATATCATCCCGGTATTTCCGGGCCGTATCTGATAGAGTGAGGCTGGCCATCAGGGCTGCAAGGAATCCCATATCCCGTCGCATCACCGACGGGTTTTTGTATTAATCCTGATGCTGGTCTAAGTTGGGTGGCACCGCGAGAGTTTTATGCCCTCGTCCCTTTGTGGATGAGGGCTTTTTTTATTTTCCTGACCGTAGGAAAGAGGAGGTTCGATGAAGAAGAAAAGAGTATTAACAGGAGATCGTCCAACCGGACTCCTACATCTGGGGCATTTTATCGGCAGTCTTCATAATAGGGTTAAGTCACAATCGACTCATGAGAGCTTCTTTGTGATTGCTGATCTTCACACTTTAACAACCCGACATACCAAGGATCATGTCCGGAAGTTAAAGGAAGTTATTCATAATGTTGTCCTGGATTACCTGGCGGCCGGAATTGACCCTGATCTGTCAATCATCTTTGTACAGAGCAGTGTTCCCGGTATCTCAGAATTGAATACCCTCCTGGGAATGTTAGTATCTGCACCCCGGCTGGAAAGAATACCCTCCTTAAAAGAGATGGCGAAAGCTGAAGGCCTGGATACGATGCCATTCGGATTGCTTGGGTATCCAGTATTGATGGCTGCGGATATTCTACTCCCTAGAGCAGACTTGGTCCCAGTGGGTGCGGATAACCAGGGAAATGTTGAGCTAGCCAGGGAGCTTGCCCGCCGGTTTAACCATCTTTATGGAGAAGTTTTCCCAATCCCGGAAATTGAAATGGAAGCCACTTTGATTGGGACAGATGGTCAGACCAAGATGAGCAAAAGCCTCAACAATGCTATTTTCCTCTCCGACAGTGCCGCTGTAGTGGAGGAAAAAGTGATGGGAATGTACACCGACCCCAATCGGGTCAAAGCGGATATTCCCGGGAAAGTAGAGGGCAATCCAGTATTTATTTACCACGATCAGTTTAATGGAGACTTGGAGGAAGTCTTGGATTTGAAAGACAGGTACCGACAGGGCAAAGTAGGTGATGTAGAAGTAAAACGTAAACTTGTCCGGGTGGTTAATGATTTCCTGGAACCGATCCGCCAGCGCAGAGAAGATTATGCTCGCCAGCCGGACATAACAATGGATATTCTATCTGCAGGCGCCCGGAGGATGCAGGATGAGTCCCAGGAAACATTGACGCTGGTGCGGGAAGCAATGGGCTTCCAGAATTACCAGGTTTCAATGATACAAGAGGAACCTATCCAGCAGCAGATCAAAGCGATTGGTGGTTTGGCTTTTTTGTGAATATGGCCGCATATTATCAACCATTTATTCAAGGAGGTAAAAGATGGAAAAGAAAAAATACTTACTCAATGAGAGTGATTTACCAAAATCTTGGTACAACATCAACGCCGATATACCAGTTGAGCCGAAACCGGTTCTTCATCCTGAAACGTTAGAACCTGTAACACCAGATTTTCTGTCCCAGATCTTTCCGATGGGTTTAATTGAGCAGGAAGTCAGCACAGATCGATATATTCCAATTCCAGATCAGGTGCGGGAGATCTACAAACTCTGGCGTCCCACTCCGCTGGTCCGGGCCCGGCAGTTAGAACTGGCACTGGGTACTCCAGCTCATATCTACTTTAAGAATGAAAGTGTCTCTCCATCTGGCAGTCATAAACCAAATACGGCTGTGCCACAGGCTTTTTACAACAAAGTTGAGGGTGTAGATAGTCTAACAACAGAGACCGGGGCAGGACAGTGGGGATCAGCCTTGTGTATGGCCGGTTCTTTTTTTGATATCAACGTTGAAGTTTATATGGTCAAGGTGTCCTACAGCCAGAAACCCTACCGCCGGTTAATGATGGAGTCTTTTGGAGGAGAGGTGTACTCAAGCCCTTCGGACAGGACGGCATACGGCAGAGCTGTTCTAGCGGAGGTCCCAGATACTCCAGGCACATTAGGAATGGCGATCTCCGAGGCTGTGGAAGCAGCTGTTACTTCAGAGGGGAAAAAGAAATACAGTCTGGGTTCTGTTTTGAATCATGTTTTGACTCATCAATCAGTGATTGGGGAAGAAACCCTAAAGCAGATGGATCTTGCCGGCGAATATCCGGATGTGGTTATCGGATGCGTGGGCGGAGGTTCAAATTTTGGAGGGATTGCCTATCCGTTCTTGAGGGAAAATTTACTAGATGGACAAAAAACCCGGCTGCTGGCAGTTGAACCGGCAGCGACTCCCTCCCTGACACGGGGAGCGTATGCCTTTGATTATGGAGACACTGCTCGGATGGCACCAGTATTAAAAATGTGTACATTGGGACATACATTTGTTCCTGCTCCACTGCACGCCGGAGGATTACGATATCATGGCATGTCAGCCAGTATATCTGCTCTTTATAAAGAGGGATATATTGAGGCTGTTGCAGTACCTCAATTGGGAACATTTGAGGCGGGATTGTTATTTTCCCGCACTGAAGGAATCATCCCAGCGCCTGAAACTGCCCATGCGGTTAGGGTAGCGATTGACGAGGCGCTAGAAGCCAAAGAGCTGGGAGAAGAACGAGTGATCGTTTTTAATCTTTCGGGGCATGGCTACTTTGATCTGGCGGCTTATCAGGAATACCTGGGGGGAGCGCTGCAGAATTACAAACATCCCCAGCAGGCCATTGACGAAGCCTTAAAGCATCTGCCTAAAGTGGCAGTCTGAGGATTTCACAGAGGGCGGGATTTAACCGCCCTCTATTCTCTTTGGTTATATCTGAAAAAACACCTTATAGAAGAATTAGGTGAGGGTGGTATGACTAAGGCTCAGAAAAACCAGATAAGTTGAGAGTGGCGTGAAATCAGACTATAGGTATGGAATGAGATTATCAGCAGCAGACCTGGTTTTAAGCCTGCTGGTGTGCCGTCCTGTTGTCACTGTCGGATGGGGGGTAATTCTGCCCTGACTGTGGTTTTGTTACTTATCTTTGCTCCCTTAATTCTGAGGGTGACGAGAGTATTCAAAAAAGATCAGCAGGATGAAAAAAAGCCCAGGGGGGATTAATCCAGTTCCGGGAGTAAAAATCTCTACTCCAAAACTAGCAGCACCTGTTTGCGCTCCACAATGTCATTCACCTTGGCACGGATCCTGGTAATCCTACCTGCTTTTGGAGCGGTAAGTTCATTTTGCATTTTCATGGATTCCAGGATCACCAGCACATCTCCCTGATCCACTTCTTGTCCTACTTTTATCGGGATCTCGATCACCAGACCGGGCATAGGGGCTTGAAGCAGGATTTCCCCTTTCTGTTTTGAAACTTGCCCGGCAGCCATCCGTAAGCGTCGCTCCCGCTCATCTTCCACCTTAACGGAAAACCGCCTTCCTCTCAGGAGCACTTCCCAATTCCCATTATCCTGGTATATATTTATCTCGAATGAGTTACCTCCAATAAGTAGAGAGTAAGACAGATGCTGACGGAGAGCCTGGAAATCAAACTCATGTGGCTGTCCATTGATCACGACCTGGTTGTCTGACAGAATCTCGATTTGATATTCCACGTCCTCAATTTCTGCGTAATATATTTCCATCATAGTCCTATTCTCGGGTTCGCTCCCAGCGGCCTATCCATTTCCAATTGCTTGCGTCTCTTTGTGAACGCTGTATAGCCAGAGCGGACCGCTGGTGATGTTCATAGGAAGCGAGGGATGCGGCCAGGGCAGCTACTTCCGAGAGTGTTTTATCTTGATGACTGGCTGTTAGGGGAGGTAAATCATCCTGGACAAACTGAGTGTTGAAATTACCAGCCAGAAAATCAGGATTATTCAGTAGGTGCTGGTGGAAAGGTATATTAGTCCGGACACCAATTACCCGATATTCCTCTAAAGCCCGTTTCATCCGGGCAATTGTGTCATCACGACTGGATTCGAAAACGATCAACTTGGCGATCAAGGCATCATAATAGGGTGATATCTCATATCCGGAATAAACCCCGGAATCAACTCTTACACCGGGACCTGCTGGCAGCAGGGACTGGGTGATGATTCCAGTTGAAGGTAAAAAACCACTGAATGGATCTTCTGCGTTAATTCGGCATTCCATCGCCCACCCGTTGAGAGAAATATCTTCCTGGTTCACCTTAAGGGGTTGCCCAGCTGCAATTCGAATCTGTTCTTTAACAATATCAATTCCAGTTACTGCTTCTGTAACCGGGTGCTCCACCTGAAGCCTGGTATTCATTTCTAGGAAATAATAGTTTTTATCTTTATCCACCAGAAATTCGATCGTTCCCGCATTGATATAATCTACAGAACGGGCTGCCTGGACAGCCACTGAGCCCATCTGGTTCCGCAGCTCCTGATCACTGCCAATAAATGGAGAGGGGGCTTCCTCGAGGAGTTTTTGATGCCGCCGCTGGATTGAACACTCCCGCTCTCCGAGGTGGATCACATTGCCATGCTGATCAGCCAGGATTTGAATCTCAATGTGGCGGGCACCCTCAATGACTTTTTCTAGATAGATGTTGCTATCTCCGAAGGAGGATTCTGCTTCTCGGCGAGCAGCTGTCAGCAGTCCGGGCATTTCTTCCAAGTTTTGAACTTCTCGCATACCTTTTCCACCGCCACCGGCGGTTGGTTTGATCAAAAGCGGAAATCCAATTTTCGGAGCAAGTTTTAATAGTTCTTCATCAGGGAGATCACCCTGGCCATCAGTTCCGGGAACAACCGGAACACCGGCTTCAGTCACAGTTGTCCGGGCTTGTTGTTTGTCTCCCATAGCAGCGATTGAGGAGGGTTTGGGTCCAATGAAAGTGATGCCTTGATCCTGGCAGGTTTGTGAGAAATCAGCTCTCTCTGCCAGGAAACCGTATCCGGGATGAATTGCGTCAGCCCCGCATGTTTCGACGATTTGAATGATCTTATCCCCCCGAAGATATGATTCACTTGCTTTTGAAGGACCCAGGTAGTAAGCTTCATCGGCATAACGGACGTGCAAACTATGCCTATCGGCATCAGAGTATACAGCTACTGCAGGGATATCTAGTTCCCTGCAAGCCCGGATAATACGGACTGCAATTTCCCCCCTATTAGCTATCAGGATCTTATTAAACATCTTTTCCTGGATTATGTATTATTATCCGGAATTTCATAGAGGAATGTTCCCGTGTTTCTTACCTGGATTCTTATCCCTTTTATTACTTAACATTTCCAGGCCATTGATCAATCTTGCCCGGGTGCTACTGGGTTCGATGATGTCATCTATATACCCTCTGGAAGCCGCAATATATGGATTGGCAAATTTTTCCCGGTATTCTGCGACAAGTTCCGCTCTTTTCTTTTCTGGGTTTTTTTCTTTTGCGAGTTCTTTCCGGAAGATGATGTTAACTGCCCCTTCTGGTCCCATCACTGCAATTTCTGCACTGGGCCAGGCCAGATTAATATCGCCCCGGATGTGTTTGCTGCTCATCACGTCATAAGCACCTCCGTATGCTTTACGGGTGATTAGAGTGATTTTAGGTACTGTTGCCTCTGAGAAGGCATAGAGCAGTTTTGCACCAGAACGGATGACCCCGCCGTGTTCCTGATCTATACCAGGGAGAAAACCAGGAACATCCACAAAAGTCAGCAACGGGATGTTAAATGAGTCGCAAAATCGGACAAACCGGCCTGCTTTTTCCGAGGAATCAATGTCAAGTACACCGGCCAGGAAGGCAGGCTGGTTAGCCACAATACCAATGCTGTGCCCCCCCAGGCGGGCAAAACCGACTACGATGTTTTGGGCGAACTTTTCCTGGATTTCATAAAATTCCCCTTCATCAACCAGGAGTGAGATGACTTCTTTGATGTCGTACGGTTTAGAGGGATCGTCCGGGATGATACTATCCAATGCCAGTTCCCGGCGCAGGGGGCTATCATCGGTCGGAATGATAGGAGGATCCTCCATGTTGTTTTGGGGCAGGTAGGAGAGTAATTTACGGACGAGGAAAAGGGTATTTGCTTCGGTATCCGCAGCAATATGGCAGACACCAGATTTTTCTGCATGCACATCCGCTCCGCCCAGCTCTTCAAATGTCACCTCTTCATGGGTCACGGTTTTCACAACTTCAGGGCCGGTAATGAACATAAAAGAGGAGCCACGAACCATAAATATGAAATCTGTTATCGCTGGAGAGTATACTGCCCCTCCCGCGCAGGGACCCATGATCACGCTGACTTGCGGGATGACACCAGAGGCCAGCGTATTACGAAGGAAAATATCAGCATAACCTCCCAGGGAAACAACACCTTCCTGGATTCGGGCACCTCCGGAATCATTTATCCCGATGATTGGAGCGCCGTTTTTGAGAGCCATATCCATGATTTTGACCACTTTTTCAGCATGGACTTCTCCTAAACTTCCCCCAAATACAGTGAAATCCTGAGAAAACACATAAACCAGCCGGTTGTTGATGGTTCCCCAACCGGTAATGACAGAATCACCCAGAATTTTCGTCTGGTCGGTGCCAAAATCGGAACTGCGGTGCTCGACAAAGGAATCCACCTCCCGATAGGACCCTTTGTCTAGCAGCAGGTCTAACCTTTCGCGAGCGGTCAACCGCCCTTTCTGATGCTGCTTTTTGATCCTTTCCTCTCCGCCGCCTAGCTGGCTTTGAGCTTTTTTATCACGCAGATCCTGTATTTTTGGATTTAATGGTTTTTCTGTCATAGGAACACCCCATCAGTGTATTTTAGCAGGATTCTAATTAAAGAAATCGCGGCTGGAAGCGGTATTTAATATGATGAACATCGCAGAGAGTCCCAGAACGGTGAATACCAGATTAATCAAC
The DNA here is from genome assembly GCA_030609055.1 of Chloroflexota bacterium. Taxonomy (GTDB): domain Bacteria; phylum Chloroflexota; class Anaerolineae; order Anaerolineales; family UBA11858; genus B10-G9. The sequence goes on along the minus strand of JAUWCZ010000041.1, from coordinate 1,625 downwards.
CAGCGTGTCTGTAGAATATCTGGCTCTGTTATCCAAATCAAGTCAATCCAAAATGTGGCCGCAAATATCAGTGCCAGGCTCAGACCGATTTTTCGAGTCCAGGATTGCCCTGTCCATAAAGCCCACGTCAGGATTAATCCGGATACCCACCATACAAGACCATCCGCTGCCAGATAAAGAGGAGAAACTGTGAGGGGTATGGTAGAGAGGATATCCCATTGTATTATTGCCTGACTTAGCTTCAGCAGATGAAAGAGGCTGATTAGGAAGATCAGGATGCTTAGGAACGTGATCATTCGAGGGCGGTCTTTACTCAGGGATTCATCAGGTAAAGAGGTTTTTCTCAGCATGGAAGTGTTTTCTTGGTATTAAATTGGTTTCAGTCGCGAGTCCGACGCAGGTTACCGTAATCCTGTTTCCAGCCGCGAGATTACCAACCGTTGAATCTCGCTGGTTCCCTCATAGATCTCGGTGATTTTTGCATCCCGGTAATATCTTTCGATGGGCAGTTCCTTTGAATATCCCATAGCACCATGGATTTGAACTGCAGCATTGGCGCAAAAGGTAGCTGTCTCAGAAGCAAACAATTTTGCCATTGAGGCTTCTAGGGTGTAGCGCTCCCCGGTCGTCTTGTGGCGTTCTTTTGCAATTGCTGCCTGGTAAACCAATAACCTGGATGCTTCTAGGCGGGTTTTCATGTCAGCCAATTGGAAAGCGATACCCTGAAACTGCCCGATCTTTTTCCCAAAGGCTTCCCGCTCTTTGGCATAGGCAACACTGGCTTCATAAGCCGCACCTGCGATACCCAATGCTTGGGAGGCAACCCCGATCCGGCCTGCATCGAGCACGGTCATTCCGATCTTAAATCCTTCCCCTTCTTCTCCCAGACGATTTGCCACAGGACAGCGATAGTCCTCAAACACTAATTCGCTGGTTGCCGACGCCCGGATCCCCAATTTCGGCTCTTTTTTATCCCTGATAATACCAGGTTGGTTCGCGTCGATCAGGAAAGCACTAATTCCGCGATGTTTTTGGTCCGGATCAGTCATCATGAACACGACAATATAATCAGCGACCGGTCCTCCGGAGACCCAGGATTTCCGGCCGTTCAGGACATATTCATCGTCTTTAAGGACAGCACTGCCGCGTATCCCACTGGCATCTGATCCGGCCACGGTTTCGGTCAGGGAGTAGGCTCCGATTTTTTCACCCGAAGCAATCGGGATCAAGAAGGTTTCTTTTTGATATTCGGTTCCGTATTTCAGTAGTCCATAGTTATAAAGAGAATTGTTTACCGACATGATAATGCCATGAGAGGCATCAGCTTTACTGATTTCTTCCAGTGCCAGGACATAAGCCAGTGAATCCATTCCGGCACCCCCGTATTTTTCCGGTACTTCAATTCCCATAAATCCCAATTCGCCCATCTTATTAATTGTATCTTTTGGAAAATCACCGCTTTCATCAAACTCTGCAGCGATAGGTTTAATTTCCTTTTCGGCGAAATCCCGGGCTGCTTTTTGAATCATTTTATGCTCATCGCTTAAAGTGAAACCATGACCATTCTCTGACATCAAATAATCTCCTTTTCCTGATTGATTAGGGGCGGGATTGCGTTTTTCATT
>JAUWCZ010000053.1 GCA_030609055.1 Chloroflexota bacterium | reverse complement strand
TATATTGACCAGGGGTACTACCCCCAAAGTTGGATCCACCCAGAGCAACCAGAACACCTAATAGAATTAAGAATTTGTTCTTCCAGATGATATCCCAGGCTTTTGAGAATAAATTTCCGTAATCCATGATCTTTTCCTCCTATTAATCCGTCCAGCTAAATCACTCGACAACCAGAATTTGCATAAAATCGACTTATTGGACCAGAAGGTTAAGCTGACCAACACCACCTTCAATAGATAAGTTTAGCACAGGTCCGGACCCAGAATACTTACTGACAAACTCGTCACCCTCCTGGTATAGTCCTTTGGTGTTGATCTCCCCCAAACCACCATGTACCACAGCTTCAATGTTTGTATCAGGGGGAAGCAGCAGAGTCAGCTCACCGACACCACCCTGAATAGAAACGTTGAGATCCTGATCGAGGTCACCGCTCAAGTCCACATAGGCAGCTCCGGCACCTATTGTTAATTGAAAAGAGGTCAGGTTCAGGTCCACCAGGTCCAGGACACTCTCCCCGGCACCCAATGTGACATCTAAATCGAGGGGAATATCCTCATTAAAGGTTAATTCCCATTCATTCTTATAATTGGACCGGATCCGAAAACGCGGTCCGTCATCCTGTATTACTTGAAGATCTCCCCTCCCAGTGCTGCGAACCTGATAGGAAATATCCGCGGCATACTCAGGAAAATTGTAAATAAACTCCCCTTCCATTAACGCCTTTGTTCCCGATTGAACAACCAGTTTTCCGGCGCCCATTATAATCTCGGCAAAGACGGTTTCAGCATCATCTAATTCAACCACTTCAGAATGCCTTTGGATCTTGCCAACCGCTGGAGTGACGATACAGCTCACTGTAGAGAATGATAATAAGGCAATAATCAGCACCAGGTTTTTTGTATTCATGTTCATTTCCATGTCTCCCGGGATCCCGTAAGTTCAGTATATATTAGATCCCATGTATAAATATTTTTGATTTCAATACCATATACGGAAAAATTCCCCCGGAGTTGTATAACAATTTACCCTTCGATACACTCTTCGCTTCGTCCCTTCGGAATTACTCACAGTACTCTGAGGTAGTATATTGTTCTAGGCGTCCTGAGTAGGCCGAAGGCCATATCGAAGGGCGGATGTTCGTTATTACTACTCTGGCACCCTTCGATACACTCTTTGTTACGTCCCTTCGGAATTCCTCACAGTACTCAGGATGCCTAGGACAGTTGACGGAGCCACCGAAACGGGTACACTTAAGGTTGAGAGTTTTGGTTGCTAAAGCAGTTAATTAACAGGAACAAGATTATGAGGAAAATCTTTGGAGTCTTTCTTGTATTTACCTTGCTGGCTGGCTGTTATCCACAGCAGGAGCCTACACCTGGCCTGGATCAATTCGTAATCGAAACTTTTGTGGCAGCAACTATGACGGCAGAATCGCACGGTGTTGCTGCCCCGGATCAACCAGAAGATCCAGAATCCCCTCCACAGGAAGAAACTCCGCAGCCCCTACCCCCATCACCCACAGCGACCGATACACCAACCCCAACCGTGACCCTCACACCAACGGCGACAGATACTCCCGAAACTGTACCCGGGGATCCTGCAGAATCCTTAGGATCACCAACCTTTAAGGACACCTTCGATGATGGAAATAACTTTTATCTCTATGATGAAGCCCAATCTAGCTACCAGGTTGATGATGGACAAATGATCCTGACAGCAAAAAAAGCCAACGGATTTGAAACCTGGAGCCTCTCCTGGGGAGATCTAAAAAACTTTTACCTGGAAGTCACCGGCACATTTGGAGAGGAATGTGGAGGAAAAGATCGTTATGGGATGATCTTTCGGGCTCCAGATACCAGCCAGGGCTACCTGGTCAGCATCAGTTGTGATGGCTCAACCAGATTAAGCTTCTGGGATAGTGATGCAGAAGAATATACTGTGATTAAAAAATGGACTTCCAGCGAGCATATCAACGCCGGTCCTGGCAGTGTAAACCGACTGGGTATTAAAGCCAAGGAGTCCAAACTTACCGTGTATATTAATGGGTACCAGGTTTTTGAGAAAACTAGTTCCAAATTCAACAAAGGGCGATTCGGTCTGATGGTCGCCGCCACTGACACCCCGGGATTCAAGGCTTATTTATCTCAGGTTGCCTATTGGAAACTGCCCTGATGTGTATTTGATCTGAAATAACAATAGTAATGGAGATGGATAGTATGAATCAAAAAATGACTAGGCTTATCTTAGGTTGTTTGGTGTTCTTTTTACTTCTGGCTGGCTCAGCCTGCAGCCTAGGTGGGGGGAAGGAGTCAGATACCCCGTCGGAACTTCCGGAAGATGTAGATTCTTTGGTGCTGCTGGCAAAGTTTGACATCGCGTTGAAAACCGGTGCGGATATTGAAAAAATATCTACCGATAGCGTGGAGGAAACCAATTTTTCAGATGCCAGCTTAGGCGTCCCGGAACCAGGAGTAGAGTACACCGCGGTGGTTACGCCGGGGTACATCATCATTCTTAAATACGATGGGGATACTTACGAGTACCACGCCTCGGGGGAGAGGGTGGTTCAGGTGCCGGAATAAGCTTGCGGAATTTCTGATAATAATAGACCTCCGAGGTCTCTATTAATAGAAGCCCCAGGAATTCCTGGGGCTTCTTAGTATTAAATTTATGCGGTCACCATATTAAGGACTTGGTGTTGGCTAGGGACAGCCATCTGGAAGGGTTCCCCACTCAGTCGGACATTCATCAATGCAATCACTAACATCATCATCATCACTATCGGTGTCTGGTATCCCGCAACCGCAGTCACCGGGTTCTGTTTTTTCCGGATCAAACTTACAATCGTCAATACAATCGGGAGTGTCATCTCCATCGCTATCGGTATCAGGCTCGCAGCAGCCGCACACACCGGGGGATGATTTATCAGGATCATATGGACAACCATCTGAAAAATCATCTGTTCCATCGCCATCTTCATCATGGTCGCAGGGATCCCCTACAGGATCGTTGTAATCAAAGGGGCAGGCATCCTCACAGTCGGGAACATCATCTCCATCACTGTCGGTCTCTGCCACCCCGCAGCCGCACTCCCCGGGATGTTTCTTGTTTGGATCAAAAGGACACTCATCAATAAAATCATCGTATCCATCACCATCTTCATCATGGTCACAGGGATCCTCAACTGGATCGTTGTAGTCGAAGGGACACTGATCCTTACAGTCCGGGACATCATCCCCATCGCTGTCCTTATCTGGAACTCCACAACCGCATTCTTTAGGTTTTGTTTTTTCTGGATCTTCAGGACATTTATCTAAACAATCAGGTTTACCATCCTTGTCCGAGTCTGTATCTAATACCTCACAACCGCATTCACCAGGATTTGTCTTCTTGGGGTTGAATGGACAACCATCTGAAAAATCATCCACCCCATCATTATCTTCATCATTGTCGCAGGGGTTCCCAACAGAATCAGTTTTCCCGGAATCGCAATCATCATGGCAGTTAGGAATCCCATCCCCATCGCTGTCCTTGTCCGAAATCCCACAGCCACACTCTCCAGGTTTTGATTTTTCTGGATCCTCAGGGCACTTATCTTTACAGTCTAGTGCACCATCCTCATCTGAGTCTTTATCTTCTGTACCACAACCACAATCACCAGGTGACGTTTTTTCTGGATCATTCGGGCAGGTATCCATACAATCAGGTGTACCATCCTCATCCGTGTCTATATCCTTAACTTTACAACCACATAAACCCGGTGAGGTTTTTTCTGGGTTGGAAGGGCATCCATCCTCAAGATCTGGAATACCATCATTATCCGAATCTTCTGGTACTTTCGGAAGGGCAGGCACGGTAAAAGGCAACTCTACAAGAGGACCTTCATCTGTTCCGATCTCATATAATCTGATGGTCACTTCTTGACCGGACTCAAAAGTCGGACCAATACATTCCAAGACTTCGGGAGGATCATCCAGCATCTCACAGGCAAAGAATTGATCCTCCACTGCAGCGTAGTATCCTGCAGGGGCGTTCTTAAGCCAGACAGAAAGAATCTCAGTATCCACATAAGATACATCAATGATTGTTATATCCAGCAGATCCAGGATATTGAGAGTGCATGCAGACAAACATAAGAGGAACGCAACTGCAATTATCGCTTTACGTCTCATGATCTTCTTCCTAGAAAACATGTAGATTTATTAACATTCCCTATTTTTCATTATACAGAGAATAGGAGGTAAAACAATTCTCCCAATTACCGGAGGGATTTAGAACAATAATCTAGAAATCTCTTATTTGATCAGGAAAAAAGGGGCGCCATTCCCTCGTAAAAGGGGAAAAAGCCCCTTATTTTTGAGCTAATTTAGATTAAAACCCATCAGGCATCTGAAATGCGCTGGACCACGGATCCTTTTTTCAAATAACAATTCTGTTAAAAGAACCAGATTGCATTTTTGTACACTCGCTGAATTTACAACGAAAAAAACCACTAAAGGTACACACCTTAATAAGAGATCAATCCAGGCAACCTACCTGATCCTCATGATTTCCCTGTAAGAAAACCCTCACGATGCCCATCTATATGATGTAGGTATTCCTGAGGAGAAATAACATGAACAACTCTATAAAATTATTTAAGATTAAGGGCATCGATATCAAGATGCACTTTACCTTTCCACTCATTTTGGTCTGGGGAGCATTATCCTTTGGTCTGTTTAGAAACGGCGGCTGGGAGGGAGCCATCTACGGGATCCTGGTGATCTCTTTGGTTTTTGTGATCGTGGTCCTGCATGAATTAGGACACAGTATCGCTGCCCTTAACTACAATGTCCCGGTTAAACAAATCATCCTGCTTCCTATCGGCGGTGTTGCCCAGCTGGAAGATATCCCTGAGGAACCTCAAAAAGAATTCGTGATTGCCGCTGCAGGCCCGCTGGTGAATTTCATAATCGCCGGAATATTAATTATCGCTGCTCCTCTATTGGGCCAGAAAATTTCTGCGGCAAGTTTACTGAGGATATCCTCCACTTTGGGAGAACTCTCAATTTCCTCGATATTCACCTATATCTTTACTAGCAACCTTTTTATCGGCTTATTTAACCTGATCCCTGCTTACCCGATGGACGGGGGAAGAATATTGAGAGCCTTACTTGCAACCCGACTATCCTATGTTCGGGCAACTTCGGTTGCAGTGGTTATCGGTCAGATGCTTTCCTGGGGCTTTGGATTAATGGGTTTTCTGAATGGAAACTTTTTCCTGATCATCCTGGCATTCTTTATCTATACCGGGGCGGGGCAGGAAGGTAGATTGGTCCAAGTTCGAAATGTCCTGGGAGACCTGAGAGTGGAACAGGCCTATTCCCGGGGAGTGCGTTCCATCAACCTCAATGAACCGCTGGAAACCGCGCTGCATTTCACGCTAAATTCATTCCAGTCCAGTTTCCCGATCTGTGATGAGGGAAAATTGGCAGGCATGCTGCCCTATCAGAAATTGGTGGAATCCCTGGAAAAGAGAGAGCTGAGTACCCCCATTCGGGAGGTAATGCACACGGGTATAAAACCGGTCTCACCAAGAGATAAATTGATTGATGTCCAGATGAGGATGTCCTCCCAGCGGGTTGATGCCCTGCCGGTCGTGAATAAGGACAGTGAGGATTTTCTGGGTATGATCACCAGCCAGGATCTTAACGAAGCCTATCGCTTGAGTCTGGCGGTCGATAAAGCCAAGCCGATGGTGAGACTTAAGGAAGCGGCATAGATCAGCCAAATCACACTTACAGGGGCAGGGATGAAGAGTCCTTGGCAATCAATGCTCAATATTTGGGCAAATAGATAACAAGAAAAGGAGAAAGAATGAAGAAATTTATGTTTTTAACCTACGGATTTGAACCACCTACCGAAGAAATAATGGATGCCTGGAACAAATGGTTCGCATCACTTGGCGACAAACTGGTTGATCCCGGCAACCCATTCGGATCAGGAAGAGAAATCACACACAACGGAACCAAAGAATTGTCCCTTGATCTGGAGGCAGTAACCGGCTACTTAATCATTAACGCAGAGGACATTAATGAAGCAGAAAAATTAGCTAAAACCTGTCCAATAATTTCAGGCATAAGAGTATACGAAGCAATGTCAATGTAAAATTATTTGTGGGGAAGGTGCCCTGTTCAACTTGAGCGGATAACGATCGATAGCGAGGGAATTGTCGAAGGGTTCGCTCGAAATGAGATAGTTATATATAGACTTCCGAGGTTGTATAAACCTCGGAGGTCTTTTCATGCCCACACTGGGGTTCAATTTAGAGACAAATAATATCATCCGAGTTGAATAAATCCTAGTAATATACATATTAGCTGATATTGGGAAATATTTCCTGATAAGTATAGGTTTATATGAAAAAGACTCTGCACGCAGTTACCGGCGCTTTTGGATACTCGGGGAAGTACATCGCCAAGCGCCTGCTTGACCAAGGTTACGAAGTCATCACCTTGACTAACTCGCCTGATCGAGCGAATCCTTTTGGCGGTCAGGTCAAGCCTTACCCTTTCAACTTCTATAACACAAAGGAATTGACACGGTCGCTTCGCGGTGTGTCAGTGCTCTACAATACCTACTGGGTTCGCTTCAATCACAAGCGATTTAAGCACGCGGACGCAGTACAAAACACTGGGCAACTTTTCCAAGCAGCCAAGGAAGCCGATGTCGAAAGAATCGTCCACATTAGTATCACGAACCCCTCTGAAAATTCACTGCTGGAGTATTTCAGTGGAAAGGCAAGACTCGAACGAGTGCTGATAGACTCTGGCATATCTCACGCGATCCTTCGCCCAACGGTCCTGTTTGGAAAAGAGGATATCCTGATCAATAACATCGCCTGGGCTTTGCGACACCTTCCAGTGTTTGGAGTGTTTGGTAGTGGGGAGTACCGCCTGCAACCAATCTATGTTGACGATCTGGCTGCCCTGGCGGTTGAGCAGGGTGGCAAACGGGAGGATATTATTATTGATGCCATTGGTCCGGAAACATTCACGTACAGGGAGCTAGTCTACCTTATAGGCGAGACAATCGGCAAAAAAAGACCTGTCGTTTCAGTTCCACCAGCAGTTGGCTATCTTGCCGGCTGGATTCTCGGCAAGTGTGTTGGAGACATCATGATTACCCGGGAAGAGATCAAAGGGCTGATGGCCGACCTGCTTTATACCACTTCGCCCGCCGCCGGGACAACAAGTTTAACAAACTGGATCCGGGATCAGGCCGATTCCCTCGGCAGGAAATACACCAGCGAGCTTGGTCGCAGAATAGATAGGACCTTGGAATACCAGAGCAACTAACCGAGTACTGCACCGTACATCCTGGTAGGCACTGGCAAGCTCAATTGTGAGGAGCCTGATCTTGAATCTTAATACTAAAACAATTAAGTCCTCTTTTAGAGGACTTAATTTTTGGATGCCCCCACGGAGACTCGAATCGTAGATATAAATTTACACTCTAAACCAGCGTCTTCTCCAATCGTCCCACAGCCTCTACCACCTCCTTTGCTGCCACCAGGATCTCCATTATTTTCCCTTCCAGTCAAGAACCTTGGTCGCATCACAAAATTCATTGGCGAAAATTGGCCAAATATGCCTCTTTACAAGAATGAAATACCCACTACAAGTTCTAATCCTGTGACTCGATAATTATTAGTGAAGTCCATAGTTTTCTAAAATGTCATTATTGTCCGTCTAAATTCTAGTATTATACATATAAGCAGATATTAGGAATTTTCCCCTGTCTATTACTTAATATTGATATATTCGGGAAATATTTCCCGATTTCCACAGGGTAGCCGGTACAATAAGTCCATACGGGCCAATGGACCAATGGTTCTTACACGTGGTTTAAGGGGACAGGGCTGTTAAGAGGGATCTTTAATGGATACAGTTTTAACCTATGACCCGCGTTGGGAATACATGTCCAAAGACCGTACTCCTTTCTGGGCAAGCCTAAACACTGTGGAGTACGTGGTTAAATTGTTAGAGGAGACTGACAACACCGTTCTTCTTGTCGAAACCGATTACACATTTGAACAAAGACTCAGGGCCATCAAAAGTCGATACTCAGAGCTTTTAGTGTTCTGGCTTAATGAGTTCATGCCAACCGATTCTGGCAAGGACGTATTCACTGTCAATGTCATCGAGAAAGTTGGGATGATGCACACCGGCCCAGGTTCAAAAGCACTGGGCATTGGTCTCAATAAGGAAGCAACAAAGGAAGTATTTAGGCATCTTGGGTTGCCTACTCCTGAGTCGTATATTGTTTATGTTGATGATTATTCACCGATCAACCAGCATGATGATTGGGAGAACTATGTGATAGTCAAGCCATTGCTTCAAGGAAACAGTCGGGGGATGGATGAGTTCTCTGTCACTCGTGCTAACGATTCTGAATTGATAATTCAATTAGTTATGAAAATACACGATGTATTCGATGAGCCAGCCCTTGTAGAAGGATTCGTTGGAGGGGAAAACGCAAAGGAATTAACAGTATCGATTTTGATCACACATGACGGGAGGACGGCTGAATTACCACTTACTGAGATTGATTTATCTCAGATACCTACTGTACAGGGGAAGTTTAGGTTCTTGACCCACGATATAAAGGATGAGAAATACTACCTAAAGATACCTGCGGATCTTCCCTCAGACTCCATTAGTAGAATACATTCAGAGGTTGGAAGAATCATAAAGGCTATTGATTGTAGAGACATGACCAGAATTGATATGAGAGGCGACTCTACCGGTTTGTACTACATTGAAGTGAATGTTAATCCTGGAAAGAACAGATTCAGTTACCTAACGACGTCTGCATATTCCCTTGGGTTGGATTACCCTGAAATCGTTGGCTTTATTCCTCACCAAGCCATGCTTAGGTACGGATTGGAACCCCCAAGTAAGCTTGAGGAATTGGTAGAACCCGTTACCGCGTTGTTCGACACAGGTTGATTTGACCACTGAGAGCTTGCGCTGGCTAACATTTCGCTGCCCCGCCAATAGCGCGGGTTCTGCGACAGCCGACCCCCGCGAAGCGCCGCCTAGCAAAGCGATCGATTTGGCTTGATAATCTTGAAGAGCAATCTGAGTACTGGGCGGGGCGGCTCAGCTCAAAGTCGTTGGTTGTACAAAGGAAAGCATGAAAACAATTGTTTTGGCAGCACTTGGTGAATGTGTCCATGTTGCTGGGATAGTGCGTTTTTTACGATTGGCTGAATCGGTCGGTTGGCGGACTGTGTTTCTTGGTCCAGCCGTACCAATTGAGCAGGTGCTGGAGGCAGCCCGTCGTGAGAAAGCTGATATTGTAGGCGTTTCTTATCGGTTGACACCAGAACCAGGTGAGCGTCTGTTGGCTGAATTTGCAGAAGAGGCAGACGATCTGCGCTCTGCCGGCGTGCGGTTCGTTTTTGGCGGTACGCCACCAATTGCTAATCGCGCACGCAAGTTAGGTTTCTTCGAGCATGTTTTTGAAGGCGGCGAACTAACCGAAGATGTGCTGGCCTATTTGAAGGGGCAATCACATCACATATTATCTGAAAAAAATTATCCCCAATCAACCATTGAGCGTATTGCCTGGAAAGCGCCGTACCCTATTATCCGCCATCATTTTGGATTGCCCACTTTAGAAGATACGACTGCAGGAATTAGGCAGATTGCCGATGCTCGTATATTGGATGTTATTTCATTAGGAATTGATCAGGACGCTCAAACTAATTTTTTCCATCCAGAACGGCAAAACCCTCGCCAGAAAGGTGCAGGTGGTGTGCCTGTGCGAACACCCGATGATTATCGTGTCCTTTCCAACGCCAGCCAGCGGGGGAATTATCCCCTTATGCGCACATATTCTGGGACAGATGACTTTATCCGTCTGGCAGAAATGTATCTGGATACCATCAATATTGCTTGGGCTGCTGTTCCTCTGTTCTGGTTTAACCAGATGGACGGGCGCGGCCCGTGGAATTTAGAGGGCTCCATCCGAGAACATCAAGAATTGATGCTGTGGTATGGTCAGCGGAATATCCCTGTAGAATTGAATGAACCTCATCATTGGGGTATGCGCGACGCTTCGGATGTGATATTTGCCGTGGCCGCTTATTTATCAGCGTATAATGCGCGAGCCGCTGGTGTTCATGACTATATTGCCCAACTGATGTTTAATAGTCCCCCCGGTCTTTCTGACGCTATGGATCTGGCAAAAATGTTAGCTGTTCTCGAACTCATTGAGCCGTTAACCGGACCAGATTTCCATATCTGGCGGCAAACGCGTACAGGGTTACTCAGTTATCCTTTGGATATTGATGCAGCCCGTGCACATCTTTCGGCAAGTATTTACCTCCAAATGGCTTTAAAACCGCACATTGTCCATGTTGTAGGGCATACGGAGGCGCATCACGCTGCCACATCCAGTGATGTCATTGAAGCCTGTAAATTAGCTCGTCGCGCCATCGAGAATGCTATCCAGGGTCAACCCAATATGACTCTTGATCCGTTTATATTACAACGCAAAGAAGAAATCCTCCAAGAATCTCAGATCACATTAAATGCCATCCGCTCATTGGCCGATACAAGTGTAGATGACCCGTTCACTGATACTGCCACATTATCACAAGCAATTACTTCAGGGATTTTGGATGCACCTCATTTGCGCAATAATCCCTTTGCACGTGGGCAAATGATTACCCGGATAGATAATCGAGGCGCGTCTGTTTCCATAAACCCGGCAAACGGGCAGAGGATAACAGAGCGAGACCGTATTGCAACACTAAACCTGACTTCGGAGGGTATCAAATAAATGAAGAAAAAAACGCGTTACACTGTTATTGGTGCCGGGAATGGGGGAAAAGCTATGGCAGCCCATCTGGCTTTGAAGGGTTTTTCAGTAACCCTGTATAATCGAACGCCAGAGCACATTGATGTTATCCAAAAGCGGGGCGGCATTGAATTAAAAAGTTATGAAGGTGGTCCGCAGGGGTTTGGAAAATTAACCCTTGTTACATCCAACATGGCCGAGGCATTAGAGCATGCTGAAATGATCATGGTAGTTGTACCATCCTCAGCCCACGTAGATATTGCCAGAGTTGTTGCTCCTCACCTGAGGGATGGACAAATTATTATCTTACACCCGGGACGCACATTTGGTGCACTAGAATTTACAAAATTGCTGAGAGATAACCATTGCCAAGCCGATGCAATAGTATCTGAAGCAGAAACATTCATCTATGCCAGCCGTGCCGATGGTCCCGCCTCGGCATATATCTTTCGCATCAAAGACAGCGTACCATTGGCTGCGTTACCCGCTACTGATACGGCGCAAGTTTTGGATGTTGTCAACTCAGCTTACCCCCAATTTATTGATGGAGTTAACGTGTTTCACACAAGCATGAATAATATTGGAGCAATTTTTCACCCAGCGCTTACAATTCTCAACGCAGGGCGCATAGAATCCACCAGGGGTGATTTCCAATTTTATATTGATGGAGTAACCCCATCAATAGCTCGTATACTAGAAGCGCTGGATCGCGAAAGAGTAGCGGTTGCATCTGCGATTGGAATTCGTGCCCAAACAACACTAGAGTGGCTGAAAAAAGCTTACGACGCCGATGGCGCAGACCTTTATGAAGCAATCCAGAACCAAGCAGGGTACTATGGCATCGGCGCTCCCAAAACACTGGCTCACCGATATATTTTTGAAGATGTGCCGATGAGCTTGGTACCCTTAGCTGCCCTCGGTCAACAATTTGGTTTGTCTGTGCGAGGCATGGTGAGTATTATACGTCTGGCATGTATTGTTCATCAGAGAGATTATTGGCACTACGGTCGGACGTTAGTTAAACTGGGTTATGCTGATATAAGCGTCAGCGAATTAACGCGTTTCGCGAATGAAGGTTTTCCCAATTGAAACCCTTAATTATGTATGAAAAGTGAGTCCAACCCTCAGGCTCTATCTCCTCATCCACGATCATCAGGGTTCAGAACGGACCAATCCCAGAACTCCCTCCAACCTTACAACAGCCACTATTACCTCCATTGCGATTACCCGGATCTCAGCGCAATCTTCAATCACTGTCTGCTCGGGATCCACAGGCTCGGGTTCACGCTCTTGTGCCTCCTCAATCCCCAGATATTCATCCAGCTCAGCTACTTTGTTGTTGAACATATCCCGGTAAAACCTTAACGTCAGCCGGTAAAACAAAAAAGTCCTCCCAAAAGGAGGACTTCAAATTTAAGATGCCCCCACGGGGAATCGAACCCCGGTTTTAGCCTTGAGAGGGCTATGTCCTGGGCCTCTAGACGATGGGGGCAAAGCGCTGGTAATTCTATCACGCGCCATACCTCTCGTCAACGAGAGGACCCCTGGAATAGAACCCAGCAACTTGGTAAAATCAACACCTGCTCGCCCGAATTTCCTGTTAAAATTATCTCGATTATTATGAACTCAAGGAGGACCAGTGCGCCATCAGATAACAGCCAAACAACATAACTCCAAGATGTGTTTTGTGTGCGGACTAAAAAATTCATTTGGTTTGCACGCTTACTTTTATGAAGTTGAAGGGGATCAACTGGTGGCGTTGTTCACGCCCTGTGACGAGCATCAGGGCTACCCGGGGCGGCTGCACGGTGGGCTGGCGGCAACCATCCTGGATGAAACCATTGGTCGGTCAGTGATGATCAAGCAGGACGAAATCTAGGGCGTAACAGTTGAGTTCAAAGTCCGTTATAAGCAACCGATCCCTCTGGGCGAGGAGCTTAGGGTCATTGGCCGAATCACCAAAGATTCCCGCCGACTGTTTGAAGGAACCGGAGAGATTTTACTCCCTGATGGTCAGACAGCCGTGGAAGGAGTTGGGAAATACATTAAACTACCACTGGACGAGATCGCTGATTTTGACTTCGAAGAACAGGAGTGGAAAACAGTACCCAGCTCGGAGGATCCGCAGACGATTGATCTGTAGATTTTCAACACCGATCCGTAATCCTTGAAGGATACGGATCGTTTACATAGTAGGCAGATAAAGAAACGGTTTCCTTGAAGGAAGCCGTTTCGTGTTTATTATTTAATCCGTCGTTTCCTCGTTTTCCAGGAGTTGTTTCAAACCCTCCATCCTGGGATCGATGCTCTCCTGTCGGTGTCCACAGTCTTCCTGATTAAGATCCATCCCACAGGTAGGACATAAACCCTTACAATCATCCTTGCAGAGCTGGCGGATCGGCATATCAAGCAGGGCATAATCGCGCAATATGGACCCCAGGTCAATCGAACCATCCGCCTCAAGCGGTTGTTCCTGCTGGTCATCGGCTGGATCATCTCCTGGATGGGCAGAAAATATTTCCGTAAAATTAATTTCCAGAGGCTGCCAGTAATCATCCAGACAGCGACCGCACGTTAGTTGAGAGAGTGCTGCCAGTTTTCCTTCTGCAACCACACCATCATCTGTGACAGAGATGGCGATTGTTCCCTGGATATCCACCAATACCAGTTCAGGAGATAATGCCAGCTGAGGAAAATTGAACTCAAATTCTTTGTAGGTGGCAGGGGGTTGTTTTACGAGGTAACTGATATCCAGCCGCAGGGGATCATTCTTTTTTTTGGTCATTTGTATTACCGGAAATCGGGATTTGTCCCTTAAATAAAGAAAAATCCCGCCTATTTTATGGATTTATTTCACCCTGAATTATAACTTAATCTATCTGATTAGTATCTCTGGAAAATCTGGAGAGGATCCTTGTCTTGTTATAATCACAAGAAAGAAGATTAGAAGAATCGATCCATGGCTCAAAACAAAACTACCACCCGAGCAAGCAATATTGGGGCGTTTGCGGACCAGGTCCTCAAACGCCAGTCCTCCGCCGTCACTTCCGGTATCTCCAGCCACGGTATTTACCTGCGCCCCTCTGAGGATTGGACCTTGTTCCTTTCCTTTGAAAAATACCGCGGACCACTGACTGTGAATCATCCGGCGATCCCAATTACCTTGCCGGATATAGCCCCAAACAGCCTTGTCACACTGAGCCCAACTGAAATCGCCTTTCCCCATCAAGCTATCCAAGTCAGTTTAAAGGATGCCCAGATATGGGACTCACCAACACCAGCAAAAGGGTTGCCAGTAGAAATCAGTCACTCACGGGTGGCGTCAACTATTGATCGCACACTTCGAATGGTAAATGACAGTGAGTTCCTTTTCTTGTTTAAATCTGTGCTGCCCGGAAACCCGGTCTATTTCCCGGGAATCTCAGGATTTGAAACCCCACTGACACAATTCATCTTTTCATTAGAACAAGGAAAGCTTGGGGGTGCAGGAAGAGGGTTAATGGAGATATTGGGTTTGGGTCTGGGACTTACGCCATTGGGGGATGATTTTATACTTGGTGTGGTTCTAACCTTGAATCGATGGGAACACGCCTTAGGTCCCCTGAAGGACCTGAAAAAACTTAACCAGTCCCTGTTAAGTAGTGCTAAACAAAAGACAACTTCCCTCAGTGCCAGTCTGCTGGATTGTGCAGTTGAAGGCGCCGCGGATGAACGGCTGCTGATTATTCTGGATTCCATTTTTTCAGGTAAAGAATCGAGCTTAGAGGATTTGGAGAATTTATTATCCTGGGGCAGCTCTTCCGGGATCGCGGTCCTGGCAGGGATAATGTCAGTGTTGACGCGGTTGCTGTGACAGGTTTCACTTTCTAATCTAGAGGCTCTATTTAAGGCTTGAAAATTTTATTAATATTCTGCCCTGTGATGCCTTTGCAGGCTGCTATGCATAAAGTCACGGGCTAGACGAAGGAAACCGTCCTAAAGACGGTTTAATTCTCTTTGGCAAAAGCAATTTCTTGTCTATTTGGAATAATCCCAGTATGTATTGAAGGAACCATTTTGTTGGTGTTCTTTTTGGGAAGCAATATATGTAGATATCGTTGATAGATGAATAGGAGAAACTGAGATTACCCCATATCCCCCTTGCCATTTGAAGAACTCATCTGGACGAACAATCTGAGCAATATAATGAGCGGATGATCCTTTTATATTTTTCACAAAAGTGCTAATAGTTGTCGCTGGAAGAAGTTTCACCAACAAAAGGATATGATTAGGTGTTCCGCCAATTTTCAACAATATTACATTTAGTTGAACACATTTCTTGGCGATATAGGTGTATAAAATCTTCTCCAGCTCATCATCAATGAGATCTTGTCTATCCCAAGTTGCCCAAATAAGATGAATATACAACCTTGAATAAGAAGCTCGCAATGTTTCCCCCTTATACTCAACTAACCCTCAATTGTTATTGATTATAGTACACGTTGAGACAGAAGTCCCACACCGGTGGGACTTACAAACTCTAGGCCGCGATTTTTGCGCAGCACCCTGGCGGGGTAATCGCCGGCTAAAACGAACAATACTTGCATCCCTCTGGGGCAGCTCTTCCGGGATTGCGGTCCTGTCTGGGATAATGTCTGTGTTGACGCGGTTGTTTTAACAACAAAGGAAACTGTTTCCTTAAAGGAAACAGTTTCCAGGTTGATAAGGATTACAGATCGTTGTTATGCACTGAGTTTATTCAGGCTTTCGACGTGAGCAGGGTCGACCGCATCGCCAAACTTAGTCTTTTCCATACCATCCTTTTTCTTCATCAGCTCATCATACCGATCATCGTCCACAAAGGCTACACAGCGTCCGATGCTGGCTTCACCGTCCACAAATCGCCAGGGGAA
>JAUWCZ010000025.1 GCA_030609055.1 Chloroflexota bacterium | reverse complement strand
GGTTACGATTAATACTGTTTTTGAGTACTCCCCACTCAAGCCCATATCTAGGATCATTTCATTCGGCAACCAATCGAACATTCCCCTTAGATAATCGGTTACTGGCTTGAATAGCGTGATTATCAAACCTGATGAGATTATGATTATCGTCACCCATACAAAGTATTGCCAAAATGGCAGAGGTTGAAGATATGCTAGGACGCCATCAAATAGCTTTTGGTTTCTTTTTCGGCTCTGATATAGCAAGATGCCCAATTCAATGGGAGTAACGACCAAAGCACCAGCTAATATTAATGCACTTACCGATGGAAATCCCTGCTCCCTCACAAAGTGAACTGTTGCGAAATATAAAATGCCACCCATTATTCCTGGAAGCAGATGCAAAACAATTGACTTCCAGACAGAATGCTCTTCATATCCAGATACAATCTTCTTGGTATCTTTTTGTTCCATTGTTGTTTTTCCCAATTTTGCCCCCTTTTAAGTTGCCTAACGATTCACATCACCGGCGCGATTAGCGTCCGGTGCATGTGGTTGTTATACATTTCTTCCTATCTTATAGTAGCCTTCAGGGAAAAAGTGAATGGCAACCTTTCTTTATGTTCAGGAAAAGCCCAATTCCCATTCTCATCTTTATTCTGCTTCTCAGCCGACACTCTATAATACAGCCAGTCGAATTCGTGAAACCACTCAATGTGCATTCCAGCCTGACTCAGAGCATTGACTATTTCTCCGATGGTATACATCCAAGCATAATTGACGGCTTTTTTAGGCTCGCATGCATAACCACCTATCCATTCATCCCGATCAGCGGTCTTATGAAAGTAGGGATATCTGACGACCAAATCCGGTAGTTTATCCTCATCCCAAACCATGAAAAATGGATGCCCATCCAATACATATAAAAAGCCATCGTCCGCAAGTAAATGCCGCACATTGTGCGCCCAAAGGTATAAATCGGGAAGCCAACACAACACGCCTTCCGTCGTGTAGACAATATCATACTTCTCATCATGCTTTTCCATTATCTCCAGAACATTCGATTCGATAAACCTGGCGTCATTGATACCGAAATCAGCAGCGAGCTTTTTGGCATAGTGGATGTTTTCTGGAACCAAATCTACTCCAGTGACTCTTGCGCCCATTCGCGCCAGGGAAATAGTGTCGGCGCCGGTGTTACACTGAAGATGAATCAGTGTTTTGTCTTCAATGTTACCCAGCTCCTGAATCTGTGTCTGGCTCAGAGTTGATTCATTTGCCAACAGAATTGTTTTGAAAGTCTCATAATGTTCCTTGGCAATGGTTGCCCAACTATGTTTGTTGGCTTCTATATATTCCTTCATTGGATGTTCCTTTGCTATTGTATAACCTATAGATAACGCGCAAAAATGACCGATTAACGTAGATATTCGGGCAATTTTGCCAGTTACCTTCTTATATGTATAATACCCAGGTTTAATCATTCCTCACCACAAATTTATGTCTATGGATCGAACCCCCGTTGGGCTACACGGGAAAATTTGACCTTAGGTCTGATTCAGTAAGTCTGGTGCAATGTGATTGTGACTGAAAGTTTGTGCCTACGGTGCGAGCCCCGCCCGTAGTGCTCAAAATCTAGAAAAATTTCTTAAAAACCTTTATTTCCCCAATTCGAATGAGTAATCATATAAGATCACACTGAGATCATTCTCCCAATTATTCGCCTGGGTTCGATCTGCCATTTCTGCCACGGCAGCCAGGGGAACAAGCTGGGAAGCCCCTGCCTGGTTGCTGTATCCCCAATTTTCAATATCCAGCCAATCGGCAGGTTCCTGGTTGGCTGGGTGGTCAGTGTACCCATTACCGACTTGGGCACTAACCCAGGCTACATAGGCTTGATCAGGGTTAAGGCGCACCCACAATTTTGCCGCCCGGGAAAAACCATCATAGGCATGGTGGACATGAGGTTTATCTGGGGCCGGCTGCACATGGTCAAAACGGGCAAAAACGATCATAACATTCAGACCTGGCGTTTTCTGGCCAATGTCTGGATAACGCCGGGTGCTGTCCTGGAAGATCCAGGTTTGTTTTGCCAGATCTAATGTGGCTACATCCTCCGGCCAGCCGTTGTCGCTAAAGGCGTTGTTATCTCTCAAAGCTTTGATTAATTCGACTGAATAGACCCGTTTGCCATTAACTGCAGGTACCCGCAGGGCAAGCCTGTGATCGCTTCCGTCTAATTTTCCGTTGCCATTGAGGTCAAAGTACGGCACCCCAATCCAGTTGGAACCGGCTTCAGTATAGTCCGTCTCCCAGAGGATTGAGCTGTAATCCATAGTGATTCCTCTGGGTGAATAATCTTCTGGATACTGATAAAGTGGATTTAGTTCCGGGCGGTTCTTTTCGTTAAAATAACCGACCTCCACCGCTGTAAGTTTATCCATAGTTGGGTTTTCTCTGCCCACAAAATAACTTACCTGTGAGAGCTGGTCGCCATGCAGTCCAAGAACATTTACTGCGGCCTGTCCCGGGTGGGAAAAGGCATAGATCCCGACATTGCCGTACAGGGGTTGAATTGCTACCAGTTCATCCAGGTAAAAGCCTTCGCTGTTGGCAACCTCACCGGAGACAAAGCGGATTACGTCCCGCAGAGCTTGAATGGAATTTTTCCCTCCGTAATCAAAATCACCTTCGCTAGCGGCATCTCCGTCAGAGATGCCCGGCCATAAATAAGACACATGTATTAATCCTACAGCCGGGGCATCCAGGTTGGTGTTAAAGCGATTTGCCGGGGTGAGGAAGGTACTCACCTCGATCACGACTCCCGCGCCATCAGGATAGCGGGGTGTTTCCGGTAAGGTAACCTGAACTGCGATTTTTTCAATGCCCTCTGAGTCAACATAAGTTACCAGTGTCTCACCTGCCTGGGTGATACTCGTTGGTCCGGGTTGCGAAGAGGAATCCGCATCCTCAGAGGATGAGGATTCTTCGGTCGTATCGGATGAAGTAATGCTGGACTGTGTTGGGGACTGGCCGGTGATTTCGTTATCAATCTGGTTGATATCCTGGCTGAAGTCATCAGCTCGACAGGAAGTAGACAGCACTAAAACAAATATCATGAAAAGAATGTATTTTGATTTCATGATCAATTCCTTTCCCCTTATCTGATCTGCGGTTAATGCTTAAAAATCATTGGTATTTGAGAATGAAATGTTGATTTCTGCTCATAAAAATTATATTGGAAATGCCGCATTTTGTATTTACAAATCTTTAAGTATGTTTGAGATATCAATTTTTCCTATTTGTTGATTTGGATCATAATTCAAGCTATTATCCAAGAAAAAGGGAGAAACGCTGACTCTTGGATCTCCGATGGGTGATAGGTTAATTAGGGTAGATGAGAGTGATTGTAACTGTGGGTTTGTGTTTTGAAAAAGGCTATCATGTGAAACGATTGTCAGTACCCAGCCAGTTGCTTGTTGATATCCGGTAAATACCCCATTATCCGTTTATGGGTATATTGCTAGGATTTATCCATTTGTCTCCACAAATATTTATCTCTGGATCAACCCCCCAAAGGGCTGCAGGGGAAAAACTTGAATAGGATCTTTATCAATAATATAATTGGATTGTAATAGAAATTCATAGTTTACATCTACGGTACGAGCCCCGCCTGGGGTATCTGCTATAATAGAACTGCGTTTCATTGTATAGGCATGATATTCTCAAAAATCTCCTTGTGGTTGATTAGCCAAGAGGATAAGAATTAAGTGATCCTAGTATATTGGTAACAACCTAATTCTCGTAACTAAGATGTTAATATTGTGTTTTGAAAAGAAATCAAGATTAGAGATAAGGAGGATAATATGTCTGAAGATAAAATTGTAAGTGAACGAAAACCTTTGCTTTCAGCAAGACAAGTTGGGATTGCCGCCGCGTTTGGTGGTATTGCTTTGGCCCTGGTTTTAGCGGGTATCACAATCCCTATTCCAGGTACCCCAGTTGTCACAGATCCCCGTGAGATTTTCACTACAATCGGGGCTTCTCTGACCGGTCCCATTGGTGGTATTGTCATCGGTATTCTCGCTGGGATCGCCGAGCCGGGTATTCCACTGGCAAGTTTGCTTGCCCATATCATTGGTGGAATTTACAGCGGCTATGTGTATAAAAAATTCGTCTGGAAATCCAATGAAAATCGGGTCGTTTATTTAGTCAAATGGGCTGTTCAGGTTTTAGGTTATTACTTTGTCATAGTTGTGCCACTTTTTGTGGTTGGTTTGATGATGTTTTACCCGGATCCAGAATACGGAGGATTTTTTGGTTTCCTAGCCGTATTAGAAGGTGGAGCTGCCCCAGAAGCTATCATCACAACAATAGTGACCACGATCATTATGGCCGCGTTACCAGAGCGTTACCGCCGGCCGCGGTGGTAAGCATTTTATATCCGAAAATCGACTAACTTAAATCCAAGCCATAGACGAATAAGGATTATGGCTTGGATTTTTTATGGAATAATACTGATTATGTGTTTTGATGTGGAATTTAAAAATGTAACCTTCACATATGAAGGGGCGAAACAACCAGCCTTGAAGGAAGTAAATCTAACAGTTTCGCAGGGTGAAATAATTCTAATAACCGGACCTGCAGGGAGTGGCAAAACCACTCTGTGTAGTTGCATCAATGGCTTAGTTCCCCATTTCCATGAGGGAGAACTCAGCGGTGATGTGTTAGTTCGTAAATACAATACTATTAATTCTCGAGTTGGGGGGTTGGCATCCCTGGTTGGGATGGTTTTTCAAGATCCTGAAAGTCAGTTGGTCACCAATAGCGTAATAGATGAAGTTGCTTTTGGTCCGGAAAATCTTGGCGTTCCTCGAGAAGAGATTAACCAGCGGGTATTAGAAGCGTTAAAAGCAACTCGTTTAGAGGGGTACGATGAACGAGAGCCACATACACTTTCTGGGGGAGAACAACAAGCTTGTGTCATCGCTGCTGTTTTTGCCATGCAGCCTGAGATATATGTTCTGGATGAACCGCTTGCCAACCTTGACCCTGAAGGCAAGGCACAGGTGCTGCGGGTGGTTGTGGAATTAGCCAAACAACATGGAACCACACTAATATTAGTGGAACATGCCTTGGAAGAAGTGCTGCCCTTGGTTGACCGTGTGATCGTGCTAAATAATGGGCAGATCGTGCGAGATGGTCCGGTAGGAGAAATCATAGAGGCGGGTGATATCCCATTTGTGTTTACCCGCCCACCAATTATTCGATTAGGCGAGAAATATGGTTTGTTCCCCTTGCCACTTTCCTCTGAAGATTTCTATGAAAAATTCCGGAAGCGTTATAGAGTTGGGAAAATGCAGTGGATAGATTCAGTCCAAAACAATTTTACGAGGGGGGAACCAGTTATTCAAATTGATGACATATATTTCTCTTACAATAAAAGTGATAATCATCCAATAGAAGCTTTAAGAGGAATCAGTCTATCAATTGGTGCTGGAGAAATGGTGTCAATATTGGGGCGAAATGGCTCTGGAAAAACAACTTTGGTTCGGCATATTATTGGGCTGCTTCAACCCGACAAAGGGAAAGTTGTTGTTCTAAACAAGGATGTAGCCCATACCCCAACACATGAACTAGCCCGTGAGGTTGGCTTTTGTTTTCAAAACCCAAATCATCAGATAGTATCTTTCAACGTACGGGATGAGATCACCTTTGGCCTCAAGGCTCATGGAATTGCCCCATCTGAATTTGAAACACGTATCCGTGAGTCCTTAGAATTCGTGAGTATGCTTGATTACATCGATTCGGAGGTTTTTGATTTGGGGAAAGGTCAGATACAAAGACTCGCTTTTGCATCTGTTCTTTCTCTTAAACCAGATATATTGATTGTTGATGAGCCTACAACTGGGCAAGATCCGCGGATGGCTCAAGAAATTTTTGAGATCATTCAACGCCTAAATGATTCTGGCACAACCGTCTTAATTATTACCCATCAAATCAATTATGCAGCTGCTTTTACCAAACGAGCTGTGGTATTGGCCGAAGGAAAGATCAAATTTGATGGAGAAATTCAAGATTTGCTTATTGATAAAGACTTGATGAAAACCTCTGCTTTGGAAATGCCGGAGACTACCCGGTTAGCCTCTCTGATGAGCCATCATGGAATTCCGCCTTGGTTGGTGACAATCGAAGCATTAGATCAAGCTATTGGTAAGTTGGTGGAGATTTCAAATGGCGATTGAGTTTCAAAATGGAAATTCTTATTTGCATCGATTAGATGCGCGAACTAAAATCATGATGTTTGCAATTGCCACGGTGGTTGCTGTTGTGATCATTGATCCTGTGATCATGGGAATATTATTTTTGCTGCTTTATTGGATGGGGACCAAAGCTGTAGATCCACAATATCTGAATAAAAATCTGCGAGTTTTGGTTGTAATATTTTTAACCTTTTCAATGTTTCAAATTTTGTTCTTTACCCCCAGCAATTCACATTTCCTGTTTTATGTTGTGCCTGGAAAACAGTGGGTCCCTGTCACAGTTGAAGGCATCATCCGGGGGATGGCGGTATTCTTTCGCTTTTTTAGTGTAGTGCTGTCTGTTCACCTGATGTTATATTCCACGCCTCCGGTGGATTTGGTTCTCGCTTTTACTCGCCGAACCAAAACACGCGAATTTCTTAAAGAGGCAACAGGGATTGTTCTGATCGGCTCGTTATTTACTGTAATTGCCTTCCTTACTTGGCCGGATAGAATTCAAAGTATACCGTCGTCCTTCGGGATAAAAGTATTTGTAGTAACTTTAACGTCATTGGTATCAGCCTTTATCCTGCAGCGGATACTTTCGAAAGGGTTACCTCCTGAAATGGGAGTAGCGCTGACTTTGGGCTTTGCTACTGTTGGTATTCTTTCCCAGCAAACTCAAAAGATCACTGATGCACAAAAGGCACGCGGTTATGACGTTCAACCCAAAAATATCATTCAGCGAGTAAGGGTGCTCACAGCTTTATTGATTCCAATATTCTTGGCCACTCTTGAGCGTTCCCAAAATATTTCAATTGCAATATTGGCCCGAGGATTCGACTATAATATTGATGCAAGAACTTACCGCCGCCAACTGATTTTTACACTTGAAGATTATTTATTCTTTCTATTTATGATTGCACTTCTCTTAAGTGGGATGGCCCTAAATTATTTTGGTATCGGCAATATCACTGAGCAATTGATCCTAACTTGGATTGGTAATTAAAACATACACAAGTAACGGAGATAAATTATGACGGAACATTATTTGGATGGCAGTGTAACTCAACCATTTTGGGACAACTCGATTGAACCACGCTTGGAAATTGAGCCAGGAGATATGGTTGTATTCGATTGCCCAGAACCTTGTGGCCAGGTAACACCCGAATGGAGTGATGATGATTTGGCAAATATCGATTTCTCTCCAATTCATGCTCTGGTCGGTTCAGTGTTTGTTAATGGAGCAAAACCTGGAGACTCCCTTGAGATTGAAGTTTTAGAAATGAAGCATAAAGGCTGGGGTTGGAGTGGTCATTTAAAGGGTTTTGGTTTGCTTGCCGAGGATTACGATTATGCCCATATCCATCATTGGAAGCTAGAAGGTGACGAATGCCTTTTTGGAGTAAAGGATATTGTGCTGCCTTTTCAGCCATTTTGCGGGACGATGGGTGTTGCCCCAGCTGAAGATGGACGGATTATTGATACCATCCCACCGCGTCAAAACGGTGGCAATGTGGATATTAGAGATTTAGGACCAGGCGCAAAAGCTTGGTTGCCGGTCTTTGTAGATGGAGCCTTATTTGCTTGTGGAGACTGCCACAGCGCTCAGGGCGATGGCGAGCTTTGCGGCACTGGAATTGAATCTCCAATGGAGGCTACATTGCGTTTTAATGTGCGAAAAGATTTCTCTGTGAAAGAATTACAATTTGAAACACCAAGTCCATTAACTCAGTTGGACAATAAAGGTTTTCATGCTACTACCGCGCATGGCACAGATTTAATGGAAAATGCCAAGAATGCAACTCGCTATATGATTGAATGGCTGGTGAACACTTATGGTTTAAGCCGCAGTGAGGCCTATATCTTATGTAGTGTAGCAGTAGATTTGAAAATCAGTGAAATTGTGGATGTGCCAAATTTTATTGTGTCAGCATATGTGCCGCTAAGCATTTTCACATCATAAATCTGATAAAAGACAAATAGAAAGAACCGAGTATTTGATTACTCGGTTCTTTTTCATTACAATCGGAAACGAACAAATTATTTTAGGTCCCATAGCTCTTTATAAACTGCTGGACAGTCGGAAGTATGTAGCCTTGGTAATCCTTGCTTTTGCTCTGGTTTTGCCCCTGGGTCATAGTCTAACTAAACCGGATCGGATCAATAGTGATATACTTTTATAGTCAGGGGGACTTGATATATATTTGTGCGCATCTTTTTTAGCAGGAACCTGATATGACCGTAAATCTCTGGACTATCCTAATAGCTTCCGGACTAACTGCAGTGGTCACCGGTCTGGGTGCGCTTCCCTTTCTGTTTATCAAAAACATTAGTCGATGGTGGTTAAGTATTTTTCAGGCTGCGGCAGCCGGTCTTATGCTGGGGGCTTGTTTTAACCTGATTCAGGAAGGCGCCCACCTTGATCCTTACCGGACCTTTTTTGGTATCCTATTGGGGTTGGGATTGATTGTCACCGCAGACCGTTTGATTAGCCGCAGGACGACTGTGGATCTGGGAGAATTGGAGGGCGGGGATGCCCGCAAAGCGCTGCTGATTTTGGGTATCATGACCATCCATTCCTTCGCCGAGGGTATCGGGGTGGGGGTTTCATTTGGAGGAGGAGAAAAACTGGGTCTGTTTATCACCGCTGCAATTGCCATCCATAATATTCCGGAGGGATTGGCTGTCAGTCTGGTGATGGTGCCCAAGGGAACCAAAGTCGGGAAAGCTGCCTTGTGGAGCATTTTCACCAGTTTGCCGCAACCACTGATGGCTGTGCCGGCATTTTTGTTTGTGCTCTTATTTTCACCCTGGCTGCCGCTTGGTCTGGGGTTGGCTGCCGGAGCGATGATCTGGATGGTTTTTGCTGAGTTAATCCCGGATGCCTATGAAGGTGCTTCTGGGGCCGAAATTGGTATCGCGGTTACCCTGGCCTTTGCGGCGCTTTTGGCGTTTCAAGAGTTCGTATTGGTTTCCTAAATCCACCATATCCTTCTAACCAAGTCATATATATAGATATCTTTCCTCATCAATAGGTGTTGAAAGGTTGGAATGTCGTTAGGTTTAAACTTTTAACTTTTCAAACATAAGCATGTCACCATTCACTATCGTATTTCCTCAACAGATATCACGAGAAAATGATCTCCGGATTCACTATCCTTTCGAAGAAAGCCGGTTATAATCTGGAAGATAATTCCCAATCTGAATGGTTTTAATTTATAAAAGATTTACCAGGAGTAAACCCTTGTTAAACAAAATAACCGTGATATTTGACTTAGGCGGTGTGCTGATTGATTGGAATCCACGCTATCTTTACCGGAAAATATTTGCAGATGAGGCAGAGATGGAATTCTTTTTAAACCAGGTTTGTACACCCGCCTGGAATGCCCAAATGGATCTTGACAAATCATTTAGCGATGCAGCTGATGAACTAAAAACTTCTTTTCCTGAGTATACAACTCAGATTCAAATCTGGTATGACCGTTGGGAAGAGATGATAGGCGGACCGATCACCGGCACTGTGGAGATCCTGGAGGAAATTAAGCAATCTGGCTATCCTCTGGCTGCTCTTAGTAACTGGTCTGCGGAGACTTTTCCAATTGCTTATAAGAAGTACGATTTTTTGAGCTGGTTTACTCCTGTGGTTATTTCCGGAGAGGTTGGCCTGGTAAAACCCGATCCAAAGATTTTCCATTTATTGCTGCAGGAGGTCAACCGTGACCCGGATGACTGTATTTTTATCGATGACACCCAGGAAAACATCCAGATTGCACAGGAGCTTGGATTTGAAGGGATACTATTCTCCTCGCCACTGCAGCTGCGGGATCAACTCGAGCACCTGGGTGTCCTGCAAAATGGACGAGGTTAATGAACTATCTGATGATTCGATTTGGATCGATTTATGAATAACAAAGATATCCCCCGGCCCAATGGAAAATTCTTCCTACGCTTACCGTTTTATTACGGCTGGCTGATGGTGCCGGTGGCAGTGATTTCCCAAGCTGTTACCGGAGTAGGGCAAACTTATGGGATCTCGGTTTTTAATCCCTCCTTACTGGAATCTTTGAATATCAGCCTCACCGCGCTGACGGGGGCATATATGGTTGGAACCCTGTTCGCATCCCTTCCACAGCCCTTTATTGGATCATTGATGGACCGCTTTGGCATTCGCCGGGTTATGACTGCCGTGGTCATCCTGCTGGGGGGTGCCTGTATATTATTCTCACGGATCAATTCCCTTTGGACCTTGTTGGGGGGATTTTTCCTCTTGCGACTGCTCGGTCAGGGAGGGTTGTCTCTATTGTCTGGCAATATTCCAGCCATGTGGTTCCGAGAGAAATTAGGGACAGTTACTGGAATTGTCAGCGGAGGATTTTCGATCAGTATGGCGATCATACCAGCGTTTTTTCTGGCTCTCATTAACCGAATGGGCTGGCGAGCGGCGTATACACGCCTGGGTTTCCTGGTCTGGATTATCATGCTTCCGTTGATACTCCTGGTCTTAAGGAACAATCCCGAAGAAGTAAATCAAACTATTGACGGAGCAAATAAAATCGACTCAACATCTCTTGGAGAGAGTAAGATTGGTCAGCATTCTCTAGAACTGAAGGAAGCCCGGAGAACCCCTGCTTACTGGATCATGATGATCAACTCTGCCCTCTGGGCGATGGTAATTACCGCTATCTTCTTTAACCTGCTTCCGATTTTTAGTTCCCTTGGGATCTCCAAGTCTGTTGCTGCGGCAACCTACACAACCTATGCAGCTGCTTCCTTAATTACCCAATTAATTGCAGGACCGCTTGCAGACCGGGGTCCCCTGCAGTATCTACTTTTTGCCTGCATGTGCACAATCGCTGGGGGAGTGGTTGTGCTTTCCCTGGCTGCAACGCCCTGGCTGGCTCACGGCTATGCCGTGCTGATGGGGATTTCAACTGGTTTGATTTCCCTGGTTGGTGGGACGATGTTCGCCAGGTATTTTGGCAGGAAACACCTTGGAAAACTTCGCGGCAGCGTACTCACCGCCCAGGTTGCAGGAAGCAGCCTGGGACCATTTATCACTGGTGTGATTTTTGACTCAACAGGCAGCTACCGGATTTCCCTCTGGGTCTTTCTGGGCTTGATAATACCGGCCGCGATTTCCACCCTTTGGGCAGTGAAACCCGAGCTAGACTCTAGGTGAGAACACCAAATCTATCCTTGAACAAGCTTTGTAGTGTTATCAAATTCCACCAGGAAGGATCCAGGCATTGGATGGATTTGAAAGTTGTATTTTTAAATATGATTCAGATCGGGGTCCCGGGATCCTGCGCATCTCCCATAGTTTTCGGAGGAATCCAGACTTGATCCGAGGAGAATTGGATTGGATCAACTATCTGAATGCGAAGGGGGTATTCCTTATCTTGCTTTTGATTTTGATGACTTCTCAGAACTGATGATGGATTCCGGAGAATCAAACCAGCTCGCTTAGTAGTATTAAAACCATCCAGGAGGGGGAAATTTATTTATCAGGCGAATCCAACCTTAACCTGTCTTAAAAAAGTTACCAAGTTGGATGTATTTTTAACACTATACACCAACAACCTCTCTGGGTGGGGGAATTAAAATCCAAGACCCCCATATATAGCGGATAATTGTGTCTTGACAATCCCAATAAGATCTTGTATACTCCAAATAGAACATGTAGGGACAAGTAGGTACATGTTGGTATAGATCAGGCAGGATCCACAAAGCAGGGACAGGATCAGAATGATGACCAAAGCCCTCTATAAACAAATTACAGAAACAATTCTGCGGCAAATCCAGGAAGGTAAACTTCAACCCGGAGCGAGGCTGCCTTCTGAGCATGCCTTAAGTGATCAGTATCAAGTGGGTAGAAACACCATCCGGCATGCTTTGAGAGATCTGATTGCTCAGGGTTACGTGGAATCCGTTCAGGGTGTGGGAACCTTTGTGACCGAAACCCACTTTCCCAAAACGGTTGAGTTTCTGTATGGCTTTTCCCAGGAAATGGCTCAACGCGGTAAAAAGGTGTCCAGCAGGGTACTGGATGCCAGTCTGATGGCTGCTGATCCCTTTTTAGCCCGTGTGCTGCGGTTGCAGTTGGGCGCTGAGGTTGTTTTCCTAAATCGTCTTCGCGAGGTGGACCAGAAACCCGCCGCCATAGAACGAGCTTATTTGCCCCATGAGTTCTGCCACGGTATCCTGGAACATGATTTCTCACTAGAATCTCTTTATGATGTTTTGGCGGTCCAATACAATATGAAACCCGATCATGCGGAACAGGAAATCGGCGCGGAAATGGCAACCCCACAGGTTGCTGAGTTGATGGGCATAAAACCACCAGCGGCTGTGCTTGTCATCCGGCGGGAAACCCGCACTGCGGATGGCAGGGTGATCGAATACGTGGAGTCAGAATTCAGGGCAGACCGCTTCCGTTTTTATACCAATCTAAAAGCGTCAGCGTTTTCCCCCACATCAATATTTCAACGATTCCCGATTGATACGGTGAGAGAGTGAATATGGAAAATCTAAGTGATGCTGATCTGCAAAAAATCGTTGACGAGGTGGTTTCCAGCTTAATGAGGGAAATGCCATCAACTATATCCGCTCAGGAACCCTCAACAAAAGATTCGATCGAATCTTCTTCATCTTCGAATAATAAGACTGTTGCCCTCGGCGCTGATCATGGTGGTTTTCTGCTTAAGGAGAACCTCAAAAGATTCCTGTCTGACCAGGATTACAAGGTTATTGATTGTGGAACCAGCAGTGGAGATTCAGTGGATTACCCGGATTTCGCCCGGGCTGTTGCTGAACATGTGCAGGAAGGTAAAGCTTGGCGGGGAATCATGATTGATGGAGCGGGAATCGGCAGTTGTATGGCTGCAAACAAGGTTCCCGGAGTCCGGGCAGCGATGTGCTACGACTACGCGACAGCGTTTAACAGTCGGGAGCACAATAATGCAAATCTGCTTACATTAGGTGCAGGATTAATTGGTCCCAACCTTGCCAAACAGATTGTGACCACGTTTTTAGATACAGATTTCGGTGGGGGACGGCACACGCGTCGGGTTGACAAGATTATGGAAATTGAGAAATAAACTATGGAAACGAAAACACAGAAAGTAAAACATTTGGTTGAAGTCATTGCCCGGGAAGTGCTGATTGCCTATAACGAAAAGGAATATCGCACAAACCAGCCGGCAGGTGAGTTCTGCACCTCTGAATGCGCCGAAGGAATTTGTGTGGACACCTGCTTCAACCGAGTGGGGGAAGTGGTCAGCGCTGGTGCCTCCCGTTTAACCTCCCAGCTTGGTAGCATCCCGGAGGATCCGGATATTGCCGGTATGATTGATCACACTTTATTAAAACCGGATGCGACTGCAGATCAGGTCGCCCAATTATGTTATGAAGCCCGGAAATATAAATTTGCTTCCGTTTGCGTGAATCCCACCCATGTAAAGCTTTGCGCCGAACTATTGCAGGGAACACAAGTTAAAGTTTGTACGGTAATCGGCTTCCCGCTGGGCGCTTCCGCACCGGAAGTGAAAGCCTTCGAAGCTCAAACCGCTTTAAAAGATGGCGCTACTGAAATTGATATGGTACTCAATATTGGTGCCTTAAAAGCCGGAGACCTGACTCTCGTGGCGCGAGATATCCATGAAGTGGTTAAAGTTGGTCATGCCGCCGGAGCTATTGTGAAAGTAATTATTGAGACTGCTCTTTTGAATGAGGAAGAGAAAGTGACTGCCTGTCTGCTCTCCAAAGAAGCGGGAGCGGATTTTGTAAAAACCTCAACAGGATTTTCTGGTGGCGGCGCAACTGTAGATGATGTGAATTTAATGCGCCGGGTAGTAGGTCCCGACATGGGAATAAAAGCCTCCGGAGGTGTGCGTGATTTTGAAGACGCCCAGATTATGGTAAAGGCAGGTGCCACTCGTCTGGGTGCTAGTGCCGGTGTGAAAATTGTCCAGGGTGCCTTAGCATCCAATGGTAATGGAAAACCAACAAAGGAGTCCAATAAAGAGACTGCCTATTAGCAGGATAAACAGATGAAAATTTCCCGTGTGATTGGCAGTACGATCTCAACCATTAAGAGCCCCCGGGTCATGGAGACTAAACTCCTGATCTGTCGGGAGACGGATGCCACGGGTACAGAGGAAATCGGAACCTCCTATGTGGCAACGGACCTGGTGGATTCCGGTGTGGGTGATCTAGTATTGACCTGTCATGGGTCGGCTGCCCGGCAAACCACTATCACCAAAGAAACCCCGGTGGATGCAGTAATCATGGCTGTTCTTGATCACCTGGAAGTTGACGGTGAGGTTGTTTTCAGAAAATGAAATACAGGAGCAGGGAATGCTGATCTCACAAGTAATTGGAACAACAGTATCAACCATCAAAGAACCTACCCTGGAAGGCTGTAAGTTATTAATCCTCCGACAGACAGATGTCGATGGTGAACCGTTTGGAAAACCTTATGTTGCGGTGGATACTCTCGACGCTGGTATTGGGGATTTGGTGCTTACAGCCCATGGTTCCAGCGGTAGGCAGACCAGCCTTACACAGAACCGACCTGTTGATGCTGTGATCATGGCAGTAATAGATCACCTTAGTGTACTGGGTGAAGTAACTTACCGAAAAGAGTGAACCCGTAGAAAGACATTGCAGTTCAGAAATAGGACAACCCTATGCCAGAATTTGATAAAGACTTACGCTCAATGCAGCAAGCCCGTCAGATGGTTCTCAGCGCGCGGGAAGCCCAAAAAACCTGGGGATTCGCCACTCAAGCGGAGGTTGACCGGGTTTGTGAAGCCATGGCGGAAGCTGCTTACGGCGCCGCGGAACGATTAGGACGCTGGGCTGCCGAGGAAACCGGATATGGTGTTCCGGAGCATAAAAAAATCAAAAACCAGTTTGCCTCTAAAGCGGTTTGGGAAGCGATTAAAGATGTTAAAACTGTCGGCATTATAAAAAGGGATGATCAAAAACAGTTATTTCAAATTGCCTGGCCGATGGGTGTCATAGCAGCCCTTACTCCCAGTACCAACCCCACTTCCACGGTCATCAACAAGGTTTTGATAGCGATCAAAGCCCGAAATGCGATTGTAATCGCACCCCATCCTTCGGCGGTAAATTGCTGTGTGGCCACGGCGGAGTTGATGAGTAAAGCGGCAGTGGCAGCTGGTGCGCCGGAGGGTTTGATTCACTGTATGTCTGAGATCACCTTGCCCGGTACAGATGAACTGTTATCACACCGCTACACTGCGTTGATATTGGCGACCGGGGGGTCCGGGATGGTTCGAGTCGCTCATTCCAAAGGCAAACCTGCCTATGGAGTTGGTCCGGGCAATGTACCTGTTTACGTGGACCGCAGCGCGGATCTTGAAAAAGCCGCCCGCTATATTGTGGGCAGTAAAGCCTTTGACTATTCCCTCATTTGCGCCACCGAGCAGGCGGTAATTGCGGATCGTCCCATTGCTGCCCGGTTGAAAGAGTTAATGCAAGCCCAGGGCGCCTACTGGGTTTCCCCCGAGGAAGCAGAAGCGCTGCGCCCGATTCTCTTTTATCCAGATGGAGTCATTGATGCCACTTCCGTGGGGAAATCTCCCCAGTATCTGGCGGCAAAAGCAGGTTTCCAGGTCCCGGAAAATGCCCGAATCCTGGTAGCAGATTTACGTAGCGTGGGCAAAGAAGAACCTTTATCCCGAGAAAAGCTTACCTCAGTGTTGGGATTTTATACCGCCGATGGTTGGGAAGCTGGCTGCGACCGTTGCCTGGAATTAATCAATTTTGGTGGGAGGGGACACAGCCTGATTATCCACGCCACTAATGAAGAAATCATTTATGCCTTTGGCCTTGAAAAACCGGTCTTTCGAATCGGTGTAAATACCATGGGAACTCTGGGCATGATTGGATATACAACCGGCATTTCACCTTCTCTGACTCTGGGATCTGGGGGAGTTGGCGGCGCGATCACGGGTGACAATATTGATGTGCACCATCTCTATAATGTCAAACGCATGGCTTTTGAAATCAGCTCACCTCCGGAAGAAGCCTTCCATCCCGGAAATGTGCCGGCAGGAAGTATTCTAGCGCCGGATTATCAGGCCTTGGAAAACCTGGTGAGAGAGACAGTACTGGAAGTATTAAAAACGAAATAATCCCTAATTTACTTTTGATGAGGAAAAACTTTCTAACCTATTAGTACAAGGAGTAAAAAATGGCAGAACAAGATCTTACATTCATCGCCCTCGGTATGGTGGAAACCCGCGGCCTGGTTGGCGCAGTAGAAGCCGCTGATGCCATGGTCAAAGCAGCCAACGTGGTTCTGATCGGATCGGAATATGTTGGCGGCGGATTTGTAACCGTCATGGTCAGGGGCGACGTGGGCGCTGTTAAAGCGGCCACAGACGCCGGTGGCGCAGCCGCGAAGCGGGTTGGGGAACTGGTATCCATCCATGTCATCCCACGTCCGCACGAAAACGTGGAAATGGTGCTGCCGAAAAGCTCCAAGGGCGGCTTCGGCGGCCGTTCAGAAGATAAGAAGTAACGGGGTTGCCTTGCAATCGCCGGAACTTCGAGAAGCCTTAAGCCGCGCCTCGCAAGTATTTCACTGGGCTGAAGACCCTGAACCTCCTCCTTTTGATCAGGTTCCGGAAGGAAACCTGAAGGTTGGAGTAGATCTGGGTACAGCTTACCTGACCATAGCTGTTCTGGATGACCAGAACCAGCCTCTGACAGGAGAGTATCAATTTGCGCAGGTGGCGCGGGACGGCCTGGTGGTGGACTTTGTCGGCGCCGTTGATCTGGTCAAGATCATGAAAGACCGGATTGAGCGGCGGATTGGCAGGGAACTCACCCACGCATTCAGTGGTTATCCACCTGGTGTGCCCAGGACTGAAGTCCAGGCCTCTGCTCATGTGGTTGAAGCGGCTGGATTGATCTGCTCTGGATTGGTGGACGAACCATCTGCCGCCAACGCCCTGGTGGGGCTGGAAAACGGCGTTATTGTCGATGTGGGTGGCGGTACAACCGGGATCGCTGTGGTTGAAAACGGGCAGGTTGTGTACACCGCGGATGAAGCCACGGGAGGTACTCACTTTTCCCTGGTGATCGCCGGTGCCCATGATATCCCGTTTGAAGAGGCGGAACGCCGAAAAATTGACCCCGACCAACAACAGGTCTTGTTCCCGGTGGTCAAACCCGTACTGGAAAAAGTTGCCAGTATTGTTGCCCGCCATGTCAAGGGTTTTCAGGTCCCTGGGATTACCCTGGTTGGCGGAACCAGCGCATTTTACCGGGCAGGTGAAGTGATCGAGGAGTATACCGGGATCCCCGCTTGGGTTCCTGATTACCCGGCCCTGGTTACACCGATAGGGATGGCAATGCACAACACCAATATGGATACTTCTATCTAAAACCGTATTTGGTTTTCTGGAAGAAGTTCCAATAAGGAGATCTCATGGCAAAAACCGATTTTCAACTACGTGTATATTGTTACCTGGACCGTATGCAGTCCGAGGTGGCAGCCTTTGTGGGCACAATTACCCAGGGTGACCTGCCGATAGAAGGCATGGCAAGCCTTTATGTGGAAATGGCACCCGGCAACGAAGTCTTCCGGACGGTAGACATCGCGGTTAAAGCAACTGAAGCTAAACCTGGTGCGCAAGTGGTAGAGCGGGAATTCGGCATGTTTGAGGTGCATTCCCTCAACCAGGCTGCCGTGTTGGAATCCGGGCGAATTGTGCTCGACCGGTTGGGTTTGGTGAAAGAAGATCGTATTAAACCCTCCGTGTATTCCTCCAACTTAATCACCAGGATAGATCCATATCAAGCCCAGCTGTTGAACCGCTGGCGCCGGGGATCAATGCTGGTCGCTGGTGAGACATTGTTTGTTCTGGAAGTTGCTCCTGCGGCGTACATCATGCTTGCAGCCAACGATGCAGAAAAGAAAGCCAATCTGAAGATCATTCATATCTCTTCAGTGGGACGCTTTGGACGGTTGTGGATGTCCGGCACCGAAGCAGAAATGGTAACAGCCCAGGATGCAGCAATTCAGTCTATGGAAAATGTGGAAGGTATTGCCGGTAAATAACTAAAAGAGTGTTCAGGAGTTATCCTATGCCCAAAATATTTTATACCGAACGGGACATCGAGGATCTCTTTCACAGTGGAGTGACCACACTGGTTGTTAGTGATGATGTAGTGGTGACCGACCTCGGTCGGGAGAAGTCCTCGAAACTGGGAGTGGAATTGCTGCGGGAACATGATCAGCCATCCAGTGCCCCCATCCGGCCCTATATCACCGATAAACCCTCTCCCAGCGCTGCGCCGTCTTTGCCCCAAATGCCAACCCCTCCTCCAACCAAGGCAACTCTGGAGGACCGGGTCCTGGATGCAGTTCAGGAACAAGTTGGGGATACGGTGGATTCGAGCTTGCTGAAGACCATTATTCAGCGTGTGCTGAAGAGTGTGGGAGGACGCTGAGATGCTGTTTGGTCGTGTCCGAGGGACAGCAGTCGCTTCTATAAAGTATCCTGATTTAAAAGGTATGAAGTTACTGGTGGTCGAACCCCTAAACAAACACCTGGAACCCACAGGTCCCCTGCAAGTAGCAGTTGATGTTGTTCAGGCCGGTCCGGGAGATCTGTGTGTAATGGTGCGATCGAGAGAAGCAGCCCTGGCGATGCAGATTCACACCTTTGTCCCCGTGGATCTGGCGCTGATAGGAATTGTGGATGAACTGGTCGTCCATCCGGATGATCAATTTGAATTCACCCTTAAAAAAGGGTATGTGAAATACACCTGATATGATACTTGGCAAAGTGACTGGTACCGTGGTGACAACTATTAGTCACCCGCATTTCAAAAAGCGGCGATTGCTAGTTGTCCAGCCGCTAATTCTCCCGGGCGATGCCCCTGTGGGAGATTTCATCGCCCTGGATAATTCGCAGGCAGGTGTGGGGGATACTGTGCTGGTCAACCGGGAAGGCAATGGTGCCCGCCAGGTGCTGGATAACCCGGACGGCTGTGTAATCTCAGTGATTGTTGGCATTGTTGATTCACTACAAATTGAAGGATTTAAGTAGGGGGTTCATGCGCACACC
Organism: Chloroflexota bacterium; assembly: GCA_030609055.1. Classification (GTDB taxonomy): domain Bacteria; phylum Chloroflexota; class Anaerolineae; order Anaerolineales; family UBA11858; genus B10-G9. The sequence continues at coordinate 8,722 of JAUWCZ010000025.1, read as the reverse complement.
CTTGATAGCCGGCAACTGGAAAATGAATAATACGGAAGTAGAAGCGTTATCTCTGGTGAGGAAGTTAATCCAGGGTATCAAATCGCTCACAACTGTAGAGGTATTAATCTGTCCTCCTTTTACCTCCTTATCACAGCTATCTAAGTTATTGGTCAGCTCTCCTATCCAATTGGGAGCTCAGAATATATCCGACCACGATGCCGGTGCTTATACTGGGGAAATCTCTCCCAGGATGGCGGCAGAATTCTGCTCCTATGTGATTCTTGGACATAGTGAGCGGAGAGCTTACTATGGTGAATCTGACGCATTGATCAATCGCAAAACCAAAGTAGCCCAGCGTGCTGATTTAACACCTATCCTGTGTGTAGGAGAACAGCTGGATGAGCGGGAACGCGGTCAAGCAGCTGTGGTGATTACCCGCCAGCTGCAGGGAGCGCTCCAGGGAGTAAAACTATCTGATCCATCCGGTCTGGTGATTGCCTATGAGCCGGTGTGGGCGATCGGAAGCGGACTATCAGCTTCTGCTGGGGAAACCGCAGATTTTATTGGGGGAGTCATCCGACCTGTGGTATCTGGATTATGGGGACAGGAGATATCGCAAAAGATCCGGGTACTTTACGGGGGATCTGTAAGCCCGGAGAACGCAGGGGGGTTTTTCACCCATGATGAAATTGATGGGGCGCTGGTGGGTGGTGCCAGTCTTTCAGCGGATAGTTTTTTGGGCATTATCGAAAAAGCCTCCTGATAATTTATTCCCTAGTTTAATAATTGTGGATTTCCTCCATTATCCTGCAGGTCATTCCTCCTCCCTTCCTTGACCTGAACACCGATCCTTTTCCTGAATGGTAAAATCCAGATAGAATTGTCTATAGCTACTTCAAAAATAGAAGCTGCTATATAAATTGATTATTAAAATCCCAATATGACTGGAGAACAATCCATGGACGTAAACTTCCAAACCAATCTAAAAAAATATGCTGACCTGGCAATCAAAGTGGGTTTAAATTTGCAGCCAGGTCAAAAGCTGATCCTTCAGGCTCTCAAATACGGTGGTGTACCTATCCAAACCGCTCCTCTGGTACGTGAACTTACAGTCAGTGCCTACCAGGCAGGCGCCAGACTGGTGGATGTGCTCTGGCGGGATGATGCGCTTAAACTGATCCGTTTCGAGCATGCGCCGAGGGATTCGTTTGAGGAGTTTCCTGCCTGGCAGGCGCAGGTAATTCTGGAGGTGATTGAAAATGGGGGAGCTATGCTGTCAATCTCCTCATTTGACCCGGATCTGATGGAGGGGCAGGATCCTGATTTGCTGGATCTCCAGCAAAAAGCCATCCAGAAACACAGGAAACCGATCATCACACACGCCGGGAAGAACACTATGAACTGGACGGTGCTGTCCATCCCAATTGCTGGTTGGGCCAGGAAAGTATTTCCAGATTTGCCAGTAGATGAACAGGAACCGGCTTTGTGGGATGCCTTGTTTAAAATCTGCCGGGTTTACGAAGAGGATCCTCTTAAGGCCTGGCAGGTGCATATCACCGATTTGGATAAACGAAGTGATTTTCTTAATCATAAATCCTATCAAGGTCTTCATTACACCGCTCCTGGAACCGATCTGAGAATTGGTTTGCCTGTGGGGCATACCTGGAAATCTGCTGGCTTTACAACCCGCTCCGGTATCCCTTTCACTGCCAATGTGCCTACAGAAGAGGTTTTCACACTGCCAGATAGAGAGCTTACGGAAGGTATAGTAAGTTCCTCGCGTCCATTGGCTTATTCAGGAAATGTGATTAACAACTTTAAATTGACTTTTAAAAAGGGTAAAGTAGTTGATTTTTCTGCAGAACAGGGAGAGCAGGTACTGGAAAATCTATTAAAAATTGATCAGGGAGCGAGTATGCTGGGAGAGGTTGCATTGGTACCCAACAGCTCCCCGATTTCCCAATCTGGTTTGTTGTTTTACAACACTTTGCTGGATGAGAATGCCTCCTGTCATCTTGCTCTGGGAAACGCTTACCAATTCAACATCCAGGGCGGTGAAAAACTATCCACCGAGGAGTTTAAAGCCCGGGGAGGTAATACCAGCCTGATTCACGATGATTTCATGATTGGATCGGGAAAGATGAATATTGATGGCATTATTGCCGATGGGAAAACAGAACCAGTAATGCGGGATGGAGAGTGGGCGTTTAAACTGTGATCCTATTTTTAGCTCAATTGTCACCATTCAATGATTGTGAATTTGAATGGTACGTAATTTATGACGCGATCCAACTAACGCATTATTGAAGGAAGTGGAGGAAATATGAAGGATATCAATTTAACACCGGAGATGGCAAAGCTGCGACCTTTATTGGGGGAGGTTGTGTCTACCCTGGAGTCCAAGGCACCCTATGGCGCTGTATCTCTCTCTTCGCGGGAAACACGTACTTTTCTGGTAGATAACAGCCAGGAACAAGTCATTGAAGGAGATCCCACCGCTGGAGGAATCCTGACCGTTTTTGACGGCCATACTTTAAGGGAGAAGGTGCTCAGTGGTTTTGATAAATCAGCTTTACAACAGGGAGCAAAAGATTTAATCAAAGATGTCAGTTTTTCTAAAAATGGAAAAATTGATACCGGTTCAGATTTGAAAGTTGATTACAAAACCGGCATGGAACAAGACCCCACCCAAGTTCCTACAAACGAAAAATTGGATTACCTGCGAGAGATGAACCGGCGTCTGAACAGCATAGACTCCCGTATTGTCAATGCCCGGGTTCGTTATACTGAGATGAGAGAAAAAACGATCTTCCGAAATCGTTCTGCGGATATGTCGCAGGACATCCAACGTATCCGTTTAGTGATAATTGTGACTGTGAAGGGTAAGAAGGGGGTCGTGTTTGACTGGGTATCAAAAGAGGGGACCGCCGGAATGGAAATTCTCTCCTTTACTGATCAAGAATTGGAGACCGTTGTCAAGAATGCCATTAAGCTGCTGGAAGCGGATCGGATTGAACCGGGTGAATACAATGTTGTGTCTGCACCAGGTGTATCCGGTGTGATTTGCCATGAATCATTTGGGCACGGTGTGGAAACAGATATGTTCCTGAAGGAAAGAGCAAAAGCAGCCATTTATCTCGACCGGAGGGTTGGTTCAGAATTAGTGAATATCTATGATGATCCAAGCTACCCGGGTGCTTATGGATCTTATTACTTTGATGATGAAGGATACCCTGCCACTTCGACTCAAATCGTCAAGGATGGAATATTTATACGAGGATTAACAGACCTGTATTCTGCCACTGTATTGGATATACCACGCTCACCGAACGGCCGCAGGCAAGATTTAACGAGAAAAGTTTATCCCAGGATGACCAATACATATTTTGGTGTTGGAGAAACGCCGCTTGATGAACTTCTTGGAAGGGTTGATCAGGGCATTTTTCTATCAAAAGTCTCTTCTGGGATGGAAGATCCCAAAGGGTGGGGTATTCAGGTTACCTGCCATTATGGATTTGAGATAAAAAATGGAAAGCTGACAGAAAAGATGTATGCCCCTATAGGGTTGACGGGATATGTCCCGGATGTGTTAGGGAGCATCAGTGGGGTTTCGAGTGATTTTCATCTTCATGGGGGTACCTGTGGCAAAGGAACCAAAGAATATCTTCCGGTAACAGATGGAGGTCCCCACCTATTAATGAAAGCGAGGTTAGGCTGATGTTAGAAAAAATCCAGAAAACTCTCACTAAAAATCCGGAATTAAAATCCTGGAATGTTAGCCATGTGACAATTAATGGTTCACAACAATACGATCTGGAGAAAACTACTGAGGCTGTTCGGCAAGTTACCTCGGAACATTACAAAATTGATGTATTGTGTGATTCCCTTGACGGGGAAGGGAAACCCAGCAGCGGTGTGGGCACCGTGACCCTTCTTCCCGGTGGTGAAATCTCGGAGGCGATTGAACAGGCTGTCCTGACAGCGAAACTGGTTCACAATGAACCCTATGACTTCCCGGAACCAGCATCCATGCCCGTAGTGGAATTGGTTGACCAACAGCTTGTGCAAGATCCCTCTGGATCTCTGAAAGAGGTCTTAGCCTTATTAAAGGATTCTGCAAACTTACTTGCGGATGTCCGTCTGACTACAGCGGAGTGTTTTGGTGAGGAAAAGATTACCCACCTGGTGAGCAGCAAGGGCATTGATGCGGTTCAGAATTCTACCCAGATATATCTGCAGTGGGTTTTTATCGCCGGAGAAGGTGAGGATGAGGTTGAATCTTTTGCTGAAATTTACCGGCGGAGGATATCTGATCTGCTTCTGGAGGACGAAGTAAAAAGGCGGGCTCAATATACGACTGATTTACTTCAGGCACAGCCCCCTCCTTCCCGCACAGGACCGGTTTTTGTGCAGGGTGCAACCCTGGCTAATATAGTATCGGGAGAAGTTCTAGGAGGTAGTTTGATACAAGTACTATCTTCTGCTTCTTTAAAATATTCTGAAGAGACTCCCTGGGATCTTAGGAAATCGATCTTTCGAGGAGATGTTAAAGGAGATCCACTGAACGTTTGGGCGAACCGGCAGCTGCCCTTCGGCATGCATTCGAGCGTTTTTGATACTGAAGGTTTGCCAGCCCAACGGGTTGCTCTGATTCAGGATAATAAACTGGAAGGATTCATAGCCAGTCAGCGATTTGCCCATTATCTAAATCTTCCGGCGACTGGAGATTTCGGGAATATGGAATTACCCGCTGGTAATACACCATCTGCGGTGTTATCTGAAGATCCCCATATCGAAATTGCAGAATTTTCCTGGTTTAACCCTAATCCATTTTCTGGTGATTTTGCCAGTGAAATCCGGCTGGGCTATGTAGTGGACGGGCAAGAAAGGATACCCTTTAAAGGTGGTATGTTACTTGGAAATCTACTAGACGCATTGGCAGACGTAACCTGGGCATCCGAAACCGGATATTACGGTAATTATCTGGGACCCGTCGCAGCCCGGTTTAACCATCTCCAAGTGGCAGGTGAGTGACTAATATCAGTGTCCATGAAACCTAAGGTTTTCAGCTGTATCCAGCACTATTCCTCCCCCTATCCGGATTCTATTCCGTTTAGAAAAGGAGAGCAGGTTGCTGTCGGGGAAGAGTTCGTTGGAGACCCGGATTGGCAGGATTGGATCAACTGTCAGGGATCGAATGGAAGAAGAGCCTGGGTGCCGAAACAGTTCCTATCAATCCAGGATGAGAAGGGCGCGTTTACTCGAGATTACGATGCCCGGGAATTAACCATTCGGGTTGGTGAAGAACTGCTCATCAGGGAAGAAGTGAATGGTTTCGGACTGGCAGAAAACGGAGACGGTCAACAAGGTTGGGTACCGATGAAACACCTGGTTAAAAAAAACTAAAAAGCTATGGGCACTGCTTAGCTGCTGTAATTTGTGTAATGGATAAATTATGCCCAAAACCACTGTCTCTGAAATCGCCCGCGGGACATTCCTGACCCAGTTGCAGGCAATTAATGCCAATCTTGACGGTTGCATTGATGAGAAGGACCCTATTCATCTGCATGACCTTAGGGTAGCGAATCGTCGTACTCGGGCTGCCCTGGTAGAGTTTAAGGCACTCTTCCCGGGAGAAACCCTGGCTAAATATCAGGATGGGTTTCGGTGGATCCAGAGGATTTCAGGAGAAGTCAGAGACTTGGATGTGGGCTTGCAGCATATTCCCGTTTATCAAAGACAGATCCCCAAGGAATGGCGTCCCTATTTAGAACCCCTGCGAATATTGTTTGAAGATAAACGTGAAATTGCGCAACGTGTCCTGGTAAAGGATTTACAATCAGCCCATCTGGCGGAGATATTAGACAGCTGGTTTGAAATGCTGGATAGTAATCTTATAAAAGGATCCCCACTCTCCATAGAATCCGCTAAAGAATATGGCTGTCACAGGATTGTAAAACGCTACCAGCAAGTCCGGAAGAAAGGAAGGAAGCTGACGAAAACAACCCCGGCCAAGGATTTTCACACCTACCGCATAACAATCAAAAACCTACGCTATCTGATGGAATTCTTCCGACCAGTCCTAGATGATGAACAATTCAGCAGCCTGAGGAGAGGATTAAAAACGGTCCAGGATGCATTGGGCATATTTCAGGATACAGAAGTACAGGCATTAAATATTCGCTCCCTCGCAGGAGAACTTCATCAGCAGGGTGTGGGAGCAGACACCTTACTAGCACTGGGGCAGTTGCTTGGCACCCTGGAGAAAACACACCGGAAAAGTAAAAAAACCTGTCTCAAACAGGTTCGTTGGATTACTAAAGATACCACTGCCCGGGCTTTTCAGACCTGTTTTCAATATCCGGTAGATCAATGAACAGTATTCAGTCATTAGTAATATACCCAGTCATACAGATCCTTTGATAAACTCCCATAGACGGAGTTAATCCTGAGTAGCAACGAAGGGATCGCGATGACTGAGATCATCCCCCAATTTCCCCTCAAAAAACTCGCTGCGTTCTTACCCTCTAAATATGGGGAGTGTGGTAAGATGCTCCCAATGTTTAAGACCATCCAGTGGAAATCTTTTCCGCGTGACTTTCTAATCGCCCAGGTTGGTTTTGCCATCTACGGTTTTGCCATTGCGTTGATTATTCGGGCTTCCCTGGGGACAGGTCCCTGGGCAGTGTTGTCTGTCGCTCTGGCCGACCAGACTGGTACCACACCGGGAACCATGGTGATATTGACCGGATTGGTGGTTCTGCTTGGTGCGATTGCCCTACGGGAGCAGATTGGATGGGGAACAGTAGGGAATATTCTTTTTATCGGACCCTGGTTGGATTTATTTTTGTTCCTCATACCTTCAATGTCCGGCAACCTGTTCTTGCAGAGTGTGGCAATGCTGGTATCCATTCTACTTTCTGGTATTGCGACTGCTGTTTATATCGGAGCGAATGGCGGAGCGGGTCCGCGTGATAGTCTCATGCTGGCGGTTGCCCGGGTATCTGGCTGGAGTGTCCGTTTATCACGGGCTGTGATAGAAGTGCTTGTGGTGCTGCTGGGTTGGATCCTGGGTGGTCCGGTGGGAATTGGTACACTGTTATTTGCTCTCCTGATTGGTCCATTCGTCCAGACTAGTTTTAAGATCTTTAGCGTCCAGCCTCACCAGCTCCCAGATATACCCTCATGACTCAAGCCATCCTAACCTATAATGGGTGTCTCTTTGTCCTTACTCTTGGGATCTTAGTAATTCTCAACCGTGTAAAAGATGAACGTCCTATAACATGGGTATTCACGCTGGGGATAACTCAGGTTTTTATCCTATTCCTGGCTGCTATTCTGTATCCTCTTGATGGCTTCGGGCGGCTGCAGTTGCTTGCCTGGGGTTTTTTCCTGCAACTTCCTGTGTTTCTTGCTGGTTCCTTGATCCTGGTGTTTAAGATTTCCCGGAGATTTGCCATCCTTCTATTAGGGTTGATTGTCCTGATCCTAGGGATAGCAGTCGATGCCTTCCTGATTGAACCGCAGTGGCTGGAGGTTACGGAGATTACTCTCGTGTCACCCAAATTGGATCAGACAGTTAAAGTAATTGTGATAGCAGATATTCAGACCGATCACCCTGGTTCCTATGAATCCCGGGTGCTGGAATTTACAGCAGCTGAAGACCCAGACCTGGTACTAATGGCCGGGGATTATCTGCAGATATCTGATCCAGAGACGTATCAGATTGCTGTTGAGGAATTCAGGATAATATTTCAGAGTACTCAAATTGATCCTCCCCTGGGCATCTTTGCAGTTCGCGGAAATGTCGATCATCCCGATTGGACTGAAATTTTCCAAGTTTCTGAGGTACATACCTTTGAATCGACAACCAGCCTTGATCTTGGCCCGTTGATCCTGACAGGGATGAGTTGGCGCGATTCTGAGAATCCAGGGATAACCGTTCAGGGATCGGATAAATACCACCTCGTTTTGGGGCACTCTCCAAATTTCAGCCTCGGAAATATTCAAGCAGATCTGCTCATCGCTGGACACACCCATGGTGGTCAGTTCCAGCTGCCCGGGATCGGTCCAATACTAACCCTATCTTTAGTCCCGCGGGAATGGGCTTCCGGTTTGACAGAAATAGCCCCTGATCAGTTCTTACTGGTCTCTAGAGGAATTGGGTTGGAGAGAGGCGCTGCACCCCGTATGCGTTTCCTATGTCGTCCGGAGTTGATAATCCTGCACCTGGAGCCGGCTCAATGATTTATTCGTTTTCTGCCGCTCCTCAAAAATTTAAAACCCCTGTATACTTTAAGGTAATTATCCAAAGATGAAATCCCTAATTCTGGTAGATTAATATATGAAAACTTTAGTTATTGTGCGACATGCTAAATCAAGTTGGGAGAATCCTGGTTTACCCGACCATGAACGTCCGCTTGCTAAACGCGGATTGCGAGATGCACCGTTTATGGGCGCGCGGTTGGCTGAATGGGGACCACCGGTGGACCGGATCATATCCAGTTCAGCGGTCAGAGCATTGACTACGGCCGAATATTTTATGGAGGAAATAGGTTTTCCCTGGGACGAAATCATTGTGGAGGAAGCCCTATACCACGCCTCAGCCGAAGACATGCTGGACCTAATTCAGGAACAGGAAGATTACCTGGATGGGGTGATGCTGTTTGGCCATAATCCCGGTATGACGGATCTAGTTAATATTATTTCCGATCTAGATCTGGGGAACCTATCCACCTGC
>JAUWCZ010000116.1 GCA_030609055.1 Chloroflexota bacterium | reverse complement strand
TGCCGCATCCAGAGTCATAAACTCCTGGAGATTGTATATGCTTAATCCAGTCAACAGTCTGAGTGATTCCTGCCGGGTTTGTTCGAGATATTGGAGTATCGCACCTGCAGCCATGACTGCAAATGGAAAACCACGGACTCCATAACCATCCAGGGTTTTTACCTGGAATTGATCCAGGAGCAGATCCACACAACGCTCCTCCTCAAATCGCCAGTCAGGGAAGGGAGAAAAATGGATAGATAAACCCTCCTCATCCCAGGGTTGCCCTTCCGGGAGAAGTACTTCCGCTGGATTTAATCGGAGGAGCTCAGATCGTACCAGGTCCTGGATGTGGTTTTCACGAATTTCTGTAGCTGCAAATTCTCCTGTTGTAATATCTACATACGCAATACCCGCACGTTGCTCATCAAAGATAATACTGGCCAGGTAATTGTTACCATCACCTGGCAATAAACTGGATTCGAGAATGGTGCCCGGTGTAATCACTCTGACTACTTCGCGCGGCATCAAGCCATCAACGGGGACATCGGATACCTGTTCACAGATCGCCACATGGTAACCCTTTTCAATTAACCGGGATAGGTAACTTTCTGCAGCATGATGGGGAATCCCAGCCATCGGAACGCGGGTACCCTTTCCGATATTCCTGGATGTCAACACGATATCTAAAACCTGGGAGACAGTCTGGGCATCCTCATCAAATGTTTCGTAAAAATCCCCCAATCGAAAGAAGATGATTGATTCCGGATATTGTTTTTTTATATCCAGATATTGGCGCCTTACCGGGGTTACTTTTTCTTTCGACATGATCCAATTCTATATTGTTAGGAGACAAATCACAAGGGATAAACTTCTGGTATCCAATCTTTAATAGGATAAAGTAGAGTTTGCATCATTTTCATCCAGACTCAGGTTATTAAAGACGGATTACAATACCGGGTAAACTGGAATAACTTGATCTTTTCAAAAAACATGATGTATAATAAATGAAATTCTTCCAGAATCTGCAATTATAAAGGAGTCCAGCTTCATGGCTAGCGTAAACTATGATCATGTATATAAGCGATTTGATGAGGTTGTGGCAGTTAACGATCTGGATCTTGATATTGAGGACAAGGAATTCCTTGTTCTGGTAGGTCCTTCTGGCTGTGGAAAATCCACTGCATTACGATTATTGGCTGGATTAGAGGATATCTCAGAGGGAACGCTAAAGATCGGTGACCGGGTTGTGAATGATGTTGCCCCAAAGGACCGTGATATCGCAATGGTTTTCCAGAGCTACGCCTTATATCCCCATATGTCCGTTTATGACAACATGGCGTTTGGTTTAAAACTCCGTAAGTACCCCAAGGAGCAGATTGAAGAACGGGTACAAAACGCAGCGGAAATTCTAGGAATCACCCCTCTATTAGAGCGTAAACCTCGCCAGCTTTCTGGTGGTCAGCGGCAACGGGTCGCCTTAGGTCGGGCAATTGTCCGGGATCCACAAGTTTTCCTGCTTGACGAACCCCTCTCAAACCTGGACGCAAAACTTAGAGTTCAAACCCGGGCAGAAATTACCAAGCTGCATAAAAGGCTTGAAACTACCTTTATTTACGTTACCCATGACCAGGTCGAAGCGATGACCATGGCAAGCCGGATCGCTGTAATGAATCATGGTATTCTAATGCAGGTTGATTCACCCCAAAACCTGTATGATAGCCCGGATAATCTCTTTGTGGCTGGATTCATTGGATCCCCGGCAATGAACTTATTTAATGCTGAACTTTCGCAAGAAGGCGAAGATATTGTTGTAAAAACCAAACCCTTTGCAGTGAAAGTTCCTCAAGACCGGCGAGCAGTTTTAAAACCCTATATTGGAAAACCGGTGGTATTTGGTTTACGGCCGGAAGATATCCATGATCCGAACTTTGCTCCGCCCCGGATCAATGCTCAAAATGTTGAAGCTGTTGTGGATATCACTGAGCTGATGGGAAACGAAATCTTCCTGTTCCTCAAGAGCGGTGAGACCGAATATGTGGCAAGGGTGGACCCACGCACTAGCTTCAAGATGGGGGACCAGGTGACGATGGCTTTTAATATGGATAATATGCATATCTTCGATAAGGAAACTGAACAGGTCATCCGGTAAGAACATACTAGACAAAAACACACAAAACGTCTTCTCGCCGATCTCCTGTGAGGAGATGTTTTCATGTAGGAGGGTGAATGCCACATTCATACTTAAAACCCTTGTTAGATAATAATGGATCAAAAATCATTCTTCTTTTGCTCGATGGTTTGGGAGGTATATCCTTAACCCCCGACGGAAAATCAGCCCTAGAATTCGCTGAAACACCAAACCTTGACCGCCTGGCAGCAGAGGGTTCACTTGGGCAAACCATTCCAATCAGATTAGGAATCACTCCAGGGTCTGGTCCAGCCCATTTAGCACTTTTCGGCTACGAACCCCTTGAATTTGTGATCGGCCGCGGAGCGCTCTCTGCAGCTGGTATAAATCTAGCGGTAAATAGGGGTGATATTGCTGCCCGTGGCAATCTGTGCACTTTTGATGAAAACCAGAATGTCATTGACCGACGAGCTGGCAGAATTTCCCACACAGATGCTGCTCCGGTGATAGAGTTGTTAAATCAGGTGCAAATCCAAGGGGTGGAAGTCGAGATTCGCCAGGTAAAAGAATACCGGTTTGTGATTGTAATGCGCGGAGAAGGTCTTAATCCTGCATTGAATGATACTGATCCCCAAGAAACGGGTGCGCCACCTCTTCAACTGGAAGCGCAGTCACCCGATTCCAAGAAATCCGCAAAATTGATGAATCAATGGATTGAAAAAGCCTACCAGGTGCTGGCTGACCAGCCGGTTGCCAATGGATTTTTACTGCGGGGTTTTGCAACTGATCCCGGTCTACCAGCATATCAAGAGGCATACGAGCTGGATGCAGTTTGTATCGCAGAATACCCCATGTACAAAGGAGTGTCAAGATTAGTTGGAATGGATGTGATTAATGATGTTGGTGAGGGCGCTTTGGGGGAGTTTAACACCGCAAAGAAACACTGGAATGACTATGATTTCTTCTTCATCCATATAAAAAAAACCGATAGTTATGGAGAGGATGGGAACCTGGAAGGAAAAGCAAAAATAATTGAGGAGGTGGATCAGGCACTGCCGGTTTTATTGGAGCTTAATCCGGAGGTATTGATTATCACCGGAGATCACTCCACACCGGCAGAGTTAAAATCACATTCCTGGCATCCAGTACCCTTTTTACTCTGGGCACCGAAGACACATCGCACAGATCTAGAAACCTCTTTTTCAGAACGAAATTGTGCCAGAGGTGGTTTGGGAACATTCCCTGCTGTAGAAATCATGTCTCTTGGGTTAGCTCATGCTGGACGTTTAAAAAAGTTTGGGGCCTAAACCACCGCTGGGCAACTAAAAAGACAGCTTATTCAGCTGACTTTTTCATTATCAAAATACAACAAATAAGGATGCTGCTATTGGGAATTACTTCCGCTGGAGTTTTCAGAGTCGGATATTTCTTTATTGCCTGATAGAAGCCAGCCAAGTAAAACTCCACCTACCAGGGTAGATATCCCAAATACCAGAAATACATCCTGCCAGAAACGAATTGGAAAGAGACGAATAAGGGTATCAGAGTATAGAAATAGCCAGCTATCTCCCTCAAAGAAGATCAGGTGAAAATTAGTAAACAACGACTGGAAACTTACTATAGAGAAGAACAGGATTAACCCCAAAAGACCAGTTGTCAGCCAACCTCCATTTGATAAAGCTCGTTTGTAACCTTTCCCCCAATTCCTGAAACCAGCATAAAAACCACCCAGAACCAGAACAATTACCGCCCCAATAAAGAATTTTAACAGTTCTTGAATTACGACTTTTACATCCTCCAGATGCTTTAACTCTCTTTCTTCATAGATCGGCTCATCAGTGTCAAAGCGCAGTCCTCTTAAATCATCCAGAGTTGAATTCGTTATCAAGTAACGTCGAGTCTGGTTACCAAATTCCAATCGTTCTTCTTTACTGAATCCATAGCTGTCTTCCGGAAAATTTGGTCGTCTATATTCCAGGTTCATAAATATAGGACTCAATAGCAGCATTATCGAAAACATACAAATGATAACTGGCACAGCTGCGGTGATTAAACCAGACAAACCTTTCTCCAGGATTTTAATCATCATTTTCCTTCCAATATGTTTACAGGTGTCGAGAAGATATTATTCAACACCATCTGGTTTGTAATCCACTCAATGGGTGCTTTATTATCTGTAAATACCTGCCCACCTTCTGGTAAAGGTCGCATGTTTCGTAACGCAATCTTGATGGATTGCACCAGGGTTGAATCCGGCATATCTGACTCATAAAGCAATCGCAGGTTCTCCTCCAGGTTCTGTACCTCAGTTGGTTGAACCGTCGCATAGATAATTGAGTTATATGTTGCCGGCACATCCATAACATGCACTGAAGGAAACACTGTTTGGATGGTCGCAACCAACCCGGCCAACAATTTTTCATCCTCC
>JAUWCZ010000026.1 GCA_030609055.1 Chloroflexota bacterium | reverse complement strand
GTATTCGTCTGCAATACCATAATGGAAAAGTACAGTTCACTTCCGCTCCGGAAGCTGCTTCTGTTATTGAAAATCTCCTGGAATTGGAAACCACCAGTAAACTCAGCCAGGCAGCGCTCGAAACACTTTCTATTGTTGCTTATCAGCAGCCCATTACCAGACCCCAAATTGATGCCATCCGGGGTGTCAATAGTGATGGTGTCCTTCGAACTCTGCTGAGCAAGGGATTGATCGATGATATTGGTCGGGCGGAAGGTCCAGGACGTCCTATCCTATACAGTACAACAACAGATTTCTTGAAGTATTTTGGCCTAGCTTCCTATGATGAGCTACCTCCCCTGGATTTTGAAGATCAACAGGAAATCATAGACCCCAAGGTTCTGAAAGGCTGAATGAAAATCCCGGCAATTGATTTCAGTGTTCCACGCTGTGTTTACAGCGTTCAACTGTATGAAAACAAGAATTCAAAAGATCCTGGCCCAAGCTGGATATGGATCCCGCCGCAGCTGCGAACTCTTAATTACCGAAAATAGGGTGAAAATTAACGGTAAAACGGCATCACTGGGTATGAAAGCAGATCAAGCCCAGGATAAGATCACTGTGGATGGGCATCCCATAACACCCGCCGAAAGATCGCGGTATATACTTCTGCACAAACCCCGAGGTGTCTTATCAACTGTGGTATCACCTGATCCTCGGCCAACAGTAAGGTCTCTGGTTGACACACCAGAGCGCTTATATCCGGTCGGTCGATTGGATGTCGAAAGCGAAGGGTTGATTTTAATGACCAATGATGGAGAGCTGACCAATCAACTCACCCATCCCCGGTATGAACATGAAAAGGAGTACCGTATTCTGGTCTCTGGTCAACCCGCAGCAGGGCAATTGGATACCTGGAGAAAGGGAATGGTCCTCGGGGATGGAATAATTACTCTGCCCGCTGATGTCTGGGTAGAAGGACAGGAATCAAACGGCACCTGGTTGGGGGTTATACTTAAGGAAGGAAAAAAACGCCAGATTCGTAAAATGGGAGAAGTCTCAAGTCTGCCTGTGAAACGGTTAATCCGAATCAGGATAGCCAGTCTAAATCTGGGTGACTTGAAATCTGGTGAATGGCGTGATTTGACCGCAGAAGAGATCAATCAACTTAAAGGTACCATAAACTAAAAGGGATACTTATGGAAACCAGTTCCAATCAAAATAAAAACTTCTGGCTTGACACATCTGCCCTATCCAATCTTAAGATTTCCTGGGAAATGATCATCTTTGGAATTATCCTGCTTCTGGCTGTTTTCTCCCGGTTTTATGATTTGGGGGTTCGGGTCATCAGCCATGATGAAACCTCCCATGTATATTATGCCTGGAGGTTATTTAGAGGCATGGGCTACAGTCATGATCCTATTACTCATGGTCCTTTCCAATTCCATTTTTTAGCCCTGGTTTATTTCCTTCTGGGAGATAGTGATTATACAGCCCGGATCCCGGCCGCCATTACAAGTGTCCTAACCATCCTGTTCCTCTGGAAATACCGCCGGTATCTCGGCAACTGGGGAACCCTTGCAGCAGCCTTAATGTTCCTGATTTCTCCCTTTATGTTGTATTACGGGCGTTATGCTCGGAACGAAGCCTTCTCCGCCTTATTTGGTGTCATCACAATCTGGGCGATCTTAAGATACTTTGAGACAAAATCTCCTCGATTCCTGTATTGGCTGACCGCTGCCACAGTCTTGCATTTTGCCAGTAAAGAAACTGCTTTTATATACACAGCCCAGGCAATGATTTTCTTAGGTATCGTTTATATCATCGACATGATGAAGAACAATTGGGTTAAACCGATCTATAAGAAGATTTTTCTTTATGCCCTGATTACTGCTGCTGTCTTAATCGGGATCACGGTAATCATTCAGCTCCTAACCCCTGAAATTCCCGAGATTACAACTGAGACGACCAGCATGCCTATGTCAATGATGGTCATTGTACCTCTTGTATTGGTGCTTACACTTCTTTTGGTTGCACTATACTGTTCAATCCGGGGTTTTACCTGGAGTAGGTTAAAATCCCTCCCTTCCTTCAGCATGCTCCTTTTATTATCTACTCTTGTCTTGCCACTAATAACCGCCTGGTTTGCCAGAATGGCAGGGTTGAATCCCCTTGATTACTCTATACCTGGCATGCTTAAAACCGGAGCAATAGTGTTGGCATTAACACTCATCGCGGTAACGATTGGTTTATTCTGGAACCCACGAGAGTGGTTGATTAATGTGGCTATTTTTTATATCCCCTTTACTATTCTTTACACGACGGTCTTCACCAATGGAAATGGATTCTTCACCGGACTGGTAGGATCCCTGGGATATTGGCTGGAACAGCAGGCAGTCGAGCGCGGAAGCCAGCCCAGGTATTATTACTGGCTGATCCAGCTCCCGGTTTATGAATACCTGCCTGCCCTGGGCGCATTGGTAACGATGGTTGGTACAACGATACACCGGATATTCAATCGCAGTACAAACCCTGATCTGGAGGAAAATAGTTTACCTGCAAGCGAACCTAAGGCACCTGTTTTTGGATTGCTTGTTTGGTGGTCTCTCAGCAGCCTGATTGCTTATTATATCGCTGGTGAAAAAATGCCCTGGCTGACAGTCCACATCGCGCTCCCGCTGATACTGCTCTCAGCCTGGGGATTCCAGAAATTAATGGCCAACTTTGAGTGGAAATCTTTCTCTGAAAAACACGGCTGGTTAGTACTCATGTTAATCCTGGTTTTTCTGGCAGGATTCGGTAAAAGTATCGGTTCTTTGTTATCCGCCAATCCTCCTTTTCAAGGCCAGGAGCTTTACCAATTGCAGGTTACAGGGAATTTCATTGCAGCTATTCTGATTACCTTAATCAGCGGATTTCTCCTTGGATCTCTGGTAATTTCCTGGAGACCGCAGCAGTTTTGGATTTCTACAGCGCTTTCCCTGATTATTGTCCTGGTTTTACTCACCACCCATACTGCTGTTCAGGCTGCTTTCATCAATTATGATAATCCCACCGAGTTCCTGGTTTATGCTCACGGCGGGAGAGGGATCAAGGAAGCGCTGGCACAGATAGAGGAACTCTCCTACCGCACCAGCGACGGTCTGGCAATGGAAGTAGCCTTTGATAATGAAACCACTTATCCTTTCTGGTGGTATCTTAGGAACTATACAAACCAACGCTATTACGGGGAGAATCCCACCCGTGACCTGCGAAATGCTCCGGTAATTCTGGTGGGCAATAATAACTACGCCAAGTTGGAACCGGTGGTTGGCAACGCCTATTATGAATTTACCTACAACCGGATTGTCTGGCCCAACCAAGATTATTACAACTTAACCTGGGAGCGAATTCGCAATGTACTGATCAATCCTGACCTCAGGGAGGGCATCTTCAGAATATGGCTGCTGCGTGATTACCAAAAATATGCCGAGGCGACCAACAAAACCATCGAGCTGTCCACCTGGAGTCCGGCCGACCAAATGAAGCTCTACGTTCGGAAAGATATTGCTGCCCGGGTCTGGAACTATGGTTCTCCGGACCAGGAATACACGGATATCGTAGCAGATCCTTATGAAGGCAAAGAACTCACGTTGTCCGCAGATGTAAATCTTAATCAACTAAACCTTCTCTCACCCCGAAACGTGGAATTTGCGCCTGATGGGTCTTTGTATATTCTCGATACAGGCAATCACAGGGTTCTTCATGTAACACAGGAGGGGGGCATTCTCAATTCCTGGGGTGAATATGGCTCTTCAGATCCGGGTGCCGATGCTGCGGGTACATTTAATGAACCCTGGGGAATTGCCATTGGTCCAGAGGGTGATGTCTTTATTGCTGATACCTGGAATCATCGCATCCAGAAATTCTCCCCGGAGGGAGACTTTGTCACCGGCTGGGGTAATTTCGGTCAAAGGGAAACCCCGGATGCATTCTGGGGACCGAGGGATGTTGTTGTAGATGATTTTGGACATGTGTATGTCGCTGATACCGGTAACAAACGCATCGTGGTATTTGACAGTGAAGGTCAATTCCTGCTTGAATTCGGTGATGTCGGATTGGGTGATGGTCAATTCGACGAGCCCTCCGGGTTAGCACTTGACGAACAGGGTAATCTTTATGTGGCGGATACATGGAACCAGCGTATTCAAGTATTTTCACCGGATATAAACGGGATTGCCCAGCATTTCCTGACCAAATGGGATGTGGAAGGTTGGTATGGTCAATCCCTGGATAATAAACCCTACCTCACCATTGGGGCTGACGGTAATGTGTATACCAGTGACCCTGAACTCTCTCGTATTCTGGTCTTTTCCCCTCTGGGAGCTGTAATCCACACCTGGGGCACAACTGGAGATGAATTAACCAATCTGGACCTCCCTACCGGCCTCAGCGCGGACAATGAGGGTGGGATCTGGGTCAGTGATACCCGAAACAACCGTATCGTGCATTTCCCACCTGCCGCTCCCTAATAGAATATTAAAGCAAAGATTCAATCCTCTCACTATATATAGTGGGAGGATTGTTAATGTAAGAATAAAAAATCAAATAACATCTAATAAATGCATTTGAGTTTATGATAAACACTGCTAAAACGAGTCTTTATTAGTAGGAGAAAACATGACCAAGAAGCTATCTTCAGATATAACGCCTGAAATAAGCTATAGCAGCCGGCGGGATTTCATCAAAGCGCTGGGGGTTGCGGGTGTCAGTGCTGCTGTCCTGGCCGCTTGTAAACAGAAACCGTTCCTATCTGGAGAAGAGATCCCGAATGAACCCAGTCTAACCGACGAACCGGGTATTACACCCCTATCGTCTGGCACAACAGATGAGCTCGGTAATGCCATCACCTCCTATGATGATGTAATTAGTTATAACAACTTCTATGAATTCACGACCGACAAAGAAGGTGTAGTCCGTCTGGCGAAGAATTTTCAGACTAACCCCTGGGAAGTGAAGATCGGCGGGTTGGTGGAAAAACCACAGACAATCTCCATTGATGAGATCCGACGCCGTTATTCTGCGGAAGAACGAATCTACCGAATGCGCTGTGTGGAAGGCTGGTCCATGGTGATCCCCTGGCAGGGTTTTCCGCTTGCCGCCTTGCTGGAAGATCTAAAACCAACAACGGAAGCAAAATACATCCGGTTTGAATCAATATACGATCCCAAGGAACTACCCGGACAGAAAAATCTCTACTATCCCTGGCCATACGTGGAAGGACTTCGATTGGATGAGGCAACTAATGACCTGACCATCCTGGCAACCGGTTTATACGGTAAAGATTTACTTCCTCAGAACGGCGCTCCCGTCCGCCTGGTGGTCCCCTGGAAATATGGATTTAAAAGCATCAAATCCATCACCAAGATCGATCTGGTATCTGAAATGCCGGTATCACTTTGGATGGACTCTGCACCAAATGAATATGGATTTTACGCTAATGTTAACCCCTCGGTTGATCATCCCCGCTGGTCGCAAGCCACAGAACGCAGGATTGGTGAGTTCTCCCGGCGCCCAACCTTGATGTTCAACGGATATGAAAAAGAGGTAACAGCACTTTATGAAGGCATGGATCTTAACGAAAACTTCTAAGTACTGGAAAGAGAATAAACGATCACTGGTCAAGATCCTTCATCCACTGGCACACATCGGATCGGTTATCCCTTTTGCCGTTGACTTGTTGGATTTCTGGCAGAATAACCTGGGAGCCAACCCCATATTGGAGATAACCCATCGAACCGGAAGAACTGCCTTGACGTTGTTACTGATCTCGCTATCCGTTTCTCCCCTCCGGCTGTTATTGAATTGGCCTCAAATAAATAAACTCAGAAGACCAATTGGGTTGTATGCGTCTGCGTACGCCGCTATTCATTTTGGAATCTTTATCATCCTTGATTTCAATCTGCAGTGGGGATACATTTTCCAGGAGATTCTAAACAGAAAATTTATCCTGTTTGGATTTTCTGCAGGAGTAATCCTCTTGCTGCTGGCAGTAACCTCACTGAAAGTTTTCCTCAAGAAATTAGGAAAACGCTGGAAGAAGCTTCACCGGTTTGTGTACGCTGCCGGTTTCCTGGCTGCACTGCACTTCATCCTGGCTGTTAAGCCGGGTGTGTTAAGGCCCTGGTATTATGCAGCCATTATGTTGATACTACTCTCCTTCCGACTTCCCCAGGTTCAGAGCTGGGCAAAAGAGAGAGTATAATACCGATCTAAAAATAAATCATGATCGGTCCTTCCCCTTTTTAGTCATATCTTTTGTAGGACGCTCATCACATTTCCATTTTGGACAAGCAAATTGGAATCTGTCTGCATGGTATAATCACCCCGCATAAATTACCCCGGATATTTCCTGCCATCGTTTGGGAGCAAAATCTGATATGAAACTTCATGAGTACTACTCTAAAAGGTTGTTTTCAGAATACGGAATACCAATTCCCAAGGGTGAGATCGCAAAAACACCCAAAGAAGCCCAGCGAATCGCAAAAGAACTCGACGGACCGGTGGTCGTAAAATCCCAGGTACTGGTAGGTGGCCGGGGAAAAGCTGGGGGAATCAAAGTTGCCAATACACCCAAAGAGGCTCTTCAACATGCGGAAGATATCCTGAAACTGACTATCAAAGATTTACCTGTCCGGATGGTGCTTGTAGATCAAGCAGCGGACATCAAGGATGAAATCTACCTGGGCATCACCAACGATCGGTCAGCCAGAAAACCGGTCATCATGGCATCTGCAGAGGGAGGAGTTGATATCGAAGAAATCGCTCATAAAACCCCGGAAAAGATCATCAAATGCCAGATTGATCCCTTGATGGGTCTCCAGGATTACCAGGCTCGGGACCTGGCAGCAGGGATTGATCTCTCCCGGGATCACTGGAGGGCGTTCGGAAAAATCGCCCATGGACTCTGGCAAGCTTATATTAACAGCGATGCAACACTGGCAGAAATCAATCCCCTGGTGGTAACCGGTGAGGGACAACTTCTGGCAGTGGATGGGAAAATGGTTCTGGATGACAACGCCCTTTTCCGCCATCCGGATCTGGAGGGATATCGGGATCTTGATGTGGATGCAGGAGTAGAGATTCAAGCCCGCGAACATGGATTATCGTATATAAAACTGGATGGAAATATCGGCTGTATGGTAAATGGCGCCGGTCTGGCTATGACTACCATGGATATCATCAAATTATTTGGCGGAGAACCGGCAAATTTCCTCGACATTGGCGGGGGTGCCAGTGCAGAGAAAGTATCCACTGCTCTGGAAATCATCCTCTCAGATGCCAATGTTAAAGCTGTCTTATTTAACATCTTCGGGGGTATCACTCGTTGTGACGTAGTAGCCAAAGGTATCTTGGAGGCTCTTGAAGAGGTAAACACCAATGTCCCTATGGTTGTCCGGCTAGTTGGAACGAACGCTGCAGAAGGTCGGAAGTTGCTGCAGGATGCCGCGATGGAGACTGCGGATACGCTGGCTGAAGCAGCCAAGATGGCTGTTGCTGCTGCCAAAGGATAACATGGCAGAACTGGAAGCACTGGGAGATACGAATGAGTATTCTTGTTGATAAAAATACACGCCTGCTGGTCCAGGGAATAACAGGGCAGGAAGGTTTGTTTCACACGAAAAAAATGGTCGCATATGGCACTCAGGTTGTTGCCGGTGTCACACCAGGAAAAGGTGGAGAATGGGTCTTAAGTGGAAAGATTCCTGTTTTTGATTCCGTAAAAATTGCCAAAGACGCCACCGGTGCGAATACGTCGGTGATATTTGTTCCTGCCAGATTCTCGGCTGATGCCATGTTTGAAGCTGCAGATGCGGGTATTGAGTTGATTATCTGTATTACAGAGGGGGTTCCAGTGCACGACATGATGCGGGTAAGAAATTACCTGGATCATAAGGAAGTCCGCTTGGTGGGACCCAATTGCCCCGGACTTCTGACTCCTGGAGAAGCCAAAGTAGGTATTATCCCGGGTAATATCGCCATCCCGGGTAATATCGGCGTGGTCTCACGGTCTGGAACACTCACATATGAAATCTTGTATGCACTGAAAAACCTTACCATGGGGGTTTCCACTTGTGTAGGTATTGGCGGAGATCCGATCAATGGGACCAATTTCATTGATACCTTGATGATGTTCCAGGAGGATCCCGAGACAGAAAAAATTGTCCTCATTGGTGAAATCGGCGGCACAGACGAGGAAAATGCTGCAGAATATATCTCCCAGCACGTCACCAAGCCTGTGGCGGCCTTTATTGCTGGTCGCACTGCCCCTCCCGGGAAACGAATGGGACACGCAGGTGCTATTGTCCAGGGAGGTACCGGATTGGCGGAAGATAAGATTAAGGCTCTGAAGAAAGCCCGGGTAAAAGTCGCCCAACATCCAGAAGAAATCCCTTCCCTACTGTAAGAGAAACAAAAAAGTCTACCCAGAAACGGAAGACTTTTTTCTTATTCTAATATGACTTACAGTTTAGAGTTTTTCTTCTAGAAATGCAACTGCATCACCAACAGTAGTGATCTTCTGAGCATCCTCATCGGAGATTTCACTCCCGAATTCATCCTCAAATTCCATGATCAGTTCCACCAGGTCAAGGGAATCCGCTTCCAGATCCTCCCTGAAACGGGCTTCTTTGGTCACTTTTGACGGATCAACTGCCAGCAATTCCACAATAATATTCTTGACCTTCTCAAATGTGTCGGCCATGATGGCTCCTCCTTGATTCCTACTTAGCACTTCTATGATATCTTACATAAACAAATAAAAATGGTTTTCGGACTGTTTACCGGTTTGTGATTATTGTAACCGCAGCGAGGGAGATGTCAAGGTTCACCCTCAGGGCTTACCCTCTGTTGACACACCGGTGGGTGACTGATACTATACCTTCAGTATAGGAATCATTTATGGGAAAAAAGAACTCCTCAACCAGCAGTAGAAAGGCTGATCATATCCGGATTAATTTGGAACAGGAGGTTCATTCCGGATTAACGACCGGGTTGGAAAATTACCGTTTTGTCCATCAGGCACTGCCGGAACTGGATCTGGGGGAAATTAAGCTGGATTTTTCTCTATTTGGAAAAAGGATTTCCGCCCCGTTGTTCATCTCCTCCATGACCGGGGGCACAGAGAAAGCTGGGATGATAAACCAAAATTTGGCACAGGCTGCCCAGGAAACCGGGATTCCCATGGGTGTTGGTTCTCAGCGGGCTGCCCTGGAAGATCCCAGCCTGGTTGATACATTTCAGGTCAGAGATGTAGCACCGGATATCCTTCTATTGGCCAATCTCGGCGCAATTCAACTGAATTACAACCTCAGCGTGGATGATTGCCGTCGAGCTGTTGATATGATCGAAGCGGATGGGTTAATCCTGCACCTGAATTCTCTCCAGGAAGCCGTAATGCCGGACGGTAATACCCGCTTTTCCGGTTTACTAAACAAAATTGAGGGGGTATGCCAGGCGTTGGAAGTACCGGTGATTGTTAAAGAAGTGGGTTGGGGGTTTTCCAATCAGGCAGCCGTGAAGTTATCCAATATAGGTGTGTCTGCTATCGATGTCGCCGGGGCGGGAGGGACTTCCTGGACCGAGGTGGAAATGCATCGTACAGAAACTGATGACCAGCGGAAAATAGCCTCTGCATTTGTAGATTGGGGAATCCCGACTGCAGAAACCATTCAACTTGTTCGGGATGCTGCTCCCGAACTGGCGGTGTTTGCCTCAGGGGGATTAAGAAACGGTGTGGATATTGCCAAGTGCATAACACTTGGCGCCGTCATGGGTGGAATGGCTAGACCATTCCTGAAAGCAGCAATTCGTTCACACGAAGAAGTGATTCAAATCATAAACAGAATTAAGAGGGAAATTCAGATCAGTATGTTTGGCGTGGGCGCAGAAGATCTAGATGGCCTGACCAAGGCTCAACTGATCAAACACAACTCCTCATGAACAAAACCTCCCCTTTTTCCGCTTTCACTGAGAAAACCAGACCTGCTCTGCGGGAAGAGTTATCCCGGGTTGTTGCCCGTGCGGCCGAAGGTGGTTCTAGGTTCTTGCAGGAAATGATCACCTACCAGCTGGGCTGGACAGGAGAGAATGCCGGTCCAAAAGCAGAGGGAAAACAAATCCGGCCTCTGCTGGTACTCCTGGCAACGGAGGCTGCTGGTGGGGAGTGGCAGGCGGCTTTACCTGCCGCGGCTGCTGTAGAACTAATCCATAACTTCTCCCTCATCCATGATGATATTGAAGATCAGGGCGACCTCCGGCGGGGAAGACCCACTGTATGGAAAAATTGGGGGGAAGCCCAGGCAATCAACACCGGGGATGCCATGTTTGCACTGGCAAACCTTTCCTTAGTGAATTTGGAAAAAACAGTTTCCAATGAAATCACATTAAAGGCAAGTAGATTGTTTCATAAAACTTGCTTGCATTTAACCCAGGGACAGCACCTGGATATTGACTTTGAATCCCACAGTGCGATTACCTTGGAGGAATACTGGGAGATGGTGGGAGGAAAAACCGCCGGGTTGCTGGCATTCAGCTTGGAAGTGGGTGCTTTATGCGCTTCAGTGCCTGCCGAAATTCAAAACTGCTACCGGGATTTTGGTTTTAATCTTGGACTCGCATTTCAGGCTCAGGATGATATTTTGGGGATCTGGGGAAACCAGGAACAAATCGGCAAATCCAATACCAGCGACCTGGTTACAGGGAAAAAAACCCTGCCTGTAGTCTATGGGTTGGAGCAGGAAAAAGAGTTCTTTAAACGCTGGTCTGCGGGACCGATCACCGCCAATGAAGCCGCTGAGATGAGCGGTATTCTAGAGGAAGAAGGTGGTCTTGCTTATACGCAAAAAACTGCCAGTCACCTGACTGATCTCGCTCTTTCTGCTCTCGACAATGCCCAACCTCAAGGAGAGGCAGGAGATGCTCTGCGGGAACTGACAGGTAGATTGCTAAAGAGACAGACATAACATTGACCAGATAAATCCGAGTTCCCCCTTTTAATATCCGAAATCTATCCTCTGTTTCATTAATCTGTTCTCCTCTCCGGTTTTTTCACTTCATCAGACCCCTTTTTGATGGGCTCTATCCATCCCTCCAGCTTCTGGTATAATTGCCGCTGTCGAATGACAGAATTGAAGTCCAAAGAGTAATCTTATGGCAAATGAGAGTAAAAAAATCTGCCCGACCTGCGGAACGCGCGTCAAGGATGATGCCAATCGCTGTCTGGTTTGCGGCAGTACCTTACATGGCACAAAGGAAGATGCCCAGGTCGTCCGCGGGGGCCGGATGCCGGAAATCACCCTCGGACTTCCCATAGCAATTGGTTTGATAGCCCTGTTATTGACAATCGGAGCAGGTATGGTATACCTCGCCCTGCAGCAGACAGGGGCAATGGCGGAAACCACAATCACACCAACCCTGACCGAGACAGTTACTCTGACACCAACTACAACTCCGGAACCTCCCACAATTACCCCCTCACCGGTTCCCAGCCCCACTCCATTGACCTACGTCATAGCTGCTAACGATTCCTGTCTGGCCATCGCCGCCCGATTTGAGGTCTCAATTAAATCTATTGTTCTTCTGAACAACATCCCGGCCTCCTGCGACACACTATTTGAGGGACAAGAATTACTGATACCTCATCCCACACCTACGGCCACATCTTTCCCAACTGCTACTTTAAGCGGAATTGAAGCGACCCATGCAGCCTGTGACAAAGTCGCCTACGAAGTCTCTGAGGGAGATACACTGGGTACTATCGCCCTAAATTATAATGTGCCGGAAGATGCTATTAAATCCTACAACGGAATGGTCAGCAACACGGTTTATGAGGGACTCACACTGATTATCCCCCTCTGTGAGCGGGCTGCAACACCAGGGCCTTCTCCGACACCAACGCCGCCCCCACCCTATCCAGCACCGAATTTGCTGCTTCCACCGGATGGCGCTGTCTTCTCCCTTAGTGATAACCAGGTAACATTGCAGTGGTCCTCTGTGGGTTTGATCAACGCTAATGAAGCCTACCAGGTTTCTGTAATAGATCTCACCGAGGGTCAAGGTCGGACATTGGTAGATTATGTGACTGACACCAAATTCATCGTCCCTGGCTCCTTCCGTGCCAAAGAAAACTCTCCCCATGTATACCGCTGGACTATTAGTACAGTTCGGCAGGTTGATGTTGATGAGAACGGGATTCCGATCTGGGAGAGTGCAGGCAGCGATAGTGAAGCAAGAGTCTTTACCTGGACTGGAGAAGCCCCTGCTGATGCCACACCCACACCCTAACTGCTAATTCTAGATTGGTAAAAGAGTCCCTAATCAAAGCCCGGGGGGTTCACCCGGGCTTTATATATTTATGACAAATTTTTCGCGAACCCGTCCACGAGTGAGGTTTCAACACAAAATCCAACCCTGGATAGACGTTATCAACACAATAAAATATTTATTGGGCACTAGGCGCGATGGTGGATCACTCGGCTAAAATCAGCGAGCTAAAGGGTTTAGGAAAATGACGAATGAAAAAGCCCCCCTAGAGGGGGCATAATTTTCAGACCGGACATTCATGTCTGGGGAATCATTAAGAGGCTACCGAGCTTCCATTTTCATCAGCGGGAACGGATCCAGTGCACACTGTTGGATCGGCAGGATGGACAGCTCCGTTCCTGATCGGATTGGTAGATACCGCTCCACTCTTCACCGCAAACCAGACATTGGAATATCGCTGGCTGGCTTTCATCCTTCACTCTGGGATTCCGGGGACCAGGAACACGAACCTCCTGTAATTGAGATCGTGTATGCTGGATCATATCCGGTGTTACTGCCAAACGTGTTTCTTCTGCTTGATTCATGATATGCTGCCAGCGGGCTCCTTCCGCTGCAGAACACCATTCCAGCATCAATCTACTGCGGTCTATTCCCGCTTTATCCAGACCATCCCAGAGTCCATCCACTCTCCGAGTAGTGCTGCGGTTGGCATCAATGTAATGGCAATCCACATAATGGCAGCCCGAAACCAACACCACCGGAGCACCTTTTCTAAAGGCATACCAGACAAATTCAGGACTCACCCGAGCTGAACACATGGTCCGGATGATACTGGCATGGGGTGGATAATTCATCCGGCCCACACCGGCAGTATCTGCTCCGGCGTAGGAACACCAGTTGCAGGCAAAAGTGACAATTGTGTCTCCTGGATCATCCTCCAGCATGGCGTCAATTTGGGCGTAAATAGTTTGGTCGGAGAAATGACGCATTAGGATCGCGTTATATTTACACTCCGCCGAACAGGTTCCACAGCCAGTACAGGCCGCGGTAATAACCTCTGCAGGTTCTCCTTTTTTCCATAAGATGGCACTAAATGGGCAAACATCCGCACAGATCCCGCAATTTTTGCACAGATCCTCATCGATTACCGCAGTGATAGCATCCACTGAAAATTGATCCTTGTTCAACAGGATCGATGCCCTTGATGCCGCTGCGCTGGCCTGGGTGACGCTTCCCCGAACATCCTTGGGACTTTCCACACCGCCGGCAATAAAAACTCCTTTCGTGGGTGTATCCACGGGACGCAGCTTTGGATGCGCCTCCCTCAGAAATCCACTGGGGGATTTTGATAAACTGACCATCTGGCGGATGGTCTCTGTGTTCGCAGCCGGCACAACCCCTACAGCTAGTACTAGCATATCAAAACTGTAGTTTTCTAGACGGTTCGTGTTAGTGTTCTCCACGGTTAGATTAAGATTACCTGTAAGGGGATCCTCCCCCACATCACCGGGCAATCCACGGATATAAATTACTCCATTTCCCTTACTGCGCATCAGCAATTCCTCAAAACCCTTACCGAAGGCTCGTAGATCTGTATAAAAAACAGTAGATTCCACCTCGGGGTAGGCATCCTTTAAATATTGGGTGGTTTTGATGGTGTTCATGCAGCAGATATTAGAGCAGTAGGGATTTCCCCTCTCTGGATCCTGGGTTCGGGATCCGACACACTGAATAAAACCAATTCGCTTCGGAAAAGCCAGATCACTCGGCCGGCCCAGTTTTCCTTCCAGCGGTCCCCCAGTGCAGATCAGCCGTTCAAACTCTAGACTGGTTAATACATTAGGGAAACTGGTGTAACCGTATTCATCCAGTGGTGTGGGATCATACAAGTCCATTCCGGTCGCGACAATCACAGCACCCACATCAACGTTGATTATTACATCCTGCATGGCGAAATCGATGCAAGATTTCTCACAGGCTTCGATACACTTCCCACAGGCGATAGGATTCTGTCCCAGGCATTCATACGCATTCACGATATAAGCTGAGGGAACAGCTTGAGGAAAGGGTAGGAATATCGCCCTGCGGCTCCCTAAGCCAACCTGGTATTCATCCGGGATCACAATCGGACAGACTACAGCACAATCCCCGCAGGAAGTACATTCCGTTTCATCCACAAAACGGGCTTTTTTTCTGATCCGGACATTAAAGTTACCGACGTACCCGGAGATATCTTCGACTTCAGAGAATGTCAGTAATTTGATGTTAGGATGTCGACCGACATCCATCATTTTGGGACCAAGAATTCAAATACTACATTCAATATCCGGATATACTTTGTCCAGCTGAGCCATAATACCGCCGATTGAGGGGTTTTTTTCCACAAGATAAACCTGATGACCGGAATCTGCCAGGTCGAGAGCAGCCTGGATTCCTGCTACACCGGCGCCAATAACCAGGGCAGCATCAGTCATCTGGATCTGCTCTTCATCTTCGGGAATCAGCCATCGGGAGCGGGCAACAGCCACCTTGACAGTCTTTTTTGCTTTTTCTGTGGCTGCCTCTTTATCCCCCGGAGTCACCCAGGAACAATGCTCCCGAATATTGGCCATCTCCAGCAAATAAGGATTTAGCCCGGCACCCTCAATACATTTTCGGAAGATCACCTCATAGGAAATAGGCGAACAGGAAGCTACCACAACCCGGTTGAGATTATGTTCAGCAATGGCTTGCTGGATTTCCTTTTGACCGGGATCTGCGCAGGTATATTTATTCCTGATTGCTGCAGTCACTCCAGGTAACCCGGCAGCATATTCCTTGACAGCTTCGGTATCCACTGTTCCAGCGATATTTGACCCACAATCACATACAAAAACCCCAATGCGTAAATTATTTTCTGGCAATGGAACCCTCCTGTTGATCGTTATTTCTGCAGACTCAATCATGGATATCACCTATAAACCTTCAAGCTATAAATGATCCGCTATCAGTGTTGTAAGATCGCGGATGTCTATTTGGAGTTCCCCCTCCAGGACTGGACCACTCTGAGCACATTTAAGATGGATCTGGCATTTTTGACAGGCCGTGATCAACAGGTCCGCCCCGGTTGATTTTGCTTCCCGGAGCCGTTCCACCTGGTTCTTTTTATTAACCTGTCCGCATGATGACCAGCAGCTTGTTCCGCAGCAAAGACTGGCTTTACGATTGTGATCCATTTCTCTAATTTCATATCCCAGTCCCATGATCAAATCCCGCGGTGCCTCATAGACTCCAGAGTACCTTCCCAGACGGCAGGGATCCTGATAGGTCACCTTTTGGATTGATGAATCCTGGTTTCCCGGGATGATGCCTGACAGATCTGACTCTGCCAGAAGTTCTGTCAGATGCAATACCTCCATTCCGGAATCCCCTATGGTATCCGGATAGGTATGTTTTAAAGTCCAGGCGCATTCAGGACAGGTGGTTATGATTCGTTTGGCTTCTGTGTCCATTATGTTACCTAGATTTACTTCCGCCAAACCCCTGAATGTGTCCATATCTCCCTGCCAAAACTGGTCATGCCCACAACAACGTTCATCCTCTAACACAACTGGCTCTATTCCCAGGTGGTTGAGGATTTTCAGAGCAGCATTGGCAATGGATACCCCTTCAATGTTCAATTTTTCAAAGGCTGCGTCATAATAAGGCAAGCAACCGACAAAATATAATGTATCTGACTCTGTTGAAACACGAAGACCCTCTTCAACCCAACCCAGACGATTCTGCCGCATTTCAGGATCTACCATCATCCGGCTCCAGGTCTGAATCATCCCGCTGTGGGTACACTCCCCGGAGTGGTTCTGTCCCCTTGCCAGTTCGCGAACATCCTGGATGAATTCAGAAAAATGGACAACCGAGGGGCAAATCTCTGAGCATCGTTTACAGGTTAAGCAGGTCCATAAAAGCGGGTCCTCAAGGATCTCATCCTCGCCATTGCCAATCGCAGTTTCGACCAGCAGCCTAGGGCTGGAATAACCGTCCACCATGTGACGTGTAATGGGACAGACTGAGCTGCATTTTCCGCAATCCAGACAAAACCAGACTCGATTAGATTGGATGCTCTCCATTATGCTGTTCATTTATCGCTCTGGAGGTCCTGAATACCATTTACAAAGTTTTCCACTTTTTCGACAAAGGATGCGCCATCCCCGGTAGGGATAAAATCTAATTGCAGTTGATTTTTCCCGTATCCCAACAGTGTCAATAGGTTTTGGGATTCGAGATAAACTTCTTCTACCTGATGAGACCCGGTTTGATAGTGACACTCACTTTCTGAACAACCCAGCAGATAAACACCATCAGCGCCTTTTTCAAAAGCCTTGAGAATGATCCCCGGAGTGATGCGGCCAAGACAGGAAAGGCGGATCGGATACACCATGGGAGAATATGACATTCTTTCAGTACCAGCAGCTTCCAGGCCGCTGTAGGCATTCCAATTGCAGGTAAATAATATAATCTTTGAATCCACTTCTTGTTTCCTCATTTCAAGTTAGAATCGCATCCAGCATCTCTTCAAGCTGAGAGTCTGTAGTCTTTCCAGGAGTAATTGCCCCTGAGGGACACTGAGCTGCACAGATACCGCATCCCAGGCATAATTGAGGATCTATCCGGGAATAAATTCCAAAATCATCCCCAATAATCTCTGGTATACCAAATCCACAAACATTCACACAGGTACCGCACGCCCGGCAGCGGGATCTGTCAACCTGCGCTGCTGGCGAAATCCGGCTGTTGATACGGTTTATCCAGGCAGCGATCCGGGCTGCGGCCGCCATACCGGATGCCTCATTTTCAATATCCGGTGAGCAAAGGATAAATCCAACATCAAGAGAATTGATTTGCGGGTTTCCTTTGGGCAACATGGACCTTCCATCGGGCATCTTGTAGGAAGCAAAGAGCTTCCTTAGTTCATTTTTATTAACTGGTGCGAAGACGACTATATCAGCCCGTTTTTCTACTGTTCCAGCGTGAATAATGATTTGACCGCCAACCCGCTCAAGTCGTTCAGGGATATTGTCAAGTTTCTCAGAGGAGATCCTCAGCTGGGTAAGTGAGTCCGCACAGATCTGCCCTGCAGGACCAGATCCAAGAATCAGAACCTTTTTAGGTTCCAGTGAGAGAAGTGGGTTCTCCTTCTGTTCTGTATGCAGCCGGGCGAGGGAAGTTTTTATAATAGATTTTGCAGCGGCAGTTGCCACATCCCTGTTATCTTGATGCACCCAGGCACACTGCTCCCGAATATTAACAAACTCAATTTTAGACACCATCTCCAAGGACGAAAACAACCCCAGGTTCTCCTTGCACCGCAGGCGTTGATAGGTGCAGCTAAAGCAAATTTGATCCAAGGAACAGCAAGTGCAGGCAGCCAGGATCAGCTTATCAAGGGAATGAGAATGAATGATTTCCATCAGTTCATCAGCTGCTTCTTTCGAGCAGGAAAATGGCAGCTCCTGTGTATATGTAATCCCCGGCCAATTTAACGTGTCTGCCTGAAGGACAGCTGTATCTACAGTGTGTGATATCTCACCGCCGCATTGGCAGAGAATAAGTCCAATTTTGTTAGATTTGGTTCCGACCGAACTAACTAGCGGGATGCTCTGTGTTGGTGGTAGAGGTCTCACTCCTAACGCTTGCATCGCCTGGAAAGCTGCTGCTGATCCGGAGATCTTATCATCTGGGGTAATCCGGTAGGTGTTAAGATTCTGCTGATCCGGAATTGAACCATCCGCAAACATAATCAGGTCAATTTCCAGCGCTGCGGTTGATCCAGTTTGGTTATGGATCACCGCACCGGGTCCACAAACTTCAACACAAGCCAGGCATTCACTGCAGGGACCGCATATCAAACAACGCCCTGCTTCTTGGAGGGCCGCTTGCTCGCTGAAGGGAAGATCCACCTCACAAAAACAGTTTTCCCGCTCCTTCACAGGGAGATGTGGAATCGGAGTTCTTGTCTTGCGAGCCGATTCCCGCTGTTCAACTCTGGATTCCATATCTTCCATGCTGAGGATTACTTCTGACAGGATTTTCCCAGACGTGGAAACAGGCTCTCCCTTTAAGTAGAGATCAATATTATGAGCAGCTTGATGTCCTTCCCCAACAGCATCCACTACAAAAAAGGTTGTCCCACGGCGGACATCTCCAGCAGTGAAAACACCCTCCATGGTCGTCCCCATCTGTTTATCCGCCTGAATTCCTTGCGGAGAAAGCACAGCGATCCTTTCATCTTGCGGTAAAAACGAAAAGTCCGGGCTTTGCCCAAGTGCCCAGATCACCAGATCGCCGGGAATTAAATGCTCTGTCCCGGGAATCTCAGTAAACTGGCGCTTTCCATTTATAACCTCCCCAACTTCCGCTTCCAAACATTCCACACCACTTATCCCCCCATCAGCGAGGATAATTCGTTGAAACACTCTTCCCCTGATGATCTCTATGCCTTCTTCCTCAGCCTCCTGGATTTCGTTAAACGACGCGCGCATTCCCCTGCAAACAACCCGGACTTCTGAGGTGTCTAATCGGACAGCCACCCTCGCTGCGTCCATTGCAACATCTCCACCTCCCAAAACAATAACTTTCCTGCTGCTGAGATCGATCTCATCTCCCAGACATGCCTGCTTGAGAAAATCCAGACTGAGCCAGTTATCGGGATGATCTGCCCCCTCTATGGGAATTTTCTCTGCCGTATGTGCACCGGTTGCAATGAGTACAGCGTTATATCCATCCTCTAAAAGCCCGGGAATATCATCCACCCAGGTATTCAACTGCAGATCTACACCTTCCGAGAGGATCCCGTCAATTTCCCAACTCAGTTGATCATAGGAAAGCCGATGGGGTGGAATGCCAACTCGCATCATACCCCCGGCTACGGGATTGTCGTCAAATATTGTGACCGCATGTCCCCTGCGGACCAGGTCGCGGGCTGCGGTTAACCCAGCCGGACCTGCTCCGATCACAGCTACCTTTTTCCGGGAAGTATCAGATCGTTCCTGATCAATTCCGTTCTCAATCAAATCTATGGAATCCGGCAATTGATCCCGATTCTGGTAAGCCCAATCGGCAACATAACGTTTTAGCGCCATGATGTTGACAGCATCATCAAGCTGACTCCGGGTACAAGCTTCTTCGCAGAGATGATTACATACCCGGCCGCAAACAGATGGAAATGGCAGGGCGGAGTGAATCAGGTTATAGGCTTCCCCATACCGCCCCTGGGCGATCAGCGCAACATAGCCCTGGACATGAACACCAGCAGGGCAAGCATTTGAACAGGGGGAGATACCTATCTTCTCAATCACGGCGCAATCCGGTTGTCCACCCAAGTAAATCGCTTTTCTTTCTTTTCCCGGCACAGTGATAGGACAGACTTCAACACAATCCCCGCATGCGGTGCATTTTGACAGATCAATATATCGGGGATAACGTTGTAAAACAGCCTGATAGTTTCTATCTTGCTCCTTTATTTCCTGCAGTTCAGTATTGGTCCAGGCAGTTATGTTGGGGTGTTTTAATAATTCCAGCAGGTGCACATTTGATAGATAATCAGGAAAGAGATTTCCTATCTGTTTTCCCATAAAGGGACTGGGCTCTATAAGATGAACCTTTACACCAACATCTGCCAGATCCATTGCGGCTTGTAAGCCCCCCTGGCTGCTGCCGATAATGAGTACTTCTTTACCCATACAATTTTCCAGTAAGTACTTACTTATCTATAGTCAATCCAATTTTGTGCCCCGCCTCAAAAACGTCCAAATTCAATTTGATCGTTTTCGGTGGGACAGATTCCGCGATTGATTCCTGCATTGCATCCTTGTCTACAATCCCTTCAACTGCTGTCCAGAAGCCGAGCATGGCTGTATTAGCAGCCCGATTATTTCCAGCTTGTTCAGCTATTTTTGTCGCTGAGATCCCAAATGTCTTGATATCTTTCCGGTGGTCAGCCGGCAGAGTTACCAATTCATCATCTATCAGCAGCACACCACCTGGTGCCAGATCAGCGACATATTTATCATAGGCTCCTTGAGACATTATGATCATGCTGGTTGGTTGGGTTAGATGAGGATGGTGAATGGGAGAGCTTGCTATCACCACCTGGGATCCTGCTGCTCCTCCTCTTGCTTCCGGACCATAACTCTGGGTAAAGCAAGCTTGAAGGTTGTTAAATACTGCGGCTGCCATACCGATGATTTTGCCTGCACTCATGATACCCTGCCCGCCAAATCCACCCAATTGTATTTCTTTTCGGGGCACTCTCTTTTTTCGTGAAGTTAGAACTTTTCGTTTGTCGAGGGTCCCTTTCTCACTGAGCCAGTATTTCTCTGCGAGATCAGCACGCTGATTTATGGCCTCTTTGAAATCCGGTCTGGTCTCATCCAGAAACTCGCCTTCAATAATTTCCAATATCTCTCCCTGATTGTTCACCTTCACGTGGGCATCTTTGGGATGAACATCATGGTCAATCTTACCTACTTTCTGATAATGTTTCATCACCTCTAAACCTCGCCGCCTAAGATTTTCCGGGTCCAAACCTTTCCCCTCTGGATTCCAGCGGGCATAAGCGGTGGAGCAAGGGGCAATGATTTCCACAAAACTGAACCCGGAATGAGTTAAGGCATTTCTAAGGGTCCAGGTTAATCGCCGGGCATGGAGAACTGTCCAGCGGGCTACAAAAGATGCCCCACTAGCTGTGGCCAGATATGGCAGATTAAATGGAAATTCATAATTCCCATATTGCGCTGTAACTGCCCGGGCTTCATGTGGCGTTGTTGGACCAACCTGACCACCAGTCATGCCGTAATTAAAATTATTCACACATACCACAGTTATACTGAGGTTGCGCCGGGCAGCGTGGATCAAGTGGTTTCCACCAATCCCGGCAATATCTCCATCCCCAGAGATAACAATTACTTTCAAATCAGGATTTGCGATCTTTAAACCAGTTGCAAAAGGGATCGCCCGGCCATGTGTGGTATGGAAGGAATCCAATCGCACATAACCGGCAATTCTACCTGTACAACCAATCCCAGAAACAACCGCAACTTTATCGAGGTCCCACCCGCGATTTTTCTCCAGCCACTTCAATGAGCTGATAAAAGAAGTTAACGCGGTACCTAAACCACAACCCTGGCACCAGATATGGGGCAGCCGTTCACCGCGAAGTAAATCATCCATCGGGTGCAATCCGGTTTCCCAATCACTCACCGCTGGTGTGTCATAATTCAAAATTCGTAATCGTTCGCTGCGATGCATTTCTCCTGTGGACATTTGGTTTCCTCCACCTACTTCTCAGAACACTAACGGTAGGATTTATGCTTTCTGAACCGCTGCCGCGGCTTTTCTGATAGCAGCCAATACATCCCGGGGGTTTAAGATATCTCCGCCGGGTTTATGGACACCAAATACACGGGCATCACCACCCGTACTGCGTTCAACCTCACGGGTAATCTGCCCCATATTAATCTCCGGCACAACAAAGGCGTTGACCTTTTTTGCCAGTTTGGAAATGGTGTCTTCTGGAAACGGCCAGACCGTGATCAACCGTAAATAACCAACCCGGATACCCTCTTTTCTAGCCTGCTCAATGGGCCAGAGAGAGGTTCGGGCTGAAATGCCGTATGAAATCACTACCACTTCAGCATTTCTAAGCTTGTCTGTTTCCAACTCAATGATATCCTTCCGGTTGGCGCGGATCTTCTCCATCAATCGGGATACATTCCACTCATTTGCCTCTGCATTCATGGCGGGGTACCCCCGTTCATCGTGCGTTAAACCGGTGACGTGAATGCGGTAGCCTTCTCCGGCTTTTACCATAGGAGAGATATATCCAGGACTATTCTGAGGGCTGTTCCGGTAGATCCGGAAAAGATCCGGTTCTATATCACCTTTTTGGACTTCAGGTCGGTTAATGATCTCAACCTCTTCCAGGGGTGGGATAACCACTTTTTCCGTCATGTGACCGACTTCCGCATCAGTCATTACCAGGACAGGTGTCCGGTACTTCTCAGAAAGGTTAAAAGCCCGGATTGTGAGATCAAAGAGTTCCTGGGGAGAACTGGGGCTGAGGGCAATTACCTCATAATCTCCATGCGAACCCCAGCGGGCTTGCATCATATCCTGTTGTCCAACCAGCGTCGGCAGACCTGTGGATGGACCTCCCCGCTGGACATTCACAACCACACAGGGTGTTTCCAGCATAATTCCCAGTCCAAGATTTTCCATCATCAACGAGAATCCGGGGCCGCTGGTTGCAGTCATTGACTTCACCCCTGCCCAGGATGCACCCAGGATTGCATTCATGGATGCCAACTCATCCTCCATCTGAACATAATTCCCATCAACCTGCGGCAGCCGAACGGACATTCTTTCTGCAATCTCAGTTGCCGGTGTAATAGGATAGCCGGCGAAAAAACGACAGCCTGCCAGAACCGCTCCTTCCGCACAGGCATGATCCCCTAACATGAAATGCTCTCCGGTTAATCTACCTTTTTTTGTACTCATCCCTGTACCTCATGCCGATGGATTGGAACCACATTCTCCGGGGTATGTTCTCCGCCGTCTTCAATATATATTGCAAAATCCGGACATAACAGGGCGCATAAACCGCAATTGATGCAGTTCATACCAGATATCACTTCCGGAGGATGATATCCCTTGGTATTTGTACGGTTGGAAATAACCAAAATATTCTGGGGGCAAAATTCAATACAAAAACCGCATCCTTTACAGCGATCATCGATAATGTTTACGATGCCGTGTCTAATCAGGATGCGGTCTCTATCTAAGGGTTGTCTCCAAAGAGGCATATGTCCTCCCCGTAAAGATCAATATCCAACTGCTAGTATTGAGATCATGTTGTAGCTATTTAGTTCTTTTCATAATCCTCTGCCCGTGACCGGATGCTGCATTGTGTGTTCAAGCCTCAACTCAGAACATCACTTGATTAATCTCTGCTAAGGATTCAGGACTGGGGCGCAGTTTTTCGTTCGACAGCCTGTTAAGGGGTGTTTCCGGCAGGTCGTACAGATCAAAGAGTGATTTTTGTTTCGGATTAATGTAAATCAAACCAGTGACCAGTTCGTTTCGATCATTGGCTTCTTCCAGCATCTGGAACGCTTTTACACGATCCGTAGGTTCATAATCATGTTCAAGTTTCTTGAGGATAATATGGGTCCCATCATATAACGAGACCTCAAGGGATTCGCCTTTTTCGTAATGTACTTTTATCGCCCGCACCGGGGGAACAAAAGATAATTCATGTAATGCGACTTCATGAGATTTTCCCCAAGCATAGGAGTGGAAGGAATCATCTTGGTTATTAAAGGTCACACAGGGGCTGATGACATCGATCACTGCAATCCCGCGGTGGTGTATACCAGCTTTAATCAATGCTTTTAACTGCTGGGGATCCCCGGAAAATGATCGAGCCACAAAGGATGCCCGCCCAGCGATAGCTTCCCAGACAATATCGACAGGCACATATCGGTTTTGTCCCTGTTTCTTAAGCGCTAATCCCTGTTCAGCAGTTGCAGAGAACTGTCCTTTGGTAAGACCGTATACTCCATTGTTGGCAACAATATACAGCAATGGGAGGTTTCGTCTAGTGACATGTTTAAACTGTCCCATCCCGATACTGGCCGTATCACCGTCCCCGCTGACTCCTATGCCTATTAACGAGGTATCTCCAAATAATGCACCGGTAGCCAGGGAGGGCATCCGACCATGGAGCCCATTAAATCCAAAAGAGCGGTCCATAAAATAGGTCGGCGCTTTACTTGAACAGCCAATCCCACTGATTTTCACCACACTTTCCGGGGGAATGTTCAACTCATAACAGGCAGCAATGATCTGACCGACAATCGCATTATGACCGCAACCAAGGCATAGGGTTGTTGGTTCACCCTTATAATCTTCTTTGGTTAATCCGATTTCATTCTGTTTAACTGTCTTCTTAGCCATTATGATTTCTCCTCTGCCAGTACTACCTCTTTGATCCATTCAGCGCTCAAGGGCAGCCCATCTATGTGGGATAAGGAAACCAGTTCAGATGGGAAATCAGGCAGTTCCAAGGACAGAATACTGTGCATTTGTCCATCGCGATTATTTTCGATCACGTAAACCCGAGGATGATCCCGGATGAACTTCAGTACCTGGGAATTCACCGGTAAAGCCCGCAACCTTAAATAGTCCAGTTTTACCCCTTCTGCTGCTAGGTGGTCACTGGCCTCTCGTACGGCAGCA
Source organism: Chloroflexota bacterium (assembly GCA_030609055.1). GTDB lineage: Bacteria > Chloroflexota > Anaerolineae > Anaerolineales > UBA11858 > B10-G9. The sequence continues at coordinate 3,442 of JAUWCZ010000026.1, read as the reverse complement.
TCCGTTGAACCAAAGGCTATGATTCCATTTGTGGCACCAGCCTGAGCGCTGATTTCCGGTTCGGGGAGCAGTGGTCGGGATGACTCGAACTTTCTCTTCAACCGATTGAGATTCTCTTCCCAGTCTTCAGGTTTCTCGCTGTAATTGGCATAATCATCATGCCCTGTACCCCTGGCAAAATATGCGCTTTTTGGATGCCGGTTCCCGGGGACTGTCCGGTAAGGAATGGCATCCCCATCCAGATCTAGATATCTTCCCCAATCATCCTTGATCTTTTCCAGATCCTCTTCCCAGAGGATTTTGCCCCGATCGATGGGTGTTTTCGGATATTCAAAAGGTGTGGTCATCCATTGATTCTGTCCCAAATCCAGGTCAGAAAGCACAAAAATTGGCATTTGCAACTTCTCTGCCAGATCCAGGGCTTTCCAGCCAAACTCAAAACATTCATTGACTGTACCTGGAATGAGAACAACATGTTTGGTATCTCCATGCCCAAGATAATAGGTCATGTTAACGTCTCCCTGCGCAGTTCGGGTTGGAAGCCCGGTGCTGGGACCCACCCGCTGTATTACCCAGACTACAATCGGAATCTCGGTAAAATATGCCAGACTGGCATACTCACTCATTAAGCTCAATCCAGGACCAGATGTCGCGGTCATCGCCCGTAACCCAGCCCAGCCTGCCCCAATCACCATCCCGATGGAAGCTAATTCATCCTCGGCCTGAATTACAGCGTAGGTGCTCTTTTTCGTTTCTGGATCTTTCCGCAATCCTGGTGCATATTCAAGGATCGCTTCCGGTAAGCTGGTTGCCGGTGTAATAGGGTACCAGGAGACAAAATGCATTCCACCATAGATCGTTCCCAGCCCGCCAGCAGTATTGCCATTGGCTAAAATGAAACCATCGGTAAGATCCAAAGGTTGAATCTTAAATGGAGACTCCAGCTCAAGTTCCGCTTCCGCCCACTTGACTGCATTCTGGATTACGGAAAAATTCAATTCTACTGGTCCTTGTTTTCCTTTGAAGTGGAAATCAAGGGCGTTTTTCAGGGTATCCATCTGGATATCAAGCAGATAGGCTAATACCCCAACATACACCATATTGGCGATATAATCCCTCAGTTCCCGGGGAGGTTTTGCTTCTCGAGCGAGGTTTTTTACTGGTAGAGGACAAAGAAGCACATCTTCCCGGTCAATCGACTCCTTGATATGATCAGCATAAAGGAAAAGACCGCCCGGAGCCAAATCTTCCAGATCATCCCTAAAGGTTTTCGGATTCATCGCAACGGTAATATCTGTCTTCTTTGCGCGAGCGGCATAACCGGATTTGCTGACACGAATCTTATACCAGGTGGGTAATCCCTGAATATTCGAAGGAAAAATGTTCTTTCCGGATACAGGTATACCCATTTTATAAATAGCCCGTAATAAAGTCAGATTTGCCGTCTGGCTGCCAGACCCATTAACTGTAGCAATATTGATTGAAAATTCATTCACTACTTTCTTAGTTTTAGATCCTTCCCCGGATTCTGGCTTAGGTTTTGCCATTAACTCTCCTATCAGTTCTTTTCTCTCAAGCAATCCTGAGTTCCTGCTTACCTAGGTGGTATTAAATTAATACACCTAGGACACCAGGCGGTCCATCAACAAATCAAAGTGTTCCCGGAGGATTTCCAAACCGAGAGAGATATCCCGGTTTATCGCAGCGTTCGCCAGCTGCTCGTGATAGACCCAAACATTTTCTAAATAATCTAGATCGGCGTAGACATTTAAGCCGACAGCTTCGTAGGCGTTCCAATATGCTTCCAACAACCCGGTTACAAAAATATTATTGAGACGGTTATAAATTGTTAGATGGAATTTACGGTGTTCTTCATGGGGTATCCGGACTGGACTCCCCCGCAGCTTTGCCTGGGCGCTTTGAACCAGGTCTATAAGTTCTTCATAATCAGATTCCCGCAGTACTACCACAGCCTGGGCAAAGTAGGCATTTTCAAGATTTCGTCTAAGATCGAGAAATTGTTCAAAATAATCTGAATCCTGCTGGATGGCATAACTCAGGCTGGTTATTACCGCCGGTGAAAATGAGTATGGCAGCGGGCGTACACCCAAACGCGGTTTTACATCCACCAAACCTAAGGCTTTGGCAACTTCCAACTGTTCCCGCAAACTAGAGACACTTATACCAAGTTCTACGCTAAGATCCTTCAGCGCAGGCAGCTTTTCATACTCAGAATCCGATTGTGTCGTCTGGTGGAGATACTGGAAAAACTCAAGATGATCCATATATACCCCTGATATGATTAATATGATCAATAAGATTAATCCAATTTCATTGTAGCATTTTCAAACCTTGCCGTCAAGCAGGGGGAGGGTTAGACGGGCTATTAATATTGTTAGAATCTGCGGAATGGCAAGAACCGTAATCCTGATACGATTACGGTTCTTTTTGTTACTTTAGTAATACTGTCTTCCTGGATGGAGTTATGGGGGAATTAATGATTCAGTAACGCCTGCACAGCGGCAACCAGCAGAGCAGTTCCATGAGTCATCGCCTCCTCAGCAAAGTTGAACTCCGGTTGATGATGTTTAGCATCCAAACCCTTTTTAGGATCAGCTGACCCAATCAAACAGTAGCAGCTGGGGATATCCTGCATCATAAAAGCCATATCTTCTGAGGCCATCGTCCTGTAATGCACATCGATCATCCCCTCCGGAAAAAGTTCATCCGCTGTCCGCCGCAGAATTGCAGCGATCTCCGGATGGTTTATTACCGCGGGCGAGATATCTTCGATGGTTATCTCAGTCTGGCACATATAAGCAGCCGCTGTTTTCTCAACAATCTCATGAAACCGCTCAAGTAGTAACTTGCGGGTCTCTTTTGTAAAGGATCGAATTGTACCGTTGAGGATGACCTCCTCCGGGATCACATTATAGGCTTCTCCCCCCCGGATAGAACTAACCGTAATCACTCCGCTATCCAGAGGTGGAACTTCCCGGGACACTACTGATTGGAGTGTGTTAATAATCCCGGCTGCCGCGACGATCGGATCAATTGCTTCATGTGGTTTTCCTCCATGACCGCCTACTCCAATCACACGTATCCTGAAGATTTCGGAAGCAGCCATCATCGGTCCATCCGGGATCCCATACCAACCCAATGGTTTTTCATTCCAGAGATGCAGAGCAAGGGTAATATCCGGTCTTGGATCAGATAATATACCTTCCTCGATCATACCTTTAGCGCCGCCTAAACCTTCTTCTGCGGGTTGAAAGACAATTTTTATTGTGCCAGGAAGATCCTGGCGTCCTTCATGTAGTACACGCGCAGCGGTTAAACCAATCGCCATATGCCCATCATGCCCACAGGCATGCATTAAACCATCATGCACTGAGGCGTAATTAACACCGGTATTTTCTTTCACAGGCAGGGCGTCCATATC
>JAUWCZ010000003.1 GCA_030609055.1 Chloroflexota bacterium | reverse complement strand
ATTGAAAAAGGAGTGATCATTAGCTATCCATTCCCCCCACTGATGATTTTCACTCGATAATCATGAGGAACGGCAACAGCGGTTCGAGATATGCCCCAACACTCCTGTGTTGGGATTAAGTGCTGGGGGTGCCGATTTTTCCCTTCCCGCTGATGTCCAATACCGCCCATAAAAATAGAAAAACCGCTCATCCTTCATCAAGAGCGCTTATTTCTTACTTCTAAGATCTCAATCGAGATATCAACTCAGATTTGCTATATATCTGGTGAATTTCTATCTCCTGTAAATCGAAATCCTTTGTCCTGCAGAACAACCCATGATGTTCGTTTCTCCCACTTTTTCAAAATCACTCAGGTCAATTTGGGGATAAATCGTGCTGAACCAACCCGAAAAAGCCTGTTCCTCAAATAGGAGCACCTGGGACTCATCTATCCATTCCTGAGCCAGGGAATCATTCCAAAATCCAGCTCTGGCTAATTGATCAGCATTGCCACCTAAACGAAAAGAATGGATTGAGTTTAGCTGCTGGGGATAAATCTGAAACTCTTTCTCCACGAGGATACCCAGCAGAACAACCTGGGTATCTTTTCCAATCCAAAATATCTGGTCGTTTGGTTCCACAAATTTGGATACTACATTTATAGCTTCCTGATAATGTCGAATCGCTCTTCGCTTGCAATCATAATAATCATAGCCTCCCCCTAGGATTTTCGTTGGTGATAAGAGGATTCCAAGCACAAGAAGTGATATTAATGCATGGGGAAGATGGAAGTTCGCTAACTCATCAGCGTTTTGGCGTAAGAAATGGTTATACAGCCACCTTAATCCGAGAATTATGATTAATACAATCATTACAATAAAACCAACCGCAACAATCTTTAAAGTAATAGAAAAATCCCACCCAAACCAGTTTTGAACCCCTTTCAACCATTTCCAGGCAACGATCTCTAATTTTCCTCCTTCGAAAGTAAGAGCTTGTTTTTGCAACAGGTCTTTTATCCAGACTCCAAAGAATGAGCTTTGTTCTGAAACACTATATCCAATTACCAGGGAAAAAAATCCAATCCCAATCCCTATAATTAATAATTTCCAATACGGTAATTTATAATTCCAGTTATCCCAGGTTATTATTACCAGGAAAATTCCCAAGTAATAAAAGGCGCTTAGATATCTAAAGAAAGCATGAATATTGTAGTTTAGAAAGATAGCTGCACCAAGGTGAGTCAGGAACAACACAAAAAATAATACAAATAGGAATACCGCAGTACGTTGGCGATTACGATCTGGCCAATCCTTCGGCCATAAACACAAAGCTGTAAAAACACCCAATACTGCTGGGAATTGTAAGCGGATACCCCATGAAAATGCCAAGAAACGTTTCGTTATCGTCAGGTTTGGTTGATGTAATCCAACGGGGTCACCAAATTGCTGCTTCCAGACATCATAAGACCTTATCAGGCCCTCTGGTATCCATCTAGACCACAGCTGAAGAATTCCCGGCCAATAGATAAGATGCACACCAATAAAAGGGATCATACTGACCAGCAAGCTATAAATCCCTTTTTTATAGCCATGTTCCCAAAACAGGTAGAATATGACCAGTGGCAGAACTGGAAAAAGATTGATGCGGGTTACCGGAATCATGCCGACCACAAATGACCCCGCTAATATCTGCCAGAGGGGGCGGTCCTTTCCTAGGATCAGCACTAGGGTTAATAACAGTAGAAAGGCAGTTAATCCCTCAGTTAACACCTGGGTATAGATTTTCAGGGGCGCTGGATTTAACGCCATAATAACAGCAGTTAGTACTCCCCCCCATTTCCCTCCCAGTCGATATCCAATTATGGCAGCAGCAATCAAAATCAATAGCGACAAGACGAATGCATAGTACCGTCCTGTGGAAAGTCCCGGTCCGAAAACTTTTTGAATATAGCCAGGTATAAGGAATGATAGAGGCATCTTATTCGTCCAGGTTCCATATTCTTGAAATGGAACATATTTACCTGTAGCAAATAAGAATCCTTTATATAAATAATTTCCTTCATCTAACAAAGAGCTTTGCTGTTGGGAAAAAATCCAGGCTTGAATGGTATAGCTCATGCCAGCCAAACCAAGGATTAAGTGGTGGAGGTATCGCTGTGAGTTTATCCAGCTGATAATCTTATCTAGAAGTTTCATAATTTACTCCAGAGGAGAAAGGACCACAAATATTGGTGGGAAAAGACTTGCAGAATTTCGTTGCTCCCTAGCTGCCTGAATGCATCTACCATGAGATTAAATTCTATCAGAAATAATCCAATCATGGCTATAAATAATCATCAGAATGGCCCCACGAAGATAGTTTTGATCAGCATCGATTTGATTCCAAGGAACACGGATCAAGGTTTTCAACACTCCTGTGTTGGAATTGCGTAGAGAGTAGTTTCGATTTTTCCCTTCCCGCTTATGTCCAATATCGCCCACAAACAACACTTGATAGTGATATCAAGTGTTGTTTCTTTAACACCTTTCAAGCGAGGAGAATGAAAAATCAACTTTAGGGATTTCTGTAAATTTGAGATTTCTTGAATTTCAGTCTGTTTTAATTACAGATAACAATATTCTTTCATAATCTGCAACCATTCTTTTAGAATCAAATAAGCTTGCTTTTTTAAGGGAGTTCTCCCGGAGATAATTTAGGTGATCACTATCTGATAATAATAATCGTAGTCTCGCAATGAAGATTTTCTTATCTTCAAACGGAATCAAGTATCCATTGCTACCATCATCAACCATGTCTTTAAATCCCCCAATATTACTGACAATGAATGCGAGGCCTGAAGCAAGAGCCTGGATACCAACGATTGGAAGTCCTTCTGAAATTGATGGCATTAGTAAAATATCACTCTGGGTAAATTCTTGGATAACTTCTTCTGGTGCCACCCAACCCGTTATAGATATCCTATCCTGCAAATTCCTTAGCAGGACCGTTTCCTTTACCTTGATAAGCTGGGGACCATTCCCCATCATAACAGCCTCCCATAATTGATCCGACAACTCGGAAAGGATATCCACGATCATTAAGGGTTGTTTTTGGGGAACAAATCTACCTGCAAACACAATACGCGGTGGTTTATGACTTTTCAAGGTGTTTGGTTTAATAGCAGAGATGTCTATTCCATTATGAATCACATCTATTGGGACCTGGTAATTCATTCGAGCAAGATCCCTGCTAAACTCACTGACCGCAACCACTTTTTTAGCGTGGTTCCAAATGGGATAAGTAAATGGTTTTAAAAAAAGAAACCACTTGTTTGTTTTTTGGGGTGTCCCACCAGGGATATCACCTAAATGAATGGTAATAATATAAGGAATTGAAGTCAGTTTTGAGAGAATCCAGGCAACAGGTCCTGCGGGCACAGCAAAATGAGCATGAATGACATCCGGTTTCCAGTTTCGTATCAATAAGCCACAATGGATTACTGCACTGACAATAAATAAAATCATTGACAAAAGGCTTGCTCGCGAAGGATTTCTTCTCCAGCTCGGGACACGCTTTACTGAATAACTTGGATCAAGATTCTTATCCACCCCACTCCGTAACTTAGCTGTGATAACTTTAATATCATGGCCCTTTGCAGCTAATCCCCCACAGATGTCCCTTGCAACATGACCTCCACCACCACCGACAGGGGGAAATTCATGAATAACAACTAAAATCCGCATCAATTGTCCTTAACGATTTCTCGGATAGTATAGGTTGGTTTACCCTGTGCTTCATGATAAGTCCTGGCTAATAATTCTGCTATCAATCCCATTAAAATCGATTGGAATCCGAGAATTACCAACATAATGGAAGTTGGGAATAGGGGAGATGAGAAAGGAGAAATGCCAATAACCATACGTCGGGACATTAAATAAAATAAAATCAAAATACCACTAAAACTAAAAAAAGCACCGATTCCCCCAAACAGATACAGTGGTTTAAGGGAATAACTGATCAAGAATTTGACTGTTATCAAATCTAAGATAACTTTCCCCATCCTTTCCAATCCGTATTTTGTTTTTCCATATTTCCTAGAATGGTGCCTAATCTTGACTTCTGTAATCTTTGCTCCTATGTGTGCTGCATATGCTGGAATGAACCGATGCATTTCCCCATAGAGGCGAAATCCAGTAATTACCTCGCGTCGGTAAGCCTTTAATGTACAGCCATAATCATGGAGGTAGACTCCTGTCACCCAAGAGATGATTCTATTCGCAATCCTCGAAGGCAGAATTCGGGTAAGAAATTTATCCTGGCGATCGCTTCGCCAACCACTAACAACATCATACCCTTCATTAATCTTACCTAAGAGCAAAGGAATATCCGCTGGATCATTTTGGAGATCCGCATCCATGAGGATGATTATCTCCCCGTCTGCATGATCAATGCCAGCTGCAATAGCAGCGGTTTGACCAAAATTACGACGCAGTCCTATTGTGGTAATCTGCTTTGGATGTTCTTCAGCAAAATTCTTCAGGATTTGGTAACTACCATCCTGGCTGCCATCATCTACAAAGATGATTTCCCAGGCATGTTTCATTGATGATAAAGTATCAAACAATAATTCCCTGATATCATTTAATGTGACCGCCTCATTGTAAACTGGAATAATCACAGACAGTTTCATTGGCTTCTCCTGTAAATTAAAATCCTTTGTTTTGCAGAACAGCCAATTATTAAAGTTTCTCCTACCTTTTCAAATTCTCCCAGTTCAATCAAAGGATAGACAGGATTAAACCAGCCTGATAAAGCTTGTTCTTCAAAAAGAAGGACTTGTGATCCATTAATCCACTCTTGAGCAAGCGAAGGGTTCCAAAACCCCGCCCTGGCTAATTGATCTGAATTACCACCTAAACGAAATGAGTATTGGGAATTAAGCTGTTGGGGGAATAGCTGTATATCCTTCTCTTCCACCAAACCAAGTAGAACAGGTTGGGTATCAGATCCAATCCAAAACACCTGATTACCATGTTCTACAAACTTTGAGATATTATCAACGGCATCATCATACGTTTGAATAACTCCTATCTGGCAATCATATAATTGCCTGCCTCCACCGAGAATATCCGTTGGAGAGCTAAGGATCCCAATACCAAGAAAAACAACTAATATATGAGGAATGGAGAGTTTAGTAGGAACATCTTTATTGTCTCGAAACAAACGATTTAGAAGAGTCGATATAACCACAGTAATGATCAATACAATAAAGATCAATAATACAATGCCGGTAATTTTCAACGAAGTGGAGAAATTCCATCCGAGCCGACTGTTTAGCACTTCCCACCATCTCCAGGATGCAAACTCAACATTTCCACCCTCAAATGTCAATGCATTTTTTTGTAACAATTTCTTTATCCCAATTCCATATAAAGTCTCTTCTCCTGAGGCGGTATAGGCAATTCCAAGACTTACAAATCCAATCCCAAGCCCAATAAACAACCGTTTCCAAAACGGTGGTTCATAATTCCAATCCGCCCAGGTACTTATTACCAAGAAAATTCCCAGGATATCAAAGAATGATAAGTAAACTGAGAAAGCATATATATTGAAGTTTTGAAGGATTGATGCTCCAAAGTGAGCTAAGAATAACATAAAAAATAGAGCAATCAAGAATACTGCTAAGCGATGTTGGCTCCGATCAGACCATTTCTTTGGCCATAAGCAAATAACTGTAAAAACTCCCATCACAGCTGGGAAATGAAACCGTATACCCTCAACAAATGCCAGGTAACGATTCAATAATGTTCGTTCAGGCTTATGGAGTTCAATAGCATCACCAAAATTAAGCTTCCATGCATCCAGGGTTTGAAATAAGCCTTTTGGGATCCATTTGGCCCATTGCTGGATAATTTCCGGCCAATAGATGAGCTGCACTCCGATGAATGGTATCATACTGACCAATAATCCATAGATCCCTTTTCTAGAACCATGTTCCCAAAAAAGATAAATTATCACCATCGGAAGCACGGGGAAAAGATTGATCCGGGTCACGGGGATGATACCGGCGAGAAAAGAACCTGCTAAGATCTGCCAGAGCGGTCGGTCTTTTCCCAGAACGAGAAGGAGGGTCATTACTAGTAAGAATACAATCAATACCTCGGAAAGCATCATACTGTAGATCTTCAGATTGGCAGGATTTAATGCCATCAAAACGGCAGAAAGTACTCCCCCCCATTTTCCTCCCAGTCGTTTACCAATCATGACTGCCCCAATCAAAATCAACAACGACAAGAAAAATGCAAAGGTTCGTCCTGTGTAAAGACCAGGTCCGAACACTTTTTGAATATAGCCAGGAATCAAAAATGCCAGAGGCATCTTATTCGTCCAGGTTCCATATTCTTGAAATGGTGTATATCTTCCAGTGGCAAATAGATACCCTTTTAAGAGATAAAATCCTTCATCTAAAAAGGATTCCTGATTATGTGAATATATCCAGACTTGAATGGTGTAGCATATTCCAGCTAAACCAACGAGGACTTTCGGGAGATAGCTTTTGGTGTTAATCCAGTTTTTAACCTTATCTTGTAGTTTCATGATTGTCCGGATAGGAAAAAGACACACAATATTTGGTAGGAGAGTGGATAATAAACTTCAAGGCAACTTTTCCATTTGAATGGATCATTCACAGGATTTAATTCCAGAAGAAAACCTCCCTTATAGGTAATTGATTATAATAGTTTATGATACCAAAAGCAGTCCGAACGTAATTATTAAACACATTATTGGGTATATTAGCCTTCTAGAATTGATTTATATACAATTTATCCAGATTTCTAGTATATTATATGCCAATCTCATCTCCTTTAGATCTACCAGCAAATATGGATACAAAAAGTCCCCAATACTCGGAGGCTACTTACCCATCCATTAAAAACAATCCTATAATTTATCATATATTCATTTCAATATTTTTCACTACTATTGAAATTATTGGCTGAAGGCAAGTGAGTGCTATAATGAGATCGATTTTTATCTGAGAATTCATGCAATGTCATTACAAAATTTATTTAAGAACTGGCGCAGACATACCTCTAAGCCAAGAACACGCAAAATATTTCAATATCTTAAGATCGTTCTTTTATTAATTCTATTCTTATCACTTTTCTATATTATTCCCATAGAAGATGTCTTACATGTACTTAAAGATATTAATATCCTTTTTTTCATAGCTGGAATCCTGGGTGGCTTGCTTAATATTTATTTAAAATCTGTTAGGCTTGGCTTCCTAACCCACAAACAAGGTATGACCATCTCGATAAACAGGTTGTTTTTAGTCAATTTAATAGTGAAATTTTATTTATTGTTCTTGCCTGGAACGATAATTGGGAGTGGTATCAAATGGAGAAAAATCTCACCCGAGGAAAAATCTGCTGAAGCTTTAGCAGCTGTAGCCTTTAATCGTTTGATTGATATATTTATCATCATTATTACCGGACTATTCTGGTTCCTGTATGGTTTGGGACATGATAAACTAAACTGGGTAACCACTGCTGCCTTCTTCCCTTCTATAGGTATTATCTGGATTTTATTTTTTAAATCTACCAGGTATATAACCAGTTGGATAGACAACCATACAAACCAAGATTCTAATCGTCAGAGCTGGAATTGGTTTTGGAGATATCTTCGAAAGATCTTATATTCCTTGAATACATATGGGGATTTCAGCATAAGGAATATAATCTACCTTTTCAGTATTGGAATCCTGGCTTATATAGTAGCATTGCTGTCGTATATCATTATTGCCTATTCTACTGGAATCTGGATATCAATTATTGATCTAGGATGGATTCAGGCAATCGTTGATTTAGCTTCAATATCCCCATTATCAATTGCTGGAGGTTTAGGCATCAGAGAGGTCAGTCACGTAGTCCTGTTATCCCTGTATGAAATCGAGGCTGAAGTTGCCTTAGCATTCTCATTATTGTTATTTGCTCGAACATTAATTCTTAGTCTGATGGGTGGAATAATTGAATTTGTCGAAGTAATCATATTACATAAGGAATTAGCATAACCAATGCACATCTGTTTTATTTCAACTGAGATCTTCGCTTGGGGAAAATATGGTGGATTTGGTCGGGCTACTCGGACTATTGGTAGGGAGCTATCTCAACGGGGAATCCAAGTTAGCGCTATTGTACCGAGGCGAAACAACCAACCCCGAGAAGCACTGCTTGACGGGATCCGAGTTTTTGGATTTGACAAGAATGAACTTCTTTCATCCAAATCAATTTATGCTCAAATTGAAGCAGATATTTACCACTCCCAGGAACCATCTTTTGGTACATTCCTTGCTCAACAAGCCCAACCGCATATGAAGCATATTGTCACATTTCGGGATACCCGAACTTTATATGATTGGTTTATAGAGTTAAGATTGCCCTCTCGAAACTATGGACAAGTTCTTTTCAACAATCTCTATGAGGACAATTTCTATGTGCATCGAGCTGTTCGCAATGCTTCTGGCAAATATGGAGCTTCCTATTATGTCGCCAAAAAAGCCAAGCGCAAATATCAACTTAAGGAAATGCCTGCGCTTCTTCCAACACCTGTGAAAATCCCACAAAAGATCGAAAAAGCAGCCCAACCAACGGTATGCTTTAATTCCAGGTGGGATCGGAGGAAACGCCCTGAATTGTTTTTTGAGTTAGCGAGGTCATTTCCTGATGTAAAATTTATTGCTCTCGGGAAAAGCCAGGATGCAAAGAGAGAGGAAAGGCTTCGATCAAAATACAGTGACCTTCCCAATTTAGAGCTGAGAGGTTTTATCAACCAATTTGAAAGCAGCGAATTAGCGTCAATTCTTGAAAAGAGCTGGATTCTCGTAAATACATCCGCCAGGGAAGGACTGCCTAATTCTTTCATTGAAGCAGCTGCTTCAGGTTGCGCTATTCTTAGCACAGTTGATCCTGACAACTTCGCATCTCTATATGGTTATCACATCGAGGATAATGATTTCAAGACTGGCCTAACTAACTTGCTCAGAGATAATCATTGGCAGACTCAAGGCCAACGGGGACGCGCATATGTGAAAGATGTATTTGATGAAAAAAAAGCCATCGATCAGCATATTAAAATATATCAGCGACTAATATCATAAGCGATATTAACACAACCCATACTTGACATCCCCATTCGTCAATAGTTGTAAAATCAAAGCTGCCAATTACAAACAGGAGTATTTCGATTGAAGACTCCAAGTTTAGAAACCTAGGATTAATTAGTAAGCTAGATTTTTGTAGAGTGGATATCTTGTCTGATCCAGATGCCTGGTATTCATCGTCTATTCACAGTAATATGAGATAAAGTTAAATAATTATGAGTAATCAATCCGCAAAAATCATCAACATAATTTCTACAGGGACATGGCTTAGCAGTTCCAATATCGGAGATAACGCTATATTTTGTGGCATTTTGGATACCCTAAATCAGGCGGATTTCACTGTCCTAACTTCGGATCCAAATCGCGTCAGGAGCATTTATCAGGTTCGCGCCTACTCGCCAAAACAGCACCCCATTCAGACAATCCTATCAATCATCAAATCAGATTATTTGTTATTTACAGGTGGAACTCCATTGTTTAATGACCCCATTCATATGGCCTATTATGCAAGTTTAGCTGTCTTGGCAAAATTATTCCGAAAATCAGTCATCATTTTTGGAGTTAGCTATCGTAAAGCGAAGGGATCGGCATTATTGTTCATAAAAATAATATTGCGGGTTGCCACATTTGTCGGAGCGAGGGAACTTGAAACATTAAATGCCTTCTACAAATTAGTAAATGACACAGCCAAAGTCAAATTCTTTCCCGATCCGGCGTTTTTTCTAAAACCAACTCAGATCTCATCTGATAAAGAGTTGGTAACAGAATTGGGATTAACGCCATCTAATTTAAAAATTGGAGTCTGCATGCGGAGTTTAGAATCCAGTGGGAACTTTCAAGATCACCATTATTCAAACAGGTTTTCAGACGAGATGCTTCAATCTTTCTATTTGCACATGGCGCGTTTTATTGAGCACGTGGTTGAAGCGGATAATACTAAAGTTTTCCTTCTTCCTATGCATATTCATCATCCTGATGACGATAGAAAAGCGGCTAATCAAGTGTATCGGTTAATAAGCAAAACCAATGTATTAGAAAATGTAATAACTATAAATGAACAATTAACTCCCAGGGAGATGAAATGGCTGTTCTCTAGGCTTCATTTAGTTGTCGGGATAAGATTCCATTCAATAATTCTCTCAGCATCGGTGAACACCCCGGTCATAAGTATCGAATATGCAAAGAAGAATCAAGATCTGCTTCAATTATTAGATTTATCCCAATACTCCTCAAGAGTTGAAGATGTAACAAATGAAAACCTCATTACAAGGTATAACCAGATCAAAGAGCATCGATCAGAAATCCAAGATCACTTAGAAACAATAAACAAACACTTTCAAAAAACATATCTAGCGGAAGTTCAAAAAATCATTCCTGAGTTAACAAAAGTTGATTACCAATAGCTGACATTTCTTTTTTGATATTTATTCTACATTCTATCCAACCTCCCACTTGAGAGCACAGAACTGCTATGCTAGCTATTTCATGTGACGATTCCCTCTAGTCTGCAGTGCAGCTTGGTTCCACCTAGCCCACCTTCCGCAGGGATACCCTCAATACCGGTAATTCTCCCCTGCCAGCGACCTACCAGGGGGATCAACCCAGGAGCTTTGCAACCGGAAAGGCCATTTTCTCTACACCGGTGATTGACGCTGCTGGGATCCCGGGATGGGGGATTGGAGTTTCCCCTCCTGCTTATGTCCAATACCACCCACACAGAAATCCACCCAAATTGGGTGGATTTTTTCTTTTCATGGGTGATTTACTTCACTCCTCATGGAGTGAGATTATGGGAGAGCGAAGGTTGACACCGCGCATTTCAGCGGTTTTTAGTCTCTAACCAGCAAAATCGAATCATAATACCTTCTATCATACAATTTTCTTCCAGGGATTGCCACCTAAATTCACTTTGTCCATATGCTATACTGCGAAGTAGGGTGAAATCTAGATGACCTGTATTAAAAAGCTCCAAGTTAGAAGCAAGGCAAACCTGTTGCATGAGGCCTATCTAAAAAAAACCTGCTAATTAAGGAGACAGAAAATGGATCTAAAGCCAGATTCGGACAAAAACCAATATGCATCCCTCGAAACAATTTTTAAAGATGATGGCTTTCCAGATTTTAAATGGATCGATCCGGAGCAAATTGTGGTTGCCCAGTGGGTGCGTATGAAATGCATGTTTGGGTGTCCTAATTATGGTCATAAAGCAGCTTGTCCTCCCCAGACTCCTTCGGTGACTGAATGCCAAAGTTTTTTTAATGAATATAGTGATGCTGTTGTCTTTCACCTCAGATTACAAAACGATAATCCCGAAGAGCGTGCCGAGTGGTACAAACAAATGGCAATGAAGTTTATAGAGCTAGAACGGAGAGTATTTCTAGCCGGTTTTGAAAGGGTTTTTGCTCTTATTTTTGGAGGATGTTATCTCTGCCAGGAATGTAAATCTGAAAGGTCGCTCTGTATCCTGCCCGAAAAGGCTCGCCCAGCACCAGAAGGATTGGCTGTGGATGTATTCTCTACCGTCAAAAAATTGGGGTATCAGATTT
The DNA here is from genome assembly GCA_030609055.1 of Chloroflexota bacterium. Lineage (GTDB taxonomy): Bacteria > Chloroflexota > Anaerolineae > Anaerolineales > UBA11858 > B10-G9. The sequence goes on along the minus strand of JAUWCZ010000003.1, from coordinate 37,670 downwards.
CTGTTCGGACAGATTATACCCAAGTCATGGATCGTTACGTTTTTTTGATGGTCCGCTAGATTCTAAGATCCAAAGAATAGCAGAAGACACAAAGTTAATTTGGATAATTGAATCAGTGAGGTTATTAAATGAATGAATTCCTTAGACGATTAGTTATTAGTCTAATTCTGCCTGTAGTCTTCCTGGTTGGTTTTCCCAGTGCTGCTGTGCTCTTAGGAGACACAAATAGAATTTCCTGGCTTAGAGAAGTTCCTTGGAATTATCTGGTTTTAATAATCGGCTTGCTCTTGATCACATTAGGGTTTGTGCTGTTGTTAAGAACTATTCCCCTCTTCCTTAAATTGAACGCGGGTACAAATATGCCTTGGGAGCCAACCACTGAGCTAATCGTAGAAGGTGTATACCGTTACGTTCGAAATCCAATGCATGTCGGTGTTTTTTCTCTGATGCTAGGTGAGGGGCTCATATTAAGATCGTTTTCGATCTTAATCTTCGTAACTTTTGCTATCATCCTCCATCTTTTTTATATTCCCTTTTCGGAGGAGCGAGAACTTGAGAAGCGGTTCGGTGAAGAATTCCTTGTCTATAAAGAGAATGTACCACGATGGATCCCAAGAGGAACTCCGTGGGAACCCGAAGAACCATAAATCAAAGGAAAAGGGGCAGAATCCTGTATTTCCCCCATTAATTCTTTTCACCAAAAATCGTGGCGAAGCTGGTTCGAGATCCCCCAAATTCAACCAATTGACAAAATACTACCTAACGCAAAGTGTTTTGTTTAAGATTTTTTGCTTTATTGTAGGTACAGCTATTTAGAAAAAAGACCCGATTAAATAATCAGCCTATTCATTCTTCCGAAACTCTGGCAGGTTTTACGACAAAGTAAGCAACCAAATTCCTAAAGCTGCAAATCCAATACCCCAAGCATAAAAGAAAATCTCTGCGACTTTTTCTCCTAACACATTTACAAAAACTTTGATTTTGGAAATACCCCAAAGTTTTTCTGGTTTTTTTATCACCAACCAAAAAACTAAGCCAGTATAAGCAAATGCCAATAATGCAAGAATTGGATACCAATTCATACCTTGCTCCTTATGCTAATCCTGCTTGTATTTTTGGTGCGAGTAAATATAGACGACCTCATATAAGTCCACCACAATTGCGGTATTGGTGACAATTTATGACCATATGCCGTCGGTGTTCGGCTGAGGTTTTCACTGTTAGATTCTATATGTACAAATCTCTCTTTGAGTATGCGATATACGCGCCAACCAAAGCAACTGCGATGATCCCTGCAGACAACCACACAAAGGGAAGATCAATTCTTGACTCATACAGCAGCGAAGCTGGATCAAAATATTTAAAAGGGGTAAAGTACTTCAAAAAATCAAAGTCTTCATTTAATCCAGCGATGACTGAGATGAAATAAGTTCCGAGCAGCAGCGAAACCGCGACTGAGCCGGAGTTTTTGTGTTTTTTCATTGCGCTTCCCAGGAAAATACCCACTGCCAGGAAAATACACTGAATTATAAAAAGGGATACCATACCCAAGGAAACAAAACTATAAAATTCTGCGTCAGGATTATATCGGGCTGAGTTAGCCAGCACGAGACCCCAGGTTACCAGTGCCAGGGCAATACAGTTGGTTAATGCAGCAGCGCTCTTGGCTGTGATCAAGGTACTCCGCCTAACCGGTAGGGTCAACGAAAACTCCACAGTTTTATCCCGTTCTTCCTTGGAGATGATGTCACTACCCCACATCACTGCTGCGATGGAAAGGATCAGGCCCAAAAAGACATAAAACACCCCAAAAAATCCGGGAAGTGTGGTCAGGTTAAAAGCATTCATATTGAAGGTAGCCAACATGGCCGGTGGCATACTGTCCAGGATGGCTAATAAATCCGGGTTTTCAGCATAGGCTTTAAACTTGGTAAATCCAGTCACCAGGAAAAATAGGCTGATTCCACAATAAATCAAGAGGGATTTATAATTTGCTTTCAGTTCTCGCAAATAGATATTCATCGCTTAAACTCCCATCAAGCCCTATACCGCTGAGTGGATATTGCGTTTTGAAAAAAGCAGGTAGCTGGCGGGGATGGCAATCAGGATGGTGATCACACTGATCAGCACCAGGGGTGTGTCATAAGCTACATTTTTGATAATATAATTGGGCTCAAAATGTTTAAAGGGTGAAATAAGTTCGATAGTATCCTCTCCCAGCATACCGCCAAAGGCACTGAGCACGTACATCCCAAATGCCAGAGCCATCGATAAGGGGGTCACAGAACGAACTCTCTTCATCAACAGGGATATCAATACCCCTACTGATAAAAAGAACAATTGAAAGACCACGATGCTTAGCAGCAGTAAAATCACGGGTTTGGTTTCGTAGGACTGTCCATCATTGTTTAGATTGATGATCAAGAAACTGCTCACCCACACCGTAAGATTGGTAATTGTCAGACTCGCAATCGCAGCTAACAATTTTGCGGTCAGGATTTTTCCACGTCCAATTGGTTTCGCCAGTAAAAAATCGGCCGTTAATTCTCTTTCCTCTATTGAGATCAGGGAAAAACCGTAGTTGGCAGCCTGGATTGCCAGGCAGATCTGGCAAAAAAGGAATACCAATCCATACATGCCGACAATCGAGGATAAATCCAGCTCAGTCATGCCAAAGGCAATTAAAAACTCCTCTGGGAAACTCGCCAGTATGTCATTAAACGTTTGAATATCCACAGATATGCTGGCCATGGCAGACAGGTAGACCAAGATAATCAGAAAAATGGACCCAGACCAGATGGCCACGGATTTTGAATACGATTTAAACTCATGATTAAATATATTCATGCTTAATCCCTACTCATAATAATGGATAAAGATCTCTTCCAAGGTGGGCGCTTCGATGGTCACATCGGAAACTTCTTTTTCACTGATCAAACTGGTGATCAAATTGATATCGCCTTTATAAAAGAAATTCACCGCGCCATTTTCACTGCTCAGGTTGCTGACACCGTCAACATCAAATCGTTTATGATCAATGCCTTCAGCCACAACCCGGACTTTCTTATAGTTGTCCTTCTGCAGAGTCTCAATGTCCTGAATATTTATGATGCTGCCTTCTTTGATAATCGCTACCCGGTTGCACAGTTTCTGCACTTCACCCAGGATGTGAGAAGAAAAGAAAACGGTCGCGCCGCGTTGGTTTTCCTCCCGGATCAGATTAAAGAATTTTTGCTGCATCAGCGGATCCAGACCACTGGTCGGCTCATCAAGGACTATCAGTTTAGGCTGATGGAGCAGTCCTTGGACAATGCCCACTTTCTTTTTATTCCCATAGGAGAGATCATCAATCCTGCGATTCAGATCAAGTTCCATCAGATCTGACAGCTCATATATCCGATCAGTGCAGTCTTTATTATAAAAACTAGCCGAGTATTTCAGAAGGTCAAGGACTTTCATGCCCTCGTAATAAAAAACCTCGGAAGGTAAATAGCCAATTTCCTGCCGAATCTCTGGACCATGTTTTATGACGTCTTTGCCAAAAATCTTTGCTTCTCCGCTGGTGGGATAAATCAGGGATAAAAATAAACGGATGGTAGTGGATTTTCCGGCCCCATTGGGACCTATGAATCCGTAGATTTCGCCTTCTTTCACGGTGAAGGAGACGTCAACGATTCCCCTGGCTTTTCCATAGTACTTGGTTAGATTATTGACTTCTATTATGTCTTCGAGATCCTTAGTTTTGAAGGTGCTTTCCATCTTGGATGTGATTTCTTGTGAGATTCCTGGGGCGGATTTAGGTGCAGTCTCACTTTCAGAACGTCTTACTAGGAAATACCTGATGATCAGCGATACTGCCAATACAATGCTAACCAGTAGCCCCCATTTCAAAATGTTATTACTTGGTTTTTCCTCTACCGTCGTCTCTTCCAGCTCTTCTCCCAGGGCTGTCAATTCCACTACATCACGGAAAGAATCAATCTCACTGGCTAATTGACCGGCGGGATTAAACTCGATCTCTAATAAATAGGAAGTTTTGTCCTCTCCCAAGCGGTTATAGCGCGCTTCTGCTAAATCAGCATCCTTGTTTATTGCATAGGAATCAATAGCAATCCGCAGGTATTCTGTTTTAAGATCATCTCTCAACTGAGCGATGGACCCATCAATAAACTCTACTGGGGAAATCACCCATCCATATACCAGACCTAATATGATCCCTAACACGATACCGATTGCAACCATGATACGGGGGCTATTAAAACCTTTGTTAAAACTATTCCGGATTGTATCCATATTCAATCTCCACTTGACAGTCAAAGTTGAACCGACTGGAGGTCAGACTTTGGTATTGTAGACGAGAGGATGTTTTCCTGCAATGCTATCTTCTGTTCTAATCCTCATCGCAAGCTGCAAGAGCGAGATGATACACTCTCACAGGTAAGCGTTATTTTCTTCATTGCGCTTTGAACAATGGGGATCACTGAATCAAATAGATACATATCTCGGCACTGTGGATGAAAAAACAAAGGAAAACAGTTCGAGTCCGGTTATTAGAATCATGCTACACTTTAGAACATAATTAAGGCAACCCATTCAGATCCCCTCGATAATTCATGTTAAAGGATCTATTATGAACAGATATCAGGCATTGATCCAGCGCTTACATAACGGTGATCAAATATTGATCGATGGCGCAACCGGTACAGAGATCGAAAAGCGGGGTGTCCCTATGGTTAATAGTGCCTGGAATGGGGCTGGCGCGATGACACACCCCGATATCGTGCGGGGTGTCCATGAGGACTATATCCGATGCGGTGCGCAAATCGTGATCTCAAATACGTTTTCCACCTCACAACATGTCTTAAAAGATGCTGGCCTTGAAGAACATTTTGAATTGCTGAACCGTCGCGGCATTGAACTCGCACTTGAGGCACGAACCAACCTGAAAACCCCAAATGTGTTGGTTGCGGGCGGGATTACTCACTGGTCTTTTACCGGACAGATTCCCCCTCTCAATCAGCTGCGAGCGAATATCGAGGAACAAGCTGGGATCATGGCAAATGCCGGGGCAGATTTAATCATACTCGAAATGATGTCCGATATTGAGCGCATGCTTACCCTGCTGGATACCGCACAAAAAAGCGGTCTTCCTATATGGATAGGCTTCAGCTGTAACCTGGATGAACTAGGCGAGCCGCACTTATTGGATGGTCCCACTTTACTTGATGGGGTTAAGGCGATTCGGGATAAAGAGGTACCGGTCATTTTTATCATGCATACAGAAGTCGAATATATCGATGCCTGTTTAAAAGTTTTGAAGGATAACTGGCGTGGTCCGATCGGTGTCTACGCACATTCCGGAAAATTTGTCGAGCCAAACTGGATTTTTAACGATGTAATCTCACCAGAGGATTATGCAGCAGCAGCAAATTCATGGCTGCAACAGGGAATCCAGGTTGTGGGTGGTTGCTGCGGCATAGGGTTAGAACATATCCAGATGTTAAAGAACATCGTCACAAATACATAAGATTAAGGAAGTGAAAAAGACTATGGATCAAGAATATCAGATCGTCTACTTTGATAAGCCTGAAGATTCCGCCTGTGGGATAATTGGAGGTGGCGTTAGTAATTACAACAAACGACAAGCAGGTGATAATAAGTTTCAACGCCTGTGTTTTGTCTTCCAAACCCCTGATCAGGAAATTGTTGGCGGCGTTTTAGGAGAAGTATACTGGGGGTGGTTTTACTTAGATTTGATGTGGGTAAAAGACGAATTTCGCGGTCGCGGATATGGGGGTCAACTTTTGACCCAGGCTGAAAATGAAGCCCGTCAGCGTGGTGCCAAGCATGTCTACCTGGACACATTCAGCTTTCAGGCGCCTGACTTTTATAAACAGCATGGCTATCAGGTGTTTGGCGAACTACTGGATTTTCCTCCCGGGTATCAACGGTACTTTCTTACCAAAGAACTTTAAAAAAAGTCTGGTGTTAAGAGAACAACTAGTGTAAATCACAATCAGGCTAACCCTTGCTGCCATTCGGGTTGAAATAATGAAAAAGATCATCTGGCTCTTAACCACTTTGTTTTTCCTGGTTGCTGGTTGCCAACCTGCGCCTTCACTGCCCTCTACCCCGACACCCTTGCCGCCCACAGCAACCCCAAGCCCGGAACCGCCCGTAGTCACGGCTACATATACTTCTCTTCCACCCACTGATAACTCTACCCCCACGGCAAATCCACCAACCCCCAGGCCGAATTTACCGGTTGATCCGGCAGCCAGTGATGTTTGGAAACGTTCCACCGATGGGATGACGATGGTGTACATCCCCGCTGGTGAATTTGTGATCGGATCAGAAGCGGAAGACCCCTGTGCCCATTTGGATGAACAACCCAAACACAAAGTTTATCTGAACCAATACTGGATTGATCAAACCGAAGTGACCAACGCTCAATATCAGAAATGTGTCAAGGCGGGTATGTGCGTAGAACCTGCATCCTGTGGCCAGGGAGAATCAACTTATCAGGATGCCTTAAAAAGTGATTATCCTGTAACCTGCCTTACCTGGGATGAGGTGGGGGTTTATTGCGGATGGGTTGGCGGTCGTTTGCCTACAGAAGCTCAATGGGAAAAAGCAGCTCGGGGAACTGCTGAACTTAAATATCCCTGGGGCAATGAATTTGAATCCACCAACTGCAACTCGGAAGAAGGGGGAATTGAAGGACCTATGCCGGTTGGTTCTTACAGCCCCCAGGGAAACAGTCCCTACGGATTGATGGATGTGTCCGGCAATGTGTGGGAATGGACGGCGGATTGGTATGATATTGGTTATTACTCCAAAGCCTCCAGTCAAAACCCCACTGGCCCAAAAAGTGGAGAGCATCGAAGTTTACGAGGGGGAAGCTGGTATGCCAATTACTGCAGCGTTAGAACCAGCTATCGATATTATGATCTGCCGTACGGACGCAGCACCGGTGTGGGGTTTCGGTGTGTGGTAGTGCCGTAGCATGATCGGTTTCACAGGTAAAATCAAATGTACATAAACTTGTACACACTGGTTCGGGATTGCCCAAATACAACCCAAAAAAACACTTAATATTTTTATCAAGTGTTTTTTTTAGGTAAACCTGGTTTTGTATTGAATAAGTTTGTTAAGCTGCAGATAGTCTGGATGGGTTTTTCATCCACCAGAGTGCGACGATGAGCGGGATAATCGCAAATGCCGCCCCGATGAAACCCATGACCTGATATCCCACTGCAGCAAAGACAAAACCACTTCCAAGACTCCCTAGAGAGGCGGAGAGTCCCACGAAAAGATCGTTCACACCCTGCATACGAGATTGTTCTGGAGTAGAAAGTTGATCCGTCAGGAGTGTTGATCCCCCCACGTAACATAAATTCCAACCAAGACCCAATAAGAATAATGAAATCACAATGGGCAATATATCAGGTGAGAGCCCGGCGCTCAGTCCCGCCAGGATGAGAATCACCGATCCCAAAATTATCACCGGCTCCCGGCCTATTCGGTCAACCAGGCGGCCGGAGAATACCGAGAAAGCAAACATCCCGAAGGTATGCCCGGAGATCACGATTGCGATATTCGATAAAGGATGTCCTAAACCTTTCATATGCAGACTGGTGATCACCATCACCATGACCATAACTGCTTGTCCGATAACCATTGTGATGATCGCCACCAGGACGCCCGGTTGGCGCAGGATCTCCGGGACCGTTCTGAGGGTTTCGGTATTTTGATGGGTAGTTTCCTCCTGAAGAGCTAATTCTTTAGCAATATCTAAGGGGTCTGGGCGCAACAAAATAAATACAATTATCGCAGCGATTAAAAAGAGGACCAAACCAGTCCCGTAAGGTCCAATCAACTCATTAAACCCGAGCCTGGTGGCCAGGATTCCTGCAGGACCGACGAGTAAAGGACCAACAATTGCGCCTACAGTTCCTCCCAGAACAACGTTGGCGATGGCTTGCCCTCGTTTCGCTGGTGGATTAACCTCGGCAGCTGCGAAACGTCCCAGCTGCATTGCGGATTGTGCAAAGCCAAACATGGCCATTCCAACCAGGAAAAGGGGGAATGAACTCCGCCAGATGGCACTGCCGGCTGAGAGACCCCCAATCGCCCCAATTACCAAACCGATTGCTAATCCATTGCGCCGTCCAATACGCTCCATGACAAAACCGAGTGTCAAGGCACCTAATGCAGAGGAAATTTGAAGGACCGTCGTTGGCAGACCTGCCCAGGCGATGACACCGCTCAACCCTGCTCCGGCGATAGCGTTGACCGTGCCAGTTGTAATCAATGCGGCTGAAACCACACTCTGGGATAGGAACAATGTTCTGGTGATCTTGCGCTCGACACCTTTGTAACTCTTCACAACATTACCCTCCTAGGGTACTTACTCTCTCGCTATCAGTTTACTCAGCGAGAGGAACACCAATAAGAAAATCGAATTCTGACTCGATAAGATTAAATAGACCACCCATTTTACTATGGGGCATACAGATGACTTCGAATATATAAAGTGAAAAAAGCCAATTTAGGTTGACTTTTTTCAATCACTAAGAAATCAAGTGACTATTTATATTATTGGTAACTAGAATATATTTGAATGGTACCTTCTTTATCGAATGTAACCACATCAAATGATTCGGAATCAAATCCTTCAATGTCCATTCCCGGGGCTCCTGCTGGCATGCCTGCAACTGCAATACCGATCACATCCGGTCGTTCTTGCAGCAAACGTTCAATTTCGGCAATAGGTACATGGCCTTCTACAACATAGCCATCCACGATGGCTGTATGGCAGGTCTGGAGTTCTGCGGGGACCTGGTAGCGGGTTTTGACCTCAACGAGCGTTTCTACGTTTTCGGTCTTTACTTTGATCCCATTTCCCTTCAGATACTCAATCCAAGTGCCACAACACCCTCAAGTAGGCGATTTATAAATCGTAACTAATAGATCTTCCTGAACGTCCTCACCCTGCATCGCGGCAGCTCCACATGCCGACAACAACACAGCAATAAGAAGACTTACAACAAGAAACCGTTTCATAAAGAATTCTCCTTTTAGGTAATCTCTTAGACAATCTACAATAACCCTCTTCGTAATAATTGGGCGTTCAATGCGACTATCACTGTACTTAGGGACATAAACAGTGCTCCAACCGCAGGTGAGAGTAAAATTCCAAAGGGTGCTAAAACACCAGCGGCTAATGGGATTGCTATGATGTTATATCCGGTTGCCCAGATCAGGTTCTGGATCATCTTTCGATAAGTTAAACGACTCAATTTTACAATCTGAACAATATCCAGCGGATTGCTTTTAACCAGGATTATCCCAGCCGACTCAACCGCGACATCAGTGCCGCTACCAATCGCTATACCGACATCAGACCGTGTTAATGCTGGCGCATCGTTTACACCATCGCCCACCATCGCAACACGCTTTCCTTCTTCCTGAAGCTCAATTACCTTCTTATCCTTATCTTCCGGCAATACTTCCGCAAAGAATCGTGATATTCCTAACTCTTGGGCTACATTTTGAGCGACTTCCTGACTATCACCTGTAAGCATAACAACTTCGACGCCCATTCCTTGAAGTTGCTTCACAGCCTCTTCACTCTCTCTTCGTATCAGATCTGCCAGAGAAAAGGCAGCCACAAGGTGGTTATCATGAACCAGAAAGACAACTGACTGCCCTTTATTACCAGCTATTCTGGAAAACTCAGCCAACTTGCCGGAGGGTTCAATTTTTAGCATCTCTAATAATTTCGGACCCCCGATGTATGTGTCCTGACCATTTACCTCTGCTTTCACTCCTCGCCCTTTAATGGCTGAAAATCCAACTGCTTTAGGAGTAGAACTCGATAACTCTTGGCTTTTTTCCTGAATTGCCCGGGCGATGAGATGTTCCGAGTCCCCTTCAAGTGCGGAAGCAAATCCCAGGGCTTGTTCTACGTTCCAATGATCAACGACTGCAATATCAACAACTCCAAACTCACCTTTGGTTAAGGTGCCTGTCTTATCAAAGATAATCGTATCCAGTAAATGGGCTTCCTCTAATGCAATCCGATCTCTGACCAGAATTCCATTTTCAGCTCCCAATGAAGTGCTGATTGCAACCACAAGTGGGACTGCCAAACCCAGGGCATGAGGACAGGCAATGACTAATACAGTCGTGACACGTTTGACTACTTCGATATCAAATCCTACAGCGACAACCCAACCAATACCAGTAAGAACTGCCACTACAAGCGCTATGTAGAACAACCAACCTGCCGCTTTATCCGCCAGGACCTGGGTATTCGATTTGCTCTGCTGGGCTTCATTAACCAGCCTCATGATTCCGGCTAAAGCGGTATCATCTCCTGTAGCAGATACCTCAACCCGCAGACTTCCTTCTTCGTTGATTGTTCCAGCAATCACCGGATCATCTGTTGTTTTAGATACCAGTTTTGATTCCCCGGTAATCATCGCTTCATTCACATGAGATTCCCCTTCAACAACTCTTCCGTCTGCAGGGATGCTGTCTCCCGGCCGGATTAAAAATAGATCTCCCGGGTGTAGAAGATGGGATGGCACGCTTTCTATTGAACCATCCTTGTTAATTCGTTCGGCTGTATCCGGTAGTAGTTTCGCTAATTCATTTAATGAGCCCGAGGCCTGCCGTACACTGCGCATTTCAATCCAGTGTCCCAAGAGCATTACATCAATCAACGTGACCAATTCCCAATAAAAACTTTCTCCGAATTTAAGAAAAGTTGTGGCAACGCTGTATGAAAACGCTACAATTATTGCCAAGGATATCAGGGACATCATTCCCGGAGATCGCCGCTTCATCTCAGGAACTGCCATCTGGATAAACGGAACACCTCCATACCCAAAAATGATTATGGAAATTATTGGCACGATCCAATTACTTCCTGGGAAGGTAGGCGTAGAAAACCCAAGCCATTGCTGAACAGTAACACTGAACAATATTACAGGAACACTTAGCGCTAACGAGACCCAAAAACGTCGCCGGAACAGATCTTCATGTCCACTGTGGTCAACTCCATGATCTTGATGAGATTCCCTTTGATGACCTTCATGATGTTGATCGTGGGCATCGTTGTTGTGATCTGCTATTTGATTCTCATGATTGTGCTCTGCATGGTGATCCATTAACTAACTCCTGACCATATTTATCACTTGATCAATTCTCATCGACCAAATCTTTCTTCATCAACTCATACTCTTCCCGTTTGAGTTCACCTCGAGCATACCGTTTATTCAAGATATCGATTGCTTGATCTTCGCGATCGGTTTCCCGGAGAGGTTTATTAATTCCCCCGGAAAATAATGCCCGGATCAACCAAACAGTTCCTATGATTAGAAGACCCCAGATAAGAATCATGCCGAGGAAACCGCCAATACCAAATCCAAATCCGTGCATCATATAATCATCTCCTTTGAATAACCATTAAAAAGAAAACTCTATTTAGCCCCATAGTAGCAGGGATAAATAAAGTTATTTGGTAGAGACTATGAAGATTCTGTAAAGTTTTTTAGAGGTGGAGTGTGGGTAATGACAATGGCAATAAAACTTTAAATGTGCTTCCTTTTCCTAATCCAGGGCTTTCTGCCCAGATCTTTCCACCGTGTGATTCTACAAGATGTTTGGCGATAGTTAAACCGATGCCGCTTCCGCCTCCAGCCCGAGAGCGAGATTTATCAACCCGGTAAAAACGAGTAAATATATGCGATAGATTCTCTGCGGAGAGCCCAATCCCAGTATCTGAAATTATGACCAGTATTTGATTGTTTTGTTCTTCCGCAGTAATCGTCACCACCCCACCAGGGGGAGTATATTGTAAACTATTGCCTACAAGATTAATAAATACCTGCCCTATCCGATGGGTGTCAACAGATACCTCAGGTAAATCATCTGGAATATTTAGTTTAAGGGATACACCTTTTTCATCAAACTGCCTTAACAACCGCTTTTGGGTTAATTCAATCAGTTCCCTAACATTATTTCTTTCAAGGGTCAACTGGATTGCTCCGGCTTCAACACGATTTAAGTCCTGCAGATCATCCACCAATCGTTGCAATCGTTCGGCTTCTTGATATACCTGGTGATAGGTATCTTCCCCGGCTGGGAGGACACCATCCATTAATCCTTCCATGGATCCTTTAATCGTCGCCAGCGGTGTTCGCAGCTCATGGGCAATATCCCCGATCAGTTGTTTCCGGAGGGTTTCAGATTGTTCTAGTTCCAGAGTCATTTGATTAAAACTTAGCGATAATTGTGCTAGTTCATCCATTTCCCCTTTATCTAGGCTGCCCGGAATTTGGACACGTTCACTATAGTGCCCATTAGCAATACGCTGACTGGCGACCATGATTCGACGAATTGGAGCAACTACCTGTCTGCTGACAAATAAACTGACGATCACAGCAGAAATGAAAGCAGCCCCAGCAGAAATAATCAAGGATTCATTAACCGCATTTTGGAAGTTATTGTAAAGATCAAATTCTAGTTCTGAGGCTGAAGGACCAATCACCTCGATCATTGCTGCCATGTGCCGGTCAAAAGCACCTGGTACCGTATATTTTGTTGCCATGATTAAAACTAGGATTCCAATCAGGATGACAACAAAATATGAAATAAAGAATTTGATCCCAAGATGACGGCGAATTCTTTTTATCATCTTATTACTCCCAGTCGTCCTCAAAACGATATCCTACACCTCTTACTGTGGCAATATACTTGTCGTCCCCCAACTTCTGCCGGATATGACCAATATGAACATCTACTACTCGTAATTCACCGAAATAATCGTGTCCCCAAACCTTCTCAAGAAGTTGTTCCCTGCTGAAGACCAGACCGGGGTGTTCGGCCAAAGCGGTCAGAAGGTCAAATTCCATGGCGGTAAGATCAATCGCTTGTTTATTAACCCAAATTTTCCTGCTTCCAAGATCAATTGTGATATGTTTAAATCTCAGGGTATTCCGATCGATTTGTTTTCCAGTGAGACTTAACCGACGTAGAGCCGCCTTGATACGGGCAGTTAATTCCCTAGGACTGAAAGGCTTGGTCACATAGTCATCCGCGCCAACTGATAAACCGACAATTTTATCTGTCTCTTCGGTTCTTGCTGTTAACATAATTACGTAAACATTCGATTCCCTTCTCAGCTGAGATAACAATTCGATACCATCCATTTCCGGGAGCATGATATCTAAGACAATGATGTCCGGCTTTTTAGTCCGGGCAATCTGTAATCCGGATATGCCATCCTGCGCGGTAAAGATCTCATAACCTTCTTTCTCAAGGTAGGATGTGACGAGGTTTAAGATCTTGACCTCATCATCAATTACCAAGACCTTCTCATTTGCCATCAATCCTCCCAATGAAACTTAACATGCTAAGAATCAGGTTGCTGTTCTTCTATTTAACCACAAGTAGGGCTGAAAGAGTATCAGCCCCATTTGTGGGAGTGCAGTATATTATTTTAGTGATCACTCATTTGGATAAATTCCCCATGCCAATTGTGGAAAAAGACCTGGCTGTTATATCCATTTACGCTCAACATGCCAATCACATCATCAGCCCTCAAAACATGGATTGTATAGTATCCATAAAACCTGTCGGCGTGTTCTTCCGCTGTGGTTTCCGGGTGATATTGATCCAGGTATTTTTGGGCAGCGCCCACTGCCTGGTCACTGCTCACGGGCATATTCTCCGCTTCATCCGAGGTTATATTCGATTCTTCAAATCCATCTCTACTAGATCCCGACATCATTCCAGGTCCCTGAAACCGGTCTGACGAATCCATTGGACTGTATTTTAAATTCCACATCATATTTGGTCCTTGTTCCGGGTACACCGATCTGGTTTGGGGATCAATCAGAATTTCCATTGCGCCAATTCCAGTGCTTTTTTCAATGATTTGGGCATAAGCATGATTATCAAATACCATGATTTCACCCAGGATTAAATCTTCTGCTGAGTTATTTTCAAGATACTCATGGATAATCAAGTCAACCTCATCAATCGGCAAAGGTTGAATATCATCTCCTGAATTAAAGTAGTATTCCCCCATCATCCGGTGCCCACCCATCATATAGTTACCGAAGTTGTTTGAGTGTGCACAATATTCGGAGCTACCCATGAAAGGCATCCTCATTCCTTGCGAATTTATACTTCCGTAATGAGGAATCCAAGCGGACCTTCCAATTATTATCCCCGAATACACTAATCCACAACCAATTATTAAAATTACGATGGTTGCTAAGGCAATTCTCACTGATCTATTCATTTTCACTCTCCCTTATCATTTCTCATGCATCGATGCCTCAGAATACATGAAGGAGTGTATCAATTTGAAATGAAGTATCAATAAAGGGAATTTAAAGAACGTGTAAAGTTTTTTATCGAAGATTATTATTTTATCTGTTATGACTTCATATACTGGATTCAATATTCGTTCCAATATACTGAATATTAGAGGCGTAATATTTGGCTTGATGGTAGATGTTATTTAGATATTTTATGTATCGTGAAATTCTCCCGCGAATGGTGATGTACATCCAAAATTCGAGGGGAACGGCAACGCCGGCTCGATATGCCCCAACACTCCTGTGTTGGTATTGCGGAGAGGGGGGTTCGATTTTTCCCTTCCCGCTTATGTCTAATATCGCCCACACGCAAAGCGAATCCCCTCGAAATGAGTGGATTTTTCTTAACTCGTGCAGATTTACTCCACCGCTCTTGCGTTGGGATTAAGGGCGAAGCGGTTTCCACTCCGCCATCGTCCAATCCCTGTGCAAGAGCACAGGGGAATACGAGAACGAGAGGATGACGCTCTCTCACTTTGGCGATTTTTTGAATCAGTACATTTTTCATGATGAGGATATTCCAAATCAACATAATATGGATAGGTTAGTTGCGAACAATAAAGGACAAGAAGTACCAATTCTTGTCAATCCACCGAATCAAATTACAAGGATATTTACATAATCCACATCATTGAAACAGTTAATTAAATATGCTAAGATCATATTGGAATAATCAGGTAAAGAAAGAACTAATAATCGATACCACTAACAAAGCCGACAAATGATGAACAATACTATTGGTGCCTGGGTATTGTTCTTTTTTTCCCGTCAATAGAAGAAAGGTTTTTGCTAACTTATTCCGTTTTAAAAGTGGGATACACCTTTCCATTTATCATTTCTTCAATTATTTTTAGCAATTTCCTCCTCCGTATTACACATTACATACCCGCAAGTGATAGGGAGGCGGGTGTTCTTCAATGACAAATTAATATGTTCACAAGGAGGATTGGTCATGAGGAATCTGTTTATCGCCATCATTTTACTTTCTATTCTGCTCAGTAGCTGCACCGCAGCGACTCCGGAAGCACCCCCCACCTCTACCCCGGAAGCACCCCCTACCTCTACTCCGAAACCAACCTGGACCCTCAAACCTTATGGGACCCTCAAGGGCTGTATCTATTATGCGGGAGAGTTGGTGGATGGCGAGATTACGTTTTGGGATGAAAAGGGAATTGTCGATAACCTAACAACACAGGTTGTAGATGGATGCGCTGTTTTTAGTTTACCTCCAGGAGGTTATGAAGTTGAAGCAACTTATTGGAAAGGGGAGGATTGCTCAGGCGGATGCAGGGTGGATGAAAGGTTCAAATTTGAGATCGCAATGGACGAAGAAATAGAAAGAGATTTTGAGATCCATCCGCGCAACGCGGTAGAGGGGTGGGCAGTCCTGGCTGAGAAAGATGATTATCAAGGGCTGAACATGGGCGATATGTTGGTGGATTACATCGATATTATCCTGATGCGCCAGGTGCTTGAGAATTCGGGCTGGAATCCCGACCACATCCACGATCTGCGTGAGTTCAACCGAGAGACTCTTCAGGCCGAACTGGACTGGCTGGAAGAGAGCGCCGATGAGAACGACATCGTTTTCCTGTTCGTCGCTGCTCATGGCAGCTACCTGCGAAACGTGATATTGTGGCATGATTTTTTTGCCGATGAATGGTTACAAATTCCCAGCCAGCGGCGGCTGTTAGTCATTGAAGTTTGCAAGGCCGGCGAATTCACCAATTCAGTAGCCGGTGACCCATCACCGCACCTTTCGGTCGCCTCTGCGGCCGAAAACGAATATGGCTGGAAAGGCTTGGAGGAGGAGGGTCTTCCCATCATAGGCGGGGTTTTCACCCATTACTTTGCCGACGCCTTGGAAAATCCAGATGCCGATGCCAACAGCGATGGTTTGATCTCAGTTCAAGAGGCGGCGCTGATGGCCGAGGAACAGCAGCGCGCTTATTTGCATGACGTCGTCCTGGTTATTCCCGAGTGGGTAGAGTTGTATCACACCATCGGTGCTTATCCTGAGGAGGATCCGACCTATCCCCACGTCGTCGTGGATGATACTCTTGGTGAGCCGCTATACCTGGCATTGGATGCGTATCCTTAAACGCTCAAGAAAAGATACTAGTAAGTTTATAATTGAGAAAAATGTATATAAAAGGCGGTTCGAGATCTGCCCCAACACTCTTAAGTTGGGAAAAAGGAGAGGGGGATTTGAATTCTTCCCCTCCCGCTTATGTCCAATACCGCCCACAAGAAACACTTGATATTGCTATCAAGTGTTTTTTCATTTCATTATTTGTCTGGTTGCTTTTACTTCTTCTGGTTTTGAGGGACCACCACTGTCTCAGAATCAACAGTCACATTACCGCAAGCATCAACTATCTGATAGGTTATGTTCTCTTCAATTCAATTAATGAAAAAAATGATTGGATCCCCACTAATAATGTGATATGATTCGCTTTTACTACTATCAAACTTTAGTCGTTTTTTAGAGGTGCAAAATGAAAAAATTTCCTGTCTATCTATCCCTCCTATTTGGATTGTCTTTGGTCTTTACCGCCTGCAGCCCTCAGGGATCTCCCGCTGATTCGCTGGTTGGGTCAACCGCTCCTGATTTTCAATTAGATGACGCTCTGGGCGGGCAAACCTCGCTGTCCGATTATAGAGGAACGCCTGTATTACTCTTTTTCCACATGGCGGTTGGTTGACCACATTGTATGCAGCAAATCGTGGTTTTGCAAAACAGCCCTGAATTCCAAGCATTAAACGTCCAGGTTATCAGTATTGCCCGGGACTCAATCGCAGAGATGGCTCCTGAAGCGGGTGCATTGGGAATTACCAGCGTGCCAGTTCTCTCTGATCCTGACCTGCAAGTCTCAGGGGCGTACGATGTGCTCCAGTGGGCGATTGAAAACGGCGAACCGAGCCATACATTTGTGCTTGTTGACGGAGAAGGGAAAATCGTCTGGATCAAAGATTATGGCGCACCGGATAATCCAAATCGCACCATGTATGTTGAAGTGGATGAGTTAATTCGTTTTACCAAAGCAAATCTCGAGAATTAATATTCCTGGGAGGAAACAATGCAGAAAAACAATCGTAACTGGATCATAATCGTCATTTTAGTTCTAATAATCTTACTCCTTGTTCCTCAGGGTTTTATGTATGGACCCGGGAAAGGGAAGCATTCCGGTTATGGCAAAATGGGTTATGGCATGGCGAGTTATCACAAAACAGATTATGACAAGACGGATTACGGCAAGATGGATTATGAAGAGATAGGTCATGAAAAGATGGATTATGACAAGATATTTTATGGCATGAAGAACCATAAAAGAATGGAGTATGGAAAGATGCCTTGTGGCAAGATGGGTTATGGCATGATGGGTTATGGCTTGATGGGTTATGGATGGTTAATTCCGGTGATATTTTTGATATTGATTATCGCTACTGGAGTTTGGCTGGGGAATATGTTTAGCGCTCGAGGACATCGACACACTTCTCGGCCAAAAAAGGTCTGTTCAAATTGCTCCCAGCCAGTAGAAGCGGATTGGAATACATGCCCTTATTGCAGTACGCCACTGGAGAAAGAATAAGGATATATTAATAGCTAATTATTAGCTAAGTCTGCCGCAGACTTGGTATCAGATGAAAGAGGAATACTATTCATAGAGAATAATTACCCCCATTGGGATTCAGATAATAATCGGGGATCACTAGTTCGTAATTCCTCCCGAATCAACCATACATCTCACAAAAACCGCTCTGCCAAGATTAGGAGCGGTTTTTAACTTCCGGCAATCAACTAGAATGCCTGATTACATGTTCTACAACTTTCTCGAGTTCCTCAGGATCATCAACAATATGTTCCTCCGGCAGCAGATCGCTGTTATGCAGTCGTTGACGTGTAAACGGTGTGCTTACCGCTACTACCTTCATCCCGGCATTAATCGCTGCCTGCACTCCAGTTGGTGAATCCTCAATAACCAGACATTCTGCGGGGTCTACTCCCAATTCTCTAGCTACCAGTAAGTACATTTCTGGATCCGGTTTACCCCGCATGACATCATCCCTGCTAGCCACGAAATCAAAGGCATCTTTAAGCTTTAAGATCTCCAAAACTCGCTGGGCCTGTTGGCAATAGGACATGGTCGCTAAGCCCACTTTGCATTTTTCTCTCAGAGCCTGATCCAACAGCGCCATATTATGGGGCCATTGATTGTCACGGATCACCTGGGGATTCGCCAGCATCTCCTGGTAGATGCCCAGCCGTACCTGAACAAAAACCTGCCAGGGAGTGGACACCCCAAACTCAGCCATCCTCCCCTGAGCCTTACCTGCCAAATCAAATCTCTCTACCAGGGCAGTGGCTACCTCTTGACGGGAAAGTCCCACCACATCTTTAAACGCTTCAATCACTTCCTTCTCTTCGATATCATACGGGCAGAGCTCCACAGCCGCCCGGGCATAGGATAAGGCTTTGAGCTTTTCGGTCTGCACCAGGGTTCCATCTAAATCAAAAATCATCGCCCGGATCACAGAATCACCTCTCCCAGGGTCAGGGCTGCTACCAGAATAAACAACACGCCCAGACTACGTTCCATGGTCGTCTGGGAAATCCGGTTGGCAACTCTAGAGCCCAACTGTCCACCCAGGATCACACCTGGAATTGTAAATATGACAATGCTCAAAACTGTCAGCAGGGTTTCTCCGCCTGCTTGAGCAAAACTGACAAAATGCCCCAGGGAAGCGGCAAACGCCGTGCCGGCGACCACAAACACGCTGGTGGCAATGGAGACCTTGCTGGGCACCCGGCAGCGCCGGAGCAGGAAATAACTGTTCAGCTCTCCTAACCCTGTAGAGATTAATCCCACAAACAAACCACCAATCCCTGCAATTAGGCGTCCCTCAGTCCTGTTGCAGACCGTATAACGGATTTCCTCCCCATCGCTAGTTGTTAAAAATGTTTCAGCCTTTTCTCCCCCATATTCCTCTTTAATTGAGTTATCAAATTGATCAATTTCATCGTGGTCCGGTGTCCGCAGAAAACTGAGAGCTACGGCAAAAAGCCCAACACCCAGAATCACCTTGAGCACCAGGGAATCAATCCAATTGGCAGCAATAGTACCCAAAACAGCCATCGGGATTGTGACAAACAGCAGAGTTAATCCCAGCTTATAGTCAATCAATCGTTGCCTGGAGTAGGCAAATAACCCGCTGGCAAAGCCAAACACTTCGGTTATTAATCCTGTCCCAATCGCCACCTCCGGCGGCAGTCCCAGGGCTAAGATAAACAAGGGCGAAAAAAAAGTCGCCCCGCCCACGCCAGCTGCCATCGCGACAGTCGCAATCAAGACAGCGATTGGCAGCATATACCAGTATTGAAGAGTAATTAACATAATCCAAACGACCTCATCTAATAGAGGAGTTGATTTTATATGGTCTTACTTCCCAGGTAATGTTTTAATCCCCGTTACGAGATATCACTTATCTTTTTGTGGACACTTGGAATTGTTATCTGGAGGACATAACACTATCGCTTACAAGATACAAACCATTTCAATATATTATGTAGCTACCAGCGCAGGTTAAGGCGTAGGGGTATCCGTGGGGGCAACAGAAGGGCCAACTACAAGTATCTTGACATAAAAAGGTTTATTGATCGGGCCAAGACCAAAGTGGACCCCATTGGCGTTTTTCAGTGCCCAATAGCCTTTATATGTTCCCGGTTCTTTTGGCGCAAATAACACAACTGAGATATCGATCGATTTACCCGGGGGAATTGGAATGGTTACCAACCGTTGACTTTCAGGACCGGACATTTTATCTCCGGAATAGAAGTAGAGTTTGTACTTATTGTTCCAGGTGCAGGTACCATCATTTTGCAATCGCCAGGTTTTGGTAAATTTAGTCTCCGGATCAAATTCTGTTCCATCCGGAATGGTGACATCTACCAGGAAGGCAGCCACATCACAGCCTTCTGGGGACTCGATTTCTATGCCATCCGTAGCTGTTGGGGGCATTATGATGGTAGGAAGGTTCTCGGTGGAGGTGGGTTCCGGGATTGGGGTCTCACTGGGTTGGGGTGATTCTGTGGGTGCGTTTGTTGGAATCACCTCAGTTTTAACTTCTCCCGCAGCAACTGTCTGTGTCAGAGACGCCTGGGAGATTTGATTATCAGCGCTGAAAATCCGCACAAAGAACATAACCAAGAGCACAAGCAATGAGCCAGCCAAGAGAAAAACAGGAAGAAAACGATATCGATTCATTTTATTTACTCACACTGGGCTAGAAGTTTTCACTACTAATGATAACCCAATCAAACACTGATTACTAAAGATTGGTCAACCAAACAGTCCCAAGGATTTCCCAGGATCTGATCCACCTAAAAATACCAAAATCAAAGTATCGCCTTGGTCTTGAGTGCTCAACAAAGGGCTGATCGTTCCGGCGATCAACACAATCGAGAGTGGCGTTTTTGGTGCTCTGGGTTTGACCGCAAAGGCGATTCCAATATGTCCTGTGGACCTATTAATCACCCTCCTCTCTCTGATCCTCATGATAAGCTACCCTTATTTACGGAGAACATTATCCAAGGTTGCACGGCACAATAAAAGATTTTATATAAATCGAAGGGTAAATCATCTTGATTGTCAATTAGCGGTGATTAACGCAAAAAATGCCCCGGTTTCCCGGGGCATTTTTTAAGTCACTCGAACAAAGACTAGAAACCTTTCATGGTGTTGCCGAGGAACAAAACTACATAGGCTAACACCATAAACCAGTAGGCATAATCGGAGACAAAGGGGATGCGAACAAAGGTTGCCACGATGCCCAATACTGCCAGTACAGCGGATGCGTAAAACGCGTTCTTGGTTGGGGGTGTGAGTTGCATTTTTTCTCCTTTGGAAAATAATTTCAGCTCACCGTAGATAACTTCAATTATTCGATTTGGTTACGATCTATTTACTCAAAAGAAAATCTCTCCACTTTGATCACACAGAGGGATTTAACTGGAAAATGTTTGAGATAAATGAGGGATTAAAACGATATTCAGGCATTTTCTTGAATTTTTATCACCCGGCCAGATTGTAAAACATGGGGCTGAAATAGGGTAAAAGCCAGATTACCCAGACCAGGACGCTGAATTTATGAAAGTTTTGAATGGCGTTTTCATCTTGACGTTTCAGCACCACACCCGCCCAGGCAGCATGGATAAACATCAGAATAATTGCAATCAATCCGGATAAGCCGTGGATATCAAATGTAATCCCACCTGCAAAATCAAGCATCATCCCGGTACCCCAGGTATCACATATCAGACCTAAAACAAAAAAAACCAAATGCCAGGGTTTTAATCTGCCTTGAATACGCTCACTCCATACACCTATGGAGTAGAAGATTAATGCTGCCGTAATGATGATGGTTGCAGTGGAATCCATCCAGTCCTCCATAATTCTCGGTTATTAGAATAACAGTTCAATGTTCAACCTCTCGAATATACCATTATTTTGATTGTGAATGTCTCCGATTTAATTTATAATAATAACGAATGTTCGTTTTTACAGGAGGTATGTATGGGAACTGACACACTGACCAAGGGAGAAAAGCCCCAAAAAGTGATTCTAAAGAATAAATCCTGAGAAAAAACCGAACTGTAATCCTTGGGGGATTTTAGTTCGTTCAATAGTAAAAAAAGAACCGGAGCATTTTTCAGTGCTCCGGTTCAGCCATAAGGATGATTGTCAGCTTTTTTCATGATACATATGAGCGTTTTGCAGCGCTATTGGCTAGTTCTGCACAGCGGCATTGCAGTTGATGTCCCCACCGGACCAATTGTGATCCTACTACATCCAAAATCCTGATGCTCAGATTTGTGAAACGTTTTTCTCTCATTTCTGAGAATGCCTTTGCCAAACGAAACTGTCTTGCTTGTTCTAATTGGTCTTGCCGTCGTTCGTTTTCTACGTAGTAATCTTTCCAGGTAAACATTGTTATTCTCCTTTTCGCGTTAGCGGTAATAATTTCTTTTAGTGATACTCCTCAACATATTATCTTCTGATGCATTTCAGCATCTGATTCTTACTTATTGAAAACTCCTAATTAATCTCTCCATTTTCTACCTCCGAAGGTCTTGTTAATCACCCAATAAAAAAGCTGACACAGCCCGCACGGTATCCTGGATCCGCTCGGCATTTAAGGTATAACATTTTGCTCCCGAGCAGCGCCTTTCTATCAGATAGCCTGTGGCACTTAACTGTTTTAAGTGCCTGGAAGCGGCTGACTGACTGAGCGCTAAACGCTCCATGATTTCCTGTGAGCGTAATTCTCCTTCTTCCGAGATGAGCTTCAGTATATGCAGACGAATATCATCTGCCAGGGCGCTGAGCCGAATGGTGATTTCGTTGATGCTTAAGTCCGGCGCATGGATCTTGGTATCTTTGGGAAGTCGGGCTCCAAAGATTACGCCCAGAGCATTTTTGTATTTGAATTTTCCCAGGTATGGACCCACATGGGCGCTGGGTACAAAAGTCAACTGGTCAATTTCTTCAGAATTAAGGTGCCAATACTCCTGATCGAGGTCTTGCCCTGTTATATATTTGGCAATCTCCACCCGGTCCATACTGTTGAAATCCATTTCTTCAAATGCTATCACCGCGTCGTTCAGCATGGGTGTGATGCGCTCCCATTCCGCTTGGAAATAATCCTGCCACAGGAAGCTCAGATGAGACACAATCACCTGCTGCATTTTTACGGGATCTTTAAGCAATTGATAGGCTGGTTCTTCAATCTCCGGAATAACATATTCAGCCTTAAACTTGGACTGTAAATATTCCAGGAAAAAATCAAACTCCTCCATCAACGATTCCTTGGTCGCTTCAATACTCTGACTTTCTTTGTCATGCGGATCACAGCAGAGATAGAAATCCAGTACTTTATCACGTAAAGCTGACGGATCACTGTTCTCCAAGTGTGCTAGATAGGTTGGAAAATCCTTCCAAACACGCATGGGCAGGACAGCATAATGAACGCCTATCAAAACCAGATAGTGGGTGGCTTTTTGTTCTGGTGTGAGAGCACTAACAGTTTCATAGATCCAGGGACTTAGGCCGGATAACTCTTCGCTCCTTGCCATCAAGACCATGCTGTGTATAATGGTTTGAACTGGATCGAGCCTGATATCCACTTTGGATACTCCTGGCTTTACTATGGCATCTGTTTTTGGCATTGATTTCTCCTACATTAATGACTTATTCGGGTTATTCATTCTACCCGCTCTATCGGGTTATGCTCATATCGTAGCATAAAAAAACCCTTTGTCAAGGGGTAATTTGAGCAATTTTGGGTTTTTTTACGCTTTTTACCTAGAAAATTGGCGTTTTTCCGTACTCTCCCCTTCTAGTCGTGTGAGAATCTAGGTAAAAGGTGGATATTATGAACAAAATATTGGGTTTGTCTTCCCCCCTGGGGTCGCCTTTCCAGCTGTGCTTATGTTCAGGATTGGCCGATCAGGTCAAAAAATGCCTCGACTACCTGGGAGTCAAACTGTTTGCCTGATTGCTCTTTGAGGTAGGCAACAGCTTCTTCTTCGGACCAGGAGTGTGGTATAAAAACCGTAGGCGGTAAACCAGGATTTGCCGCGAGGAGTCATAATGATCAAACAACCAAAGCCTTTTCTGGTAGTGTCCCTGGTGTTGATTGGGGTGATATTTCTATCAGGATGTCTGGGATCAAAAGCTAATCCAACCCCAACCCCGTTTATTGAAAGAGGAGAGGATGAAGAAGGAGACCCCTTTATTGGTGTACCCAATCCGGCATCTTTTTACTGCCAGGAAATGGGATATGAAGTTGATATGAGAGAAACCGATCAAGGGACCCAAGGGGTTTGCATCTTTCCCGATGGGAATGAATGTGATCAATGGGACTTTCTAGCCGGTCGGTGCTCGAAAGAGTGGTCATTTTGCCAGAGACAGGGGGGCGTTATTCAGGAAGACGACAACATCGCGATCTGCAACTTCCCTGACGGATCATCCTGTCCCGAATATGACTACTTTATTGGGGAATGTGAATCTCCCCAATAGTAAGCATTCTTTGGGGAGAAAATCCTTAACCGCTGCCCCGCCAGGAGTTAGTTCTAGATACAATTATTTCTTGATCCGGCGATAGGCAATAAATCCTGCCCGGATGTGATTGATCCCCCGGGGAAGGAGAACAACCGATGGCTTCTAAACAATCATCTCCCAATCAGGAATTAAGCAAAATCATTCAATCCGCCCAACGATTAGGCATTGAATTGGATGAATCTGATGCCCTGCAGTGGCTGACTGCCATCGCAGCAGCTCAGGAAGAAGATGATGTGGTTTTTGATCAGCGCGCCGGAGTATTTGGCCACAAGATATCCATGCTCGATTTCAGCGATGCGGATCTGACGCATTTCCGAAAACTTGGCCAGCTGGTGGAATTTGTAGACATTCCAGGGAAAGTGGAGACCGCTCTGGCACTCTCTGGTTCGGCAGCCCAATCAAAAATCCAAGCCTACCCTGGTGATGCGGATTATTTTGAGCGAATAAATATCATCACCGATAGTAGGGAAAAATCTTGTCAAATATTGGCTGAATTGATTCGTGAGAAGGTGCTGTCAGCAGAGTCGGGACCCACTTTTCAGTTAATGGAGGTCCGTTTTGGATCTTATCCCTTTGATATCACTGTAGGAGATCGGACCTTCCCGGCCGACAGTTCAATCTCGTGGTCGGTAGATGAGATTAAGGCAAGTCAGATCGACGGGGTTACTCCCTCTGGTGATCCGGTGTCCATTGGTTGGTTTGATGTCGCCCACAACCCGGGCTGGTGCAAATTGGATTGGGTTGTTGCCGATCCAATCCGCAATGAGCTGGTCAACGCCAGCAATATGCTGGATGTCACCTGGGAAGCCCCAGATGGCACAATTACTCCCTTGGATGGTTTTTTAGATCCATATTTTCAGGAAATCTACCTGGATGGGGAATCCATTCCGATCTTTTCCAAACTCTCACAACATGTCTCTGCCAATGCCCTGGATCAGTACGTCAGTCAATTAGAGAAAGAAGTAAACAAATATCTCACCAAGGATATTAATTACGGGAAGGCTGCCAAAAGAATGTATAACATCTTTCGTTTAACTGGAAAATACAGCGAGGCAGCCCTGATCCGGGAGTTGTTCGATGAACCCTCCTCGATGTTATATCAGGTGTGGGCTCTGATCCGCACCATGGACGAATGCAGTCAGCCTGAGTCAAGCATCTCTTTAGATAGCGTCAAATCCCAGGCAGACAGGCTGATCCTGGAGGTCGTCCGGGCGTTGGAAGGGGATGAGGAAACAATTGTCGTAAAACATCTCCTGCAGCTGAGAGGCTCACTGGATAATCAAAAACAAGGTCAGGAACTGCACATCCATGTTGAAACTGCCCGGGATGAAGTGATCAACATTGTCAACAACTTCTTTTATGAGAAATTGACCACTATCCCTGAGGTCAAGAGCTATATGGATCAAATTCAGGGCTGACCTTTGATCTTGGAAAAGACCCTCTCCAAATAAGGAGAGAGAAAACCAAACTTGCTTTTCAGGAAAAAGGCGCTATAATATCCAGCAATTAGTCAAACGCGATGACCGGGACGAGTAGTGGTTATCGCCTTCAACAGGGAAAGAAAGTCAGAGACTGAAAACTTTCTTGGAAGGCCTTCCGTGAATACCCCCCGCGAGCAGAAACCTGAACCCTGCAGAAGGAAGTAAGGTGAACCGTCTGGCCCCCGTTACTGGCCCAATGAGATAAGCTTGGTGACCTTGGAATCCGGGTTTAAATCTGGGTGGAACCGCGAGAAACTCTTGCCCCAGTCGGCAGGAGTTTTTTTATTTTTACTGGAGGTGCAATATGGCAAAAGGAGATTATTTTGGATCAGAGCTGTGGAAAATCAGACATTCGACTGCTCATGTGATGGCGCAGGCCGTGAGGGATCTTTTCCCGACTGGAAAAG
This sequence comes from Chloroflexota bacterium, assembly GCA_030609055.1. Classification (GTDB taxonomy): domain Bacteria; phylum Chloroflexota; class Anaerolineae; order Anaerolineales; family UBA11858; genus B10-G9. Next base: position 11,265 of record JAUWCZ010000003.1, on the reverse strand, counting down.
CCAAAATTGCGATCGGTCCTCCTATCGCTGATGGTTTTTACTATGATTTTGACCTGCCCCGACCCTTAACCCCGGAAGACCTGGAGGAGATCGAAAACAAAATGCAGAAAGTCCTCTCGGAGGATCATGAGTTTATCCGCAGAGAGTTATCTGCCGATGAAGCTCGGGAGATCTTTAAGGGTCAGTCCTACAAACAGGATTTGATCGATGGGTTGGAAGCCGGCGGGTTTGATGAATATGGAGAACCACTGGAAGAGGATACACAGATCTCGATCTATACCCACGATGATTTTGTTGACCTGTGCCGTGGTCCGCATGTTAACAGTACCAAAGATCTGAATCCCAAAGCTGTAAAACTGTTAAACGTCGCCGGCGCTTACTGGCGTGGTGATGAGCGGAATCCTATGCTGCAGCGGATCTATGGAACCGCCTGGAAAACAGAACAGGACCTGGAAAAATACCTGCAAAAACTGGAAGAGGCCAAGAGGCGCGACCACCGTCGGCTGGGCAAAGATCTTGATCTCTACAGCACCAACCCTGATGTTGGCAGCGGCTTAGTGCTCTGGCATCCCAATGGTGCTTATGTGCGCTACAAAGCAGAACAATACTGCATGGACGAACATCTAAAAAACGGATATGAGTTCGTTTATTCACCTCATATTGGAAAAGCCCATCTCTGGGAGACCAGCGGTCATTTGACCTGGTACGACGAGTATATGTATTCTCCGTTGGACATTGATGAGGAATCATATTTCCTTAAACCAATGAACTGCCCCTTCCACATCATGATCTACAAAAATTCGCTGCACAGCTACCGGGATCTGCCCCTCCGCTGGGCTGAATGGGGCACGGTTTACCGGTATGAGCGCAGCGGCGTTCTGCATGGTTTGATGCGGGTCCGAGGATTTACGCAAGACGATGCCCATATCTTCTGCAGTCCTGAACAGATGCCTGAAGAGATTGATCGGGTGTTAAACTTCTGTCTCCATATCCTGCGTGGTTTTGGCATTCAAGACTTCCATGCCTACCTAGCAACCCGAGACCCTGAGAAATCCCCTGGCGAGAGTAAGCGTTGGGATGACGCCACGGACGCTCTACGGGCTGCCCTGGAACGCGCGAAACTGCCCTACGACATGGATGAGGGTGGCGCTGCATTTTACGGACCCAAAATCGATCTGAAGATGATTGACGCGCTGGATCGGGAATGGCAGTTAAGTACCATCCAGTTTGATTTCAATTTGCCTGATCAATTTGATCTGACTTACATCGCAGAAGATGGAAAACAGCATCGGCCCTATATGATCCACCGGGCACTGCTGGGATCCATGGAGCGCTTTATGGGCGTATTAATTGAGCATTACGGAGGAGCTTTCCCGCTCTGGTTAGCTCCGACCCAGGCTGTGTTAATTCCGATTACGGATCGCAACCTGCCTTATGTAGAAAAGGCTGCTGAACAACTCAAAGAAATTGGCTTTCGGGTTAAGGTGGATGACAGTAGTGACCGGATGAGTGCCAAAATCCGTGATGCAGAGAAACTAAAGATCCCCTATATGCTGGTTGTTGGAGATAGAGAAGAGGAAGCCGGCACAGTTGCACCACGTTTGCGCTCGGGTTCCCAGCTGGATCCAATCAGTATTGATGATTTGATTGCCAGAATGTCTGAGGAGATAAAAAATCACTCCCAGGTCTAAATCTTTTGGCAGCGGAAACCTCTCACATTTCCGCTGCCTCCGCATTCTTCCGTTGACGTTTTTCCCTTATCTATGGTATGATCAAAATCTAGGTTAATATCATAAAGGAGAGAGCAATAGGAGACATTAACTACAGGGCGAATGATCGTATCAGGGCTCGCGAAGTTCGCCTCATTGACCCCGATGGGGAAAACATAGGAGTAGTTCCGACAGAAGAAGCCCAAAACATTGCCAGGGAAGCTGATTTAGACCTGGTAGAGGTAGCCCCCAATGCAAATCCGCCGGTATGCAAGGTGATGGATTTGGGGAAATTCCTTTACGAACAGGAAAAAAAGCGCCAAAGGGCTCGCAAGGCACAAAAAATCGTTGAAGTCAAAGAAATACGCCTGCGGCCAAAAACCACGGAACATCACCGCACCTTCAAAATACGTAACGCGCGCAGATGGTTGACTGAAAATAAGAAAGTCAACGTCCGGATTCAGTTCCGGGGTCGGGAAGTGCATTATCCAGAAATTGCCTTGGATATGCTGAACCGAATCGCTGAAGAACTCAGTGACGTTGGAGTGATAGAACAAAAACCATCCCGGGAAGGCTATTCCATGCTTATGGTGATAGCCCCTGCAAAAGAATAAAACTTCCTTTTCCAACTATCTCAGAGGTGTATAGGGTGGTTTATCTCCAACCGAAACCGCCATCGCTCTGTGTGTCAGCCCATGATTTGGAAAATCAGCAAAACCGGTTGGATTTATCAAGTATCGCAGCTGCTGGGTGCAGTAACAGGTGCCTTTCCAGAAAGGAAAAGCAACCGGCGCTCAGGGGACTGCAGGAGAGAATTGAATGGCACGAGTAAAAACAGGTTCAAACCGCCGGCGACGGCACAAAAAAATACTCAAGATGGCAAAAGGAAAGTACGGCACCAGGAGCCGTCTCTACCGCCGTGCAAATGAAGCCATGCTGAAGAGTCTCTGGTATGAATACCGGGACCGCCGAACAAGGAAACGGGATCTGCGCAGGTTGTGGATTACCCGGATCAATGCTGCTTCCCGCTTGAATGGCCTGCCGTACAGCCGCTTTATTTACAGATTAAAAGAAGCCAAAATCAACTTGAATCGCAAGATACTAGCTGATATGGCTGTTCGACATCCCGAAGCATTTGCCAAGGTAGTAGACAAGGCAAATGCAGCCATCAAATAGAAATGTAATAAAGAAAATAAAAAGGACAGGGTAGCCCTGTCCTTTTTCCTTTTAATGCTACAATCGATTCTGGAAGGTTCCTTGTCAATCAGAACGAATAGTTTTCCTCACTGGGCATGCTGAGCGGTATATGACCAAAATCTTACGCGAAACTTCCCTTTCCTCCGGGCTTCACTTTCAATTAGTCCAAGGAGATATCACCCAAGCAGCTGTGGATGTCATCGTCAACCCTGCCAACAGTCAGCTTAATCACAGTGGAGGGCTGGCTGGCTTAATCTCCCGCAAATCAGGTCCGATCCTGCAGCAGGAGAGCTTTGCCTGGGTCCGTGATCATGGTCCAGTAGAACATGAGTCTCCAGCTTATACAAACGCTGGTGAGCTTCCCTTCCAGCATATCATACATGCAGTTGGACCAGTTTGGGGATCCGGAAATGAACAAGAAAAATTGCGCTCCACCGTTCAGGGATCGCTGGCGCTGGCTGAAGAATTGAAAATAACATCCATCGCCTTTCCGGCAATTTCTACCGGTATCTTCGGCTTCCCTCTTGAATCCGCAGCTGAGGTTTTTCTGTTGGGAATCCAGGAATATGCTGACTCTACACCTGACACGTCGTTGAAGATTATTCAGCTGGTTTTGTATGATGAGGGTGCTGCCTCCATTTTTTCCGCTGTTTGGGATCAGGCTCAGATATGATATCTTCCATCCAAAACCCTAAAATAAAACGCATACGACTTCTGCAGAGCCAGGCCAAGTCTCGAAAAAAGCACAAAGCTTTTGTAATTGAGGGCGTTCGTATACTTGAAGAAGCCCTAAAATCTCATCAGATACCGGAACTAGTGATCTTCACGTCGAACCTCGACCGCCGGGGTCAACAGCTGTTGGAGGTATTTATACAGAGGGGAGTTCCTTGTGAGAAAGTATCCCCGGATGTACTAAAATCTGCCAGTGACACAGAAACTCCCCAGGGTATCCTGGCTGTTCTACCCTTTCAACCACTACCCTTACCAGCTAATGTGGATTTTTTGATGATTGCAGATGAAATCCGTGATCCTGGTAATCTGGGAACGCTACTGCGGACTTCACTAGCTGCCGGTGCCCAGGCTATGCTGCTTTCACCAGGAACAGTGGATCCCACATCTCCCAAAGTAATCCGGGCGGGAATGGGAGCCCATTTCCGAATGCCGGTTTTTAGCTGCTCCTGGGAAGAGATCAAGATAGCCACAGATGGCCTGACGGTGTTTGCTGCGGATATGGCTAATGGAACGAGGTATTGGGATACTGATCTGACAAATCCCCTGGGATTGCTCATCGGCGGGGAAGCCCACGGACTTGGAAAAGACGCTCGCAATCTGGCTGATGCCCTGATCCATATCCCCATGAAGGATGACACTGAATCCTTAAATGCAGCGGTAGCCGGGGCGGTACTGATGTATGAAGTCCTTCGGCAGAGGACCCGAGCAAATCGGCTTTAAGGTTCATATTAGATATTTGGTATTTTTTATGATAGACCAAACCCTACCAATTAACCAGATCATTCACGGGGACGCTGTAAAGGAAATGAATGCGCTTCCTGAAAACTCCATCGACTTGATCTTTGCTGATCCACCCTACAACATGCAGATCAAGGGAGACTTATGGAGACCAGATTTCAGTAAAGTGGATGGCGTGGATGATGAATGGGATAAATTCGAAGATTACCGGTCCTATGATGCCTTTACCCTGGCTTGGTTACAGGCAGCTCATCGACTGCTCAAGGACAATGGTGCTATCTGGGTGATCGGTACCTATCACAATATTTATCGGGTGGGAAAACTTCTCCAGGATTTGGGTTTTTGGATCATAAACGAAATCATTTGGGAGAAAATAAATCCCATGCCGAATTTCCGTGGTGTTCGTTTCACGAATGCCCATGAGACTTTAATCTGGGCTAAAAAAACCGAATCTGGAAAATACACCATTAATTATCATGCAATGAAACCCTTTAACAATGGAAAACAAATGCGGAGCGTCTGGACACTCCCAATATGCAAAGGGAAAGAACGCATACGATTAAATGGAGAGCGGGTTCACTCCACTCAAAAACCACTCGCTTTGTTGTACCGCGTGATTCTATCCTCTACCAATCCGGGAGACGTGATTCTCGATCCCTTTTTCGGTACTGGAACTACTGGAGCTGCGGCAAAAATCCTGCATAGGAATTGGATTGGAATTGAGCAGGACAAATTCTACATTCCCGTCGCCCAGGAACGAATTGACCTGATCAAGCCTGAAAAATTTGCTCCTCAAACCTTTGATATCAAGGATAAAAAACGTCTTGCACCCCGGGTCCCCTTTGCCCGGTTGCTTGAATACGGATTATTAAAACCTGGACAGGAACTTTGTTTTAATCTAAATCCGGAGCAAACTGCGACTGTGAAACCAAATGGAAATCTTCTCTATAACGGGTTTGAGGGGTCAATCCATCAAACCACAAAACATATCCTGGATGGAAAACCTGCCAATGGCTGGCTGCACTGGTTTTATGCAGATGAAAATGGAAATTTCCAATCGATAGATACCCTGAGGGAAATCGTCCGTAAAGATTATTTTTAATGCCGGGGATTAATCCCACCTCCTGATATTTAGTGTCCTCCTCGGAAAAATAGGAACTCCTGGTATAGATTTATGAAAATTCGCTCCCTGACATTGTTTGATAATCCCGGATATCCCATCCGGCAGGAATGTTTATCCCTGGCAGAAATATTTATCGAACAGGTAAAAGGTATTTTTAAACAATCCGGATACGAGATTCAAACGATTCGTTACGCAACGCCCCCTTTTCCATTATTCCTGCATGAGTTAAAAAACGACAGGGTTCTCTCCTACGCAGAAGAGCTGGAGCACTCCCTTAAATCCCTGGGTTTTGATTACTTATCCCTTGGACCCGCCATCCCTTCCTATCCTGATAGCTACGCTCTTATCCCGGATCTAATTCAGAGCACTGAAAGTACCTTCTGTGCCGGGCTGATGACAGATCCTGAAAGAGGTATTTCACTACAATCTGTTAGGTTCTGCGGAGATATCATTCACAAACTTGCTCCACAAAAATCGGATGGATTTGCCAATTTGTTTTTTGCCGCCCTGGGAAATGTACCTCCTGGCTCTCCATTTTTTCCGGCAGCATACCATCAGGGAGATAAGCCGGTATTTTCAATTGCGGTGGAAGGAGCTGATCTGGCAGTAAAATCGTTCTCAGCGGCTTCCTCTTTTCAGGAAGCCAGAGACAGGTTAGTATCAAAAATTGAACAGCATGGAAAGAAATTAAATCGGCTATCCCAGGAGCTAGAAGAGAACTCCCGGACTTCATTCACCGGGATTGATTTTTCACTGGCGCCATTTCCGCAGACAGATCTCTCAATTGGTACAGCACTGGAGAGTCTCGGGGTAAAACCGTTGGGGGACCATGGATCGTTGGCTGCTGCCGCTTTCCTGGCTAGTACTATTGACCAGGCAGATTTTCCCCGAACAGGATTCAGCGGTTTATTTTTTCCGTTACTGGAAGATGCGATCCTGGCAGACCGGGCTGCAAATGGCCATCTCGTATTAAAGGACTTACTCCTTTTTTCAGCAGTCTGCGGAACCGGCCTGGATACCATCCCGCTTCCAGGAGATATATCTTCTGATCAGCTCAGCGCTATTTTATTTGATCTGGCAGCCCTCTCAACCAGGCTCAACAAGCCCCTCACTGCCAGACTAATGCCGATACCAGGAAAAAAAGCCGGGGATCCAACAAACTTTGACTTTCCTTTTTTTGAAAACAGTAAGATACTTGAGGTTCAATCTAACCAATTGACGAACCTGTTTTCTGGAGATGGGTATCTCGACCTGAATCCGCGGAGATAATTTGTGCTGAGTGGAACCGGAATTAGAGAATACCTGTAACTAATCTCTTCGACTTCCACCTCGCCTGAGCTCGGTGTCCGCTCTGAGAGTTAATAGATTGAGTTCTCTCCAGGCGCTTTAACTCATTGAGCCCTTCGATAAACTCAGGACAGGCGGAATAAAGCCCGCAGGGCTGAGTGCAGTCGAAAATGGATGAGAAAGGCGAAGTGTATCTCCCTTGTTTTCCCCCTTTTATCTATCAAACCTCTCTCGCCGCCCCCTGAATATAAGCCAGCCGAGCTTCAGCCAATCCCGGTATTGCCTGCAACGCATAAAAAGGACCGTTTCCTTCGATGACGAGAGAGGAAGCTACATTCCCGTATAGGACAGCTTGGAGGGGATCAAAAGTACGCCGGTAACCCGCTAAAAAACCACCGCAGAAAGCATCCCCAGCCCCGATAGGATTTCGAACTCTTGCCGGATAAGCAGTGATATCCCAGCGCTTATCTGTCCCCGAATCATAAAGGTACTGCCCATTCTCCCCACGCTTGATAATCACCATTTCACACCCATACCGACATAATTCCGATGCCATCTCCCACAGATTAGTGGATTTCCCTTTATAGAGATTTCTTAAATCGTCTTCAGAAGGGATGAAGGCAGTGAGTCCCATGACCAGGGCTGGAACATCACCAATAAAAGCCGGATCCATATAGGATGAGCAAGGATCTAGTGTGATAGTTGAGAAACCCTGCTGCCGTAAGACTGCTGGAAGAAGATTATGGGAAATATAATCCTGAGGACAGAGATGTGCTCCAGTCGCTGTTAAATAGCTTTGGGGAATATCTCTTTCCCGGATTGATGTGGCTTTGGCAGATCTCCGTCCCGTGGGAGTTTGAGTTTGTGATGGGTATCCAATTAACCCAGGGGGCAAAGCCATCCCCAAGCTGGAAAAGTGCGGAATAGGATCTTCCACCTGATGGGATTGGTGTCCTTGATGGACATAACATGCCCGGAGGTCTAATGCCTGGGGGAGAACCACCACACCATCAATATTGATTCTTTGATTTGAAAATTCTTCCAGCCACGATTGGGGAAAATCCTCGCCTACTCTGGTTAGAATACCGGGGGAAGTATCTTTCTCCCAAACCAGGTAACCAGCTGCAGCATACAAAGCATTTCCCCCCGGTGTATCTAAAATCCAGTGCTCATCAGCGGAGATTGAGAATTCCCGTCGGAATTCCCCTACAAAAACATCCCGCGGGGAGGGATTTTTACCAGACATAACAGATGTTTTCTACAGGTACAGAATCATTAATTACCAAGGCTGGATATTTGCCGTAAAAAGGCAATTATGGATCCCCCGATTTTAATCCCGTCCCCGGCTGTGAATTGAATCTCCTCCCCTTCTTCAATCCGTTTTGTCAATAAATACCCTGCGCCTGCGCCAGTTAACGCGCCTAATATTGCGCCCAAAAGGATATAAAGTCCATAACTTACCTGCTTTTCTTGGTTTTCATCATTCATAACCACTTACCACCTTTCTATTCAATCCTGTATCTGGATTTCTTTCTGATTAAAAGTGACCGGATTCCCCCCAGGATCCTCGCCGGTTGGATAACCGGATTCACAATCAACTGTGAGATTTTTCTCACTCCATCCTGGATCTTTGAAAGGAATTCCAGAATTTGATTGGTTATGGGAGGGATTCCACGTATGAGCCTGATCACCAAAATAACTGCAGCAGCAAGAATTAACATGATGATCAAGGAAAAGAACAAAACCGGAAGAACCAGCAGCACAGTTGATATCTCCGCAAAGCGTGAGAGATTCCCGGGACTTATGTTGATCACCAACCAAACACATATCAGGAGAATAATTATAAAACCAATCAGCGCTGGGAAAATGATTTGCCAGAAACTGGAGCCTGCCGGGGATCCATTCTTCTCTGCCATGATAACGATATTGTAGCACGGAAATAATCACCAACTATTATGAGTCCTAATAATTTGGATCTGTTTTTCTCTACTTACTTAAAATAGAAATCAACGGTATAAATACACAAGGAGGAGTAGCCATGACAGAGAAAACACTTGGGAATAGATTCTCAACCTCTACTCCTATTGATACCAGAGGATTTTTTTAGTGCTCACCTGCATTTTCATGTAACCAGCTCACCCAAAGAAGGCCGGGGGCTGCCATTTTCTTTTACCTACACCGATATCGACCTGCCAAAACCTGGACGCTTCGCCAAATCTGAATCTATTAACTAACAAGAATATACAGAAGAAGAATATTAATACACACGGATTGGATTGTCAAATCAGAGAGATCATATGGAAAAAATTAAAGGCTGGTTCCTAAAAATCGGGATATTTAGATCAGTTATTGTTCTGGTTTTTCTCACGATAATCATCTCTGTATTATTAACAATCGGAATTATGCTGTTAACCAGTGGGAAAATTACCAGGCCCGGGATAATTGCTACAGTTGTAACACCCGGAGCAACAACTGCATTCTTTAGCATTATCATTCTAAAGCTATTATTCGATTTAGATGAAACAGAGCAAAAATTTAAGAATCTTTCAAGACAAGATGATTTAACAGGTATCAGCAATCGCGGGGCATTTATAGAGATAGCGGAGAGAGAATTGGATCGCGCAATAAGGTATGGCGTGGAGTTTTCTATTGTATTATTTGATATTAATGAGTTTAAGCATATTAACGACCGGTTCGGTTATGCCGTTGGCGATAAAATGCTTCAGGAAATCGCTCATCAATGCCAAGTAAGGATACGCAACACGGATCACATTGCCAGGTGGGGCGGAGATGAATTTGTTGTACTGGTCCCACAGTCTGAAGATGTTGATTTAGAGCAATACTGCACTCGGATAATCCAGATCATCAGGAATATTCATCTCATAGATAATACTCAATCGATCAGGGTTTCAGCAAGTATTGGTGTAAAAAGGTTCACAGATGATGTCACCACGATAGATGAAATCTTAAATATGGCGGACCGTGATATGTATCAAATCAAAGATGAAAACAGGTTTAAATGGTAGATTCCCGCTCCTAGTTTTGTCTCAATCCTATTTATCCAGAAGCTCAAAAAGCTGCTTTGTCAAATCAGGATTTTCTGATCACTAAGAGAAAACAGATGGAAATCGGGAATATCTAGTGAAAACACTTTAGGAATAACCGGATCAGATTAAAACCTATGGTGAAAAGAAAAATTATGGAAATGATAGAGGATGGAATCTTTTAAACGTGAATATTTAGGGTTGTTATCGTTTTATTCGTTTTGGATAATCATCTCTTTAATGATAGCTATTGTTTCTTTGCATTCAAATATCGGTCAAATACGCAAGTTTTTTTTATCACTGCGAATGTTATACTAGATCAACGGTCCCATCATTAAGGGATCAAGAACTTTTCATGATTTGGATTATTAGCGGGCCAAACTGCTCAGGAAAAAGCACTTTCCTCACCAGCCCAGCCAGAAAGCAGTATACTGATATTTCTCACTCGGCGCCGGTGATCTTTCCACGGTATATAACAAAGCAGGAAATTGTTCCTGACTTTGATTATTACTACCACTATAGTATTCTCCGGGCTGCCAATCAATTATTCCAGGAAAATCTCCTCAGACCTGATAATTACACAAATTTTAATGAGCCGTTCTGGTTGCAGCTTCTTTCCCAAAAAAGCGGGAAAAAAGCTATTGTTCTCGTGGCTCGGCGATCCGTGCTCGAAAAAAGAATTTCAGCACGGATTGATAGCGAGCCAAAAAGACTGCGTCGTCAGCACAATGTGCTTTTTCTACAAGAGCAGAGAATGGCATTACTTGGACAAGTGAGCCTGGAGTTAGTCTACCAAGAATGGTGTCGGGAACTCCGAAAGAATCAAATCCCGTTCACGCTTATTGAAAGCCGAGAAGGATCGTTTTCGCCTCTGCAGCCTCATCAGATCAAGGGTTTAGACACAACATAACTACACCACAATCACCTACGAATGACTGCAACCTAAATTACTCCATCAGTGAGGATGGATAATAGCTTTTGAAAGAACCATATCTTCCCCCGTTTAGACCATTTCCAATTTTTGGGGTATGATCCTATGATTATTGAATTCACAGATCTGCTTTTCTCCGATAAACTTGCGCCCATCACTACAAGCTTGGGTTTTATTAAGGCAGATATTCAATCAGTGGCGGATGAGTTCCATACCTGGATTCAAGAGATAAATTCCCGGCTTGATCACCAGCTAATTATTAAGGATTCCAAAATTTCTGGTGATCTCGAAACGGTCTTACGTAGTTTATTACCCCTTCAAAGGTCGAACAGCGATAAATTCTTATTAATCCCCACATCTAGCGACTGGACTGCCGTCTGTGACAACGGCTATCGAGGAACATATTCATCAACCTTCGGTTATCTTGCCAAGAGGCTTAACTGTTTAGCTTTATGGATTGTTGCCCGACCACACACAGTGAAAACGATAGGTTTTAATCGCTTT